>NZ_CP032707.1:297500-627500 GCF_003627995.1 Brevundimonas naejangsanensis | reverse complement strand
CCACTTGGCCTTCTCGCCAGCGCCTTCGATGCCGGTGATGCGCAGGACCGATTCCATCTGGCGATGGCCGTTCGTGCGGCGATAGCCCTGACGACGGATCTTCTTGAAGATCTTGATCTTCTCGCCCTTGCGGGTCTCGATCAGCGTGGCTGCGACAGCGGCGCCGTCGACCAGCGGAGCGCCGACCGTAACACCCTTGTCGCCGCCCAGCATGAGGACTTCACCGAAATTGACGGCAGCGCCAGCGTCGCCGTCGATCTTCTCGACAACAATCACATCGCCCGGTTGAACCCGGTACTGCTTTCCGCCGGTCTTGATCACCGCGTACATTAGGAAGCCTCAGCGTGAACGCAAAAATGGATGCGCCCGCCAGGAGACCCTGCGGGCGAAGAGCGGCGACATATACGGATGGTCACGGAAGAGTCAACGTGAAACGGACGCCAGCCGGGCCAAAACCCGCATGAAACCGGTTCCTGAGGAACTCTGTGGCCCGATTGCCCGCGCGAAGCAAGCCGGGTCTCCCGCAGCGGGCCGACGTGACGGGAGCGTTGCAGCTGAAGATTCTTCGCCGATTCTTCTCGACCGTTACAAAGTAACATTTTAAGAGGGCGGCCATGTCCTCTCCCGATCTCGCCGAGCCGGTGCTGCTGTCGCTTCTGGGCGGCGGCTTCGTCGCGGCCTTCCTGCACGCGGCCCTGCCGACCCACTGGCTGCCCTTCGTCCTGGTCGGCCGCGCCCAGCGCTGGAGCGTGGCGCGCGTCATGACGGCCGTGGTGACGGCGGGGCTGGCCCATATATTGTCGACGGCCGTGGTCGGCTCCCTGATCGTGGCGGCGGGCCTGGCGCTGAACCGCTGGGTCGAGGGGCTGCTGCCGCACCTGTCGGCGGCCCTGCTGTTCCTGTTCGGCGCCTTCTACCTGGCCCGCGCCTCGCTGAAGCGTCCGGCCACGGCGGGCGGCCCGGCGGCCGAGGCGGCCGAGCCCGCCGTGTCGGACCAGGCGGCCTTCTGGGGCCTGGTGCTGATGATGGCGGTGACGCCGGGCGAGGTGCTGCTGCCCATCTATCTGTCGTCGGCGACCGAGGGCGTCTGGGCCCTGGGCCTGCTGACCCTGGCCTTCACGGCGGGGACGGTGCTGGGCATGACCCTGCTGGCCGCCCTGGCCACGGCGGGCTACTCCATCCTGCGGCTGGAGCGCTGGGCGCGCTATGAAGGCGCCATCCTGGGGGCCGCCCTGATCCTGATCGGCTTCCTGGTGATGAGCCATCAGCATTGATGCACTGATAGGTTATATATTTACATTCAATGACTTGTGGTCTTCAGGCGTTGACCGCGCCGCGAAGCCGGGCCTAGAGGAGGGGACATGGCGCACGATCACGCTCACGATCACGACGATCATTCCCATGGCCATGGGCATTCGCACGGCCATTCTCACGGAGTGGGCGGCCACCATCATCACGGGCTCGCGGACACGGGCGACTGGCGCTACGCCGTCGGCCTGATCGTCAACCTGGCCTTCGTCGCCTGCGAGTTCACGGCGGGGGTCCTGGCCGATTCCACGGCCCTGATGGCCGACGCCGGCCACAACCTGTCGGACGTTCTGGGCCTGGCCATGGCCGGCGGCGCGGCCTGGCTGGCGCGGCGCGCGGCGGGGCCCAAGCGCACCTACGGCTACGGCAAGGCGACGGTGCTGGCGGCCCTGGCCAACGCCCTGCTGCTGATCTTCGCCTGCGGCGCCATCGCCTTCGAGGCGGTGCGCCGCATGGCCGAGCCCGCGCCCGTTGCCTCGGGCGTCATCATGGCGGTGGCGGGGCTCGGCTTCGTCATCAACCTGGGCACGGCCCTGATGTTCATGAAGGACCAGCACAAGGATCTGAACGTGCGCGGGGCCTATCTGCACATGATGGCCGACGCGGCGGTGTCCCTGGGCGTGGTGATCGCGGGCGCCGTCATCCTGTTCACCGGCTGGTCGCTGATCGACGGGGCCGTCAGCCTGGTCATCGTCGCCGTCATCATGGCCGGGACCTGGGGCCTGCTGAAGGACTCGGTGAACCTGGCCCTGGACGCCGCCCCCAACGGCCTGGACGTGGACGAGATCCGCGCCGCCCTGCTGGCCCTGCCGGGGGTGACGGCGGTGCACGACCTGCACGTCTGGGGCCTGTCGACCACCGACGCCGCCCTGACCGCCCACCTCGTCCACGACCGCCCCGACGCCGACGCCCTCCTGGCCGAGGCGCAAGGCCTGGCGCGCCGCCGCTTCGACATCAGCCACACCACCCTGCAGCTGGAGACGGGCGTCCTGCCCGATTGCCCGAGCTGCTGAGCGCGCTTTCCTCCCCATACAATGGGGAGGGGGACCGCGAAGCGGTGGAGGGGCCCTGCGACGGCGGACCCAAGAAGCCCCTCCGTCTCGTCGTCTGCGCCGCCGATCCACCTCCCCATTTCATAGGGAGGAGAGGGCATCGAACGTCTTCCATTTCCGCCTTCGACGCGCCATCTAGCGCCCATGACCCAGAAGACCCCTGTCACCGTCCTCACCGGCTACCTCGGCGCCGGCAAGACCACCCTCTTGAACCGGATCCTCACCGAGGACCACGGCAAGCGCTACGCCGTCATCGTCAACGAGTTCGGCGAGATCGGCATTGATAACGACCTGGTGGTCGGCGCCGACGAAGACGTGTTCGAGATGAACAACGGCTGCGTCTGCTGCACGGTGCGCGGCGACCTGATCCGCGTGGTCAACGGCCTGATGAAGCGCCAGCGCCCCGGCAAGCCCGCCTTCGACGCCATCATCGTCGAGACGACCGGCCTGGCCGATCCCGGCCCGGTGGCCCAGACCTTCTTCGTCGACGACGAGGTCAAGGCCAAGACCCAGCTGGACAGCGTCACCGCCCTGGTCGACGCCAAACATGTCATGGCGCGCCTGGACGACTCGAAAGAGGCGCGCGAGCAGGTCGCCTTCGCCGACCGCATCATCCTGAACAAGATCGACCTGGTGGACGAGGCCCAGCTGGCCGCCGTCGAGGCCCGCCTGCGCGCGCTGAACCCGCTGGCCCCCATCGTCCGCGCCGAGCGCTCGAACGTGCCGCTGGATCAGGTGCTGGGCCTGCACGCCTTCGATCTGGACCGCATCCTTGAGGTCAAGCCGGACTTCGTGAACCCGCCCCACGGCGCCGAGGGCCACGTCCACGACGAACACTGCGGTCATGGGCATGACCATGCCGAGGACCATGCCCACGACGAGCATTGCGGTCATGACCATGACCACGATCATGCGCATGGCCCGCGCGGCCACGCCCATGAGGACGACATCAAGGGCATTTCCCTGACACTGGACCGCCCGCTGAACGGCGCCAAATTCACTGCCTGGCTCGACCGTTTGCTGGGCGAGCAGGGCCAGAACATCCTGCGCGCCAAGGGCATCATCGACGTGGCCGGCGAGGATCGCCGCCTGGTCTTCCAGGCCGTGCACATGATCCTGGAAGGCGACTTGCAGAAGCCCTGGGGCGACAAGGAACGCCGCTGGAGCCGCGCCGTCTTCATCGGCCGCGACCTGAACGAGGCTGAACTCAAGGCCGGGTTCGAGGCCTGCGCGGCATGACGGGCCGGGTCGAAGCCAGACTGATCTACGGCACGCCCGAGTTCGAAATCATGCAGGGCGGCGATTTCGTCCGCTGCGCGGTCTCGGGCGCGCCGATCCCGCTGGAGGCCCTCAACTACTGGAGCGTCGAGCTTCAGGAGGCCTACGCGTCCGGCGAACTGATGACGAAGCGCTGGCTCGAGACGCACAAATAACACCCTCTCCCATCAGGAGAGGGTCTTCAGCCACTCCGTCATCGCCCGCGCCAGCGCCTTCGGTTGTTCCAGCGGGATCATGTGGCCGCTGTGCGTCACCGTCTCCAGCGTCGAGCCTGCGATCCCGCGATGCAGCTCCTCCGCCTCTTCAGCGCTGCGCAGCCGATCTGCGTCCGCCGCCACGATCAGCGTCGGCTGAACAATCTCGCCCAGCCGCTCCAGATCGCCCGCCCGCGCCATCGCCGATTGGCGATGAAACACCTCGCCGCCCAGCCTCAATCCCATGTCGCGCACCCGCGCGATCATCGCCTCGTCGTCGGCCAGATCGGGGTGCAGGGACGAGACGATGGCCGGGCGGCTCAACCCCTTGAAGGCCTTGGGCGGCGCCTTCAGGGCCGAGCGGCGCTGGCGGATCAGCTCTTCCGTATCCCCGCGCGCCGAGGTCGCGATCAGGATCAGCGCCTCGACCCGATCCGGCGCCATCCGCGCCAGCTCCCGCGCCACATAGCCGCCCATGGAGAAGCCCACGGCGACGAACCGCTCCGGCGCCTCGCCCAGGATGGCCGCCGCCATGCTCTCGATATCTTCGCCCCGGCTGAGGTCTGTGGCGGCCAGGGGCCCGAACGGAGCCAGGTCGTCGGTCATGGCGTCCCACAGGGTCGCATCGGCCATGAAGCCGGGAATGAGCAGCAGGGTCATGGCCGCCTCTATAGGCCCGACCGGCGACAGACGCGACGCGGGACGCGACAAGCTGGAGCGAAGATCTGAGTTCACATGCGTTCGCATGTGAGCCGATTTCGCTCTATGAGGCGCGTCTGACTTTCCTGCTTTCGCGAGCCGACATGCCGACCTTTTCCTTCGACGCCCAGGTCACCGCCGCCCTGTTCGACAAGACGGGCGCCATCTTCGCCCTGGGCGACGGCTCGGTGCGGTTCGAGAGCGGCGCCCGCAGCGAGGTCCATGACGGCGCCGTCCTGTGCGCCTGCGTCCACCCCTCGGGCGAGGGGATCGTCACCGGCGGCGACGACGGCAAGCTGGTCTGGAGCCGCGAGGGCGAGGCCGTGCTGCTGGCCCAGACCAATTGGCAATGGATCGACGCCGTGGCCGCCTCGGCCGAGTCGGGCCTGATCGCCTTCTCCTCGGGCCGCACCCTGAGCGTGCTGGACGTCAAGGACCCGCACTTCCGCCGCGACTTCCAGCACGAGCGCACCGTCTCGGGCGTGGCCTTCGACCCCAAGGGCCGCCGCATCGCCGCCTCGACCTATGGCGGCGCCTGGCTGTGGTACGCCCGCATCGAGCAGCAGCAGCCGACGAAGCTGGCCTGGGCCGGGTCGCATCTGGCGGTCGGCTTCTCGACCGACGGCGCCTATGTCGTCACCTCGATGCAAGACAACCAACTGCACGGCTGGCGCCTGAAGGATCAGAAGAACATGCGGATGGGCGGCTACCCGTCCAAGATCAAGAGCTTCGCCTTCCTGGCCAAGGGGCAGCTGCTGGCCACCTCGGGCGCGCAGGGCGTGGTGCTGTGGCCCTTCATCGGCTCGAACGGGCCGATGGGGCGAGAGGCGACCGAGATCGGCTTCGACGAGACGACCCTGATCGCCCAGGTCGCCGCCGCGCCCCAGCATGGCCGTCTGGCGGCGGGGCTGGAGGACGGGCGCGTCTGGTGGGCCGACCCGGCCGGGCGCGGCCTGTCGTTCGTCAAGCAGGACAAGGGCGCGCCCATCACCGCCCTGGCCATGAGCGACGGCGCCGCCCGCATCGCCTGGGCCGACGAGGACGGCCAGGCGGGCGTGGTTTCGCTCTAGTTCCTGAACCCTCCCCCTCGATGGGGGAGGGCAGGGTGGGGGTGCGGGCAGGACGTTTCCGGCGAGGCGCGGAGATGTCGCCGCGCCTCCCGCGCCCATCTTTACCCTCGCGCACCCGCCCCCATCCCCGCCCTTCCCCCATCGAGGGGGAAGGGAGAAGAAGAGCACCAAGCGTCGCCGTGATTTCTCGATCGTCCTGAGCCACAATAGACTCATGACCCGCGCAAAGGGCCGCAGACGGCGGCCGTTCCTGACCCTGTTGCTGATCCTGGCTCTGTTCCCCCTGGCCGGGGTGGCGGTGCATCGCTTCCTGCCGCCGCTGGCGACCATCCTTATGGTCAAGCAGGCGGCGGCCGGGCACGGCATGGACTATCGCTGGCGCTCGCTGGACAAGATCTCGCCGCGCCTGGTCGAGGCGGTGATCGCCGCCGAGGACGCGCGCTTCTGCCGGCACCACGGCTTCGACGTCGAGGCCATCCAGAAGGCGCTGGAGGCCAACGAGCGGGCCGAGCAGAACGGCTCGGGCCGGGTGCGCGGCGGTTCGACCATCAGCCAGCAGACCGCCAAGAACGTCTTCCTGTGGCCCGGCCGTGACTGGGTGCGCAAGGGTCTGGAGGCCGGCTACACCGTCCTGATCGAGGTCGGCTGGGGCAAGCGGCGGATCATGGAGATGTATCTGAACGTCGCCGAATGGGCGCCGGGCGTCTATGGCGCCGAGGCCGCCTCGCAGCACTGGTTCGGCAAGGGCGCGGACAAGCTGACCGCGCGGGAGGCCGCCCGCCTGGCCGCCATCCTGCCCAGCCCGCGCCGCTACAAGGCGGCCAACTCCGGCCCCTATGTCCGCCGCCGCGCCGCCCGCATCCAGGCCGCCATGGGCACGGTGCGCGAGCAGGGGCTGGACGCCTGCGTCGACCGGCGCTGAAGGGCGGGACGGAAACGCCCCGTTAACCGTGGGCGTGGGGCCTTCCCTTAACCCTGCCGCTCCATGCTGTCGCCGACTGCGGACCGTGCGTCCGCGCCACGGAACGCCGGGGCTGCAATAGCGATGGACCGACTGAAACACGCTCAGGAGGCGGTCAGCGCCCGCCTGAAGGGACTGGTCTCGCGCCTGCTGCGCCGGACCGAGGGCAATGTGGCGATGATGTTCGGCCTGGCCCTGCCGCTGCTGGTGATGATCACCCTGGGCGGCATCGACATCCACCAGGCCTCCAAGGTGAAGGCCAACCTTCAGGACGCGCTGGATGCGGCCGCCCTGGCCGCCGCGCGCTCGACCTTCACCGACGACGTCAACATCAACCGGATCGGTCTGGCGGCGCTCAAGGCCAATATGCCCGGCTATTTCGCCGAGGATTCCCAGGACACCGCCAGCTTCGTCCTGGCCGACAACCGCGTGACCGGGGACGCGCGGGTGAACGTCAAGGTGCTGGTCGCCAACATCGTCCTGCCGCCCTACGGCAAGCTGCTGGACGACTACCTGCCGGTCAGCAGCCGCTCCGAGGTGCTGCGCGCCTCGCGCAACGTCGAGGTGGCCATGGTGCTGGACACCACCGGCTCCATGGCCGGGACGCGGATCAGCGACCTGCGCGCGGCGGCGATGGAGCTGGTCGACATCGTGGTCCAGCAGCAGCAGACGCCCTTCTATTCCCGCGTGGCCCTGGCGCCCTACGACTGGGCGGTGAAGCTGGACGCCAGCACCACCTTGCCCGGAACCCTGGCCAAGGCGGCGCGCGGCGACCTGCGCCGCCCGACCGGGATCACCGACGTTCGCTATTTCGACAGTTCGGGCAGCGTCTCGTCTGTCTCGCGGGCCAAGCCCGCCGTGGTGACGACGTCGACGAACCACGGCCTCAAGACCGGGGACCGGGTGGCGATCGCGGGGGTGTCCAACACCACCAACATCAATGACAACGCGCACACCGTCACGGTCGTCGACGCGAAGACCTTCAGCCTGGACGGTTCCGACACCCGGTCGTACTCGAAGAACGGCTCCAGCGGCACGTTTGCGAAATGCCTCAGGGCGGACTGCAAACTGATCGTGACCTCCGCAAGGCACGGCCTGACGGACAACGACTATGTCTATATCGACGGGACCTCCGGCCTGAAGCGGCGCACCAACAGCGTGCCGCACATCAACGGCAACTTCGTTCCGATCGAAATCCTGGACGTGGATCGCTTCGTCATCGATCGTTTCGGCCCGAACTATGACGCCTATGGCAACTCGGGCCAGGCCTACTGCACCGTGCGCGGCTGCGAGTATTTCGTCTTCAAGAACTCCGCCGGCTCCATGTCGATCCTGCCCGCCACCAACTGCGTCAGCGAGCGAACGGGCGCCGAGGCCTACACCGACGTCTCGCCGGTCACCGCGCCGGTGGGCCGCGTCTATTCGACCGGTTGCAACTCGCAACCCATCCTGCCCCTGACCAGCGTGCGCAGCGATCTGGAGAACCGGATCGGCGCGCTCCAGGCGTCCGGCAACACCGCCGGCCAGATCGGCATCGGCTGGGGCTGGTATCTGGTGTCGCCCACTTTCGGTTCGATCTTCACGGGCGACGGCCGGCCGGCGCCCTATGACACCTCCGAGACCCTCAAGGCCGTGGTCCTGATGACGGACGGCGAGTTCAACGCGCCCTACTGCCAGGACGTGGCCGCCAATACGGGCGGGTCCTCGACCAGCCGCATCTATTGCACGGCGACCAACGGCAGCCCCTTCCAGCAGTCCGTGAAGATGTGCGAGGGCATGAAGGCTCAGAACATCGTCGTCTATACGGTCGGCTTCGGCCTCGGCAGCAACCGCGGCGGTTCCGGCGTGGATACGGCGATCGAGGTGATGGAGACCTGCGCCACCAACAAGGACACCCACTTCTTCAAGGCCGACAGCGGCACCGACCTGAGGGAGGCCTTCAAGGCCATCGGCCGCGACATTACCCGGCTGCGCATCGCGCGCTGAGGCGGGGCGTCGCCCCCCAAGCAAAAGGGCCGGCGGATCGCTCCGCCGGCCCTTCGTCATTTCAAGCCCGCCGCCCGATCAGATCAGGCGGATCTCCTTGAGGCGCTCGGTCAGGAAGTCCTCGGCCAGGATGGTCTTGCCCGCATAGCGGTCCGGGTTGTCCGGGGTGATCGTCGACGGCAGGGTCTCGATCGGGAAGTCCGGGTTGAAGTGCAGGAAGAAGGGCGTCGAATAGCGGGCGAAGCCGCGACGCTCGGGGGCCGGGTTGACCACGCGGTGCGTCGTCGACGGCAGGACGTGGTTGACCAGGCGCTGCAGCATGTCGCCGATGTTGACCACCAGGGCGCCGGCGGGCGGGGCGATGTCCAGCCACTCGCCGTCGGAGTCCTTCAGCTGCAGCCCGGCCTCTTCGGCGCCCAACAGCAGGGTGATGACGTTGATGTCCTCGTGGGCGCCCGCGCGCACGCCCTCGGCGTCGGCCGGGATCGGCGGATAGTGCAGCAGGCGCAGCACGCTGTTGCCCAGCTGGACCTTGTCCTCGAAGTAGTCGTCGTCCAGCTTCAGGTAGCGGGCGATGGCCTTCAGCACCCGACGGCCCAGTTCGTCCAGGCCCTCATAGAGGCCATAGACGTGCTGGCGGAAGCCTTCGACCTCGGTCGGCCAGACGTTGTCGCGCATGTACTTCCGATAGGGGTGGCCTTCCGGCAGTTCGCGGCCCGTGTGCCAGAACTCCTTCAGGTCCACGGCCTTGGCGCCCTTGGCGGCCTCGACGCCGAAGGGGGTCAGGCCGCGCGCGCCGCCGGTGCCGGGCTGATGATACTGGCGCTTCACGTCCTCGGGCAGGGCGAAGAAGGCCTTGGCGTCGTTCACGGCGGCGTCGATCAGCCCCTGATCCAGACCGTGATCGGCGATGACCGCGAAGCCGTAGCGGGAAAAGGAGGCGCCTAGGGCGTCGGAGAAGGCCTGGAAGTCGGCGTCGTAGCCCTTCATCGACACCGGGACGATGGCGCGGGTCTTGGCCTTGTCCTCGGCGGAGACGGCGGTGAGGGAAGAGGTCACTGTGCGATCAGCCTCTGATTGGTGAGCATGGCAGCCCTCATACGCCTTGCGCGCGCAAAAGGGCAGATGGGGAAGGCGGACCCTTTGTCCCGGCCTAGTCCTGCGGGATGACGGCGCGGATGACGCGCGCCGAGGACGGGCGGCCGGCGATGCCGCGCTTGGGGTCGACGACGACGCGCAGGTCGCCGCCCGAATAGCTGACCGAGGCGCGGGGGCCTTCGACGATGGTGATGCTGCGCAGCCGGTCCAGGAAGGGGCGGGCGCTGGGCGAGCGGGCGATGCGGATCACGGCGTCGGTGGTGACGATCAGGGCCTCGATGCACAGGGCCTCGGATTCCTCTCCGAAGACGTTGATGCGCACCAGGCGGCCCATGGCCTCGCTGACCAGGCTGCTGCGCCGGGTCATGAGGTTGAACATCTGCACCGGCCCCAGGGACGGCGGCTCCAGGCTGACCGGCGGCCCGGCCAGGGACACCGGCGAGCCGCCGGGCGTGCGCGTCGTATAGACGGTGATGCCGCCGCCGGTGGTGACGCGCAGCACCTGATCGCCGGCGTCGTTGCGATAGATGGTGTCGCCGCGCGGGGCCGAGGACGGGCGCAGGGCCCAGGTCTCGGTCGAGCGCTCGAAGCGCAGCAGGGTCAGCGATCCGGCCTGGTCCAGGATGAAGGCCTGTCCGGCCTCGGACACATAGCGGCCGGGCGGCGGGGTGGTGCGGATGACCGACTGGTCGCGGATGACGCGGCTCTGTTCGGCCTGGATGTTGGCCTGGACGTTGGATCGGGTCTGAGCCTCGGCCTCGGCGGCGCCCGCCAGGCAGGCGAGGGCTAGCGCCAGGACCGGGGCCAGGCCGGTGATCGTCTGCGGGCCGCGCAGGGTCGCGGGCGTCGCGGCGCACGGCGTCGCGACGGCGCAGGGGCGCGGGTTCTCCGCCACGACCTTGACCGCAGCCATCATGGCGACAGTCGTGGAACGCCCGAACGGCGGATTTTGGGCGGACGCGGCCTAGCCAACCAAGTACTGCCCTCCGTTCAAAGAGAGGGTGCACCCTGTGACATATCCGGCACGCTCGCCGGCCAGCCAGGAGACCATGTCGGCGATTTCCTCGCCCTTGCCGAGCCGCCCGACCGGAATCTGGGCGACGATGGCGTCCAGCACCTTCTGATCCATGGCGCCGACCATCTCGGTGTCGATGTAGCCCGGCGCGATGCAGTTGACCGTCACCCCCTTGCGCGCGTTCTCCAGCGCCAGGGCCTTGGTGAAGCCGATCATGCCCGCCTTGGCGGCGGAATAGTTGGTCTGGCCGATCTGGCCCTTCTGACCGTTGATCGAGGAGATGTTGACGATCCGGCCCCAGCCGCGGTCGCGCATGCCGTTGATCACCTGGCGCGTCATGTTGAAGACGCTGTCCATGTTGACCCGGATCACGTCCGACCACTGGTCATGGGTCATCTTGTGGAAGAAGCCGTCGCGGGTGATGCCGGCGTTGTTGACCAGGACGTCGATGGGGCCCAACTGCGCCTCCACCTCCCTGACCGCTCGTTCGCAGTCCTCGAACGAGCCGACGTTGCCCTTGACCACCATGACGCCCAGTTCGCGGGCGGTGGCCTGGGCGGCCTCGTCATTGCCGGAATAGCCGGCCGCGACCTGCAGTCCGTCTTCCTTCAGCCGCTGAACGATCGCCTTGCCGATGCCCCGGGTGCCCCCGGTGACCAGAGCCGTGCGCGCCATTTGCCCATCCTGTCCCTGTGCCGCGACGTCGCCCGTCCGACGCCGTTCAGCCCCTGGGTCCATGCTTAGCCCGCCAAGCGTGGCGCGAGAAGTCAGGGCGCGCCCAAAGGTTGCATTCGGGCCATGTCGATGACGAAGCGATAGCGCACGTCGGAACGTTCCATCCGCTCATAGGCCGTGTTGATCTGGTCGGGAGCGATGACTTCGATGTCGCAGGCGATGCCGTGCTCGCCGCAGAAGTCGAGCATCTCCTGGGTCTCGCGGACGCCGCCGATCAGCGAGCCGGCGATGCGGCGGCGCCGCCACAGCAGGGGCACGGCGAAGACCGGCAGGGCCTCGGTGGTCAGGCCCAGCATGACCATGGTCCCGTCGCGCGCCAGCAGGTTCACATGGCTGGCGATCTCGTGCGTGGCCGAGACGGTGTTGAGGATCAGGTCGAACTTTTCGGCCGCCGCCTTCATCGCCGCCGCGTCCGAATTGATCAGGAAGTGTTTGGCCCCCATCCGCTCGGCGTCGGCCCTCTTGCGGTCCGAGGTCGACAGCACCGTGACCTCCGCGCCCAGGGCGGCGGCCAGCTTGACCGCCATATGGCCCAGGCCCCCCAGGCCGATCACCGCCACCTTCGACCCCGGCCCCACGCCCCAGGTCTTCAGCGGCGACCAGGTGGTGATCCCGGCGCACAGCAGGGGCGCCGCCGCGTCCAGCGGCAGGCTGTCGGGGATCTTCAGCACGAAGGCCTGGTCCACGGTGATGCGATCGGAATAGCCGCCCTGGGTGATCGTCTGGCCTACGCCTGCGCCCTTGGGATCGCGCGAGCCGTAGGTCTGGGTCATGCCCGGCTCGCAATACTGCTCCAGCCCCTCGCGGCAAGCCGAACAGGTGCGGCAACTGTCGACCATGCAGCCGACGCCGACGCGGTCGCCTTCCTTGAAGCGCGTGACGTTCGCGCCGACCGCCGTCACCACCCCGGCGATCTCATGGCCCGGCACGATGGGATAGCGCGTCCCGCCCATGTCGTTCTTCACCACATGCAGGTCCGAGTGGCAGACGCCGCAGTATTTGATCTCGATCGCCACGTCGTCCGGCCCCGGATCGCGCCGCTCGAAGCTGTAGGGGCTCAGCGGCTGGTCGGCGGCAGTCGCGGCGAAGGCGCGCGTGGCGATGGGCATGGCGGTCAGTCCTTGAGTTTGGCGATCAGCGCCTGCGCCGCCGCCGGGTTCCGCACCTTGGCTCCCGAGATGAAGTAGGCGAAGACGTCGCCGCGCTCGGCCCAGCCGCGGGCCTGTTTCGCCACGGCGTCCAGCTCGGCCGAGGTCATGCCCGTCGGCTCGTCCTCGCGGCTGGACATCAGCCGCGCATAGGTGAAGTCCGCCGTCGCTTCGTCGATCTGCGGCCAGGTCGGTTCCTCGTCGTCGACCGCATAGACGATGGCCGCCCCGTATTTGCGCGCCAGGTCATAGAATTGCTCGGTGGCGAAGGTCGGGTTGCGCACCTCCAGCGCGTGGCGCAGCCGCACCCCGTCCTTCTCCTTGGGCAGCAGTTTCAGGAAGCCCTCGAAGTCCTCGGCGTCGAACTTCTTGGTGCCCATGAACTGCCAGTTGATCGGCCCCAGCTTGTCGCCCAGCAGGGTCAGCCCCTGCGACAGGAAGCGCTCGAAGCTCTCGCCGCCCTCCGACAGCGCCTTCCTGTTGGTGCAGTAGCGGCTGGCCTTGACCGCAAAGACGAAGCCGTCCGGCGTCTCGTCGCGCCACTTCCGCCAGCTGTCGGGCTTGAAGGTGGAGTAGTAGGTGCCGTTGATCTCGATGCTCGTCAGCGCCCGGCTGGCGAACTCCAGCTCGCGCTTCTGCACCAGCCCCTCGGGATAGAAGACCCCGCGCCACGGCTCGAACGTCCAGCCGCCGACGCCGATGTGGATGGACCCTGTCATGGCTGCGCCTCCTGCTCGGCCGCCTTGATCGCAGGAATTTCATGCCTTCGCTACGGAAAGCGGAACCGTCGGAGGTCGGCGAGGGGAGCCGACTTAAGAGCTGCAGCAGCCGATGCGCGGCGTCGATCCATGTCTCGGTCGGCCCCGATCGGCTCCTGGGTTCGGTTGAGCAGCAACAGCACGGCGGCGCCGCTCAAGGTGGCCACGTGCAGGCGGCTCGCGAGATCGTAGGACGCCCCTGAAGCGATCAGCCCCAGCTAGATGAAATCCGCGGCGCCACGGAACTCCGGAATCCGGCCCATGGCCGCGCCGAGCACCGCTTGGATCGGAAATTAGTATTTCATGGCCGTTGAAATAATTTTGGCCGCAATTCGGGTAGCTTCGTCACTGTTCAATCCGTGAGATCCGCCGCTGAGATGCGGAACTACGGCGACCGGAACAACTCCCGAATTTGCGACGTGAAGCCTCTTGGAGTGGCCATTCACTTGAAAACGATGTGTGGGAGGCGTTTCTTTCGTTTCTGTGATGTTCAGGAAGTCATCGAGGTGTGTCAGCCCTGTGCCAATTACAAGCTTGGGGCGACACTTCTTGATCCAAGAGCGCATGACAGCGAAGCGGACCTTGCGCTGCCATTCTTGGTATTCTTGTTTCGTTGGAAATCCAGTCGATTTAGTTGCTTCAGCGTCCCAGGAGCCCACTTTATTGAACGGTTCCGGAAAAAGGTTGGCCTTGAAGTAACCTGACGATCCTCGCTCAAATGGACGAGCGCGCTTGGCAAATTTTAAGTAATCCTCAATAGGTATGCCGTTGAGAGCGGCAAGAAGTTTGAATGCGTTGCGATTGTAGGGCCATTTGAGTTGAAGGTCGATGCTGTATTGCTCTAACTGATCGTCTCTTTTGGCATCCTCTTTCTCGGCGGCGACGCTGTCAGCCAAGCTCCAGCCTGGTTCAATTCCGAGCACCCAGATTGACGGACGATCGGGCGTGCCTGGGTCGCCGCCCTCGCAGGTTTCAAGAAAGCGCGCTTCATCCTCGATCCGACGCCGAAACTCCTGAGCTGCCCGTGATACTTGGCTCATGATTTTTCTCCCCCTGATGGTCCATAACTAATCTGCCAAATAGAGGCGTCAAAATCGGTCACAGATTGCATTGTCGCTTTTTAGCTCAAACCGCAGAGCTTCAACTCCGCAACGGTCGACAGCCGCCATCGCCCTCATCCCTGAACGCCGACAGGAACCGGCGCATCCCCCAATCCCGACCCGGTGGCAGAATGTCGCGGCGGGGGCTATAGCGCGGTCCTCGCTGGAGTGCCGCGCGCGTGTTCGACCTGACGCCTGAGATCATCGCCCTGCTGGGGCTGGCGTCGGTGGTCGCCGGCTTCATCGACGCCATCGCCGGGGGCGGGGGGCTGATTTCCCTGCCGGCCCTGCTGTCGGTCGGGCTGAACCCGGTCGCCGCCATCGCCACCAACAAGGTCCAGGGCAGCGTCGGCACGGGCTCGGCCCTGTGGAACTTCTGGCGCAAGGGGCGGGTGGATTTCCGCCTGATCCGCTGGCCGATGCTGTTGACGGCGGTCGGGGCGGGGCTGGGGGCCTTCGCGGTGACCCTGGTGGACGCGCGCTGGCTGATGATCGTCCTGCCGGTGCTGCTGGTCGGCATCGCCCTGTATTTCCTGTTCGGCCCCAAGGCCTCGGACGAGGACGCCCACGCCCGGCTGACGCCCCTGGCCTACGCCGTCGTGGCGGGCGGGATCGGCTTCTACGACGGCTTCTTCGGGCCGGGCACGGGGTCCTTCTTCGCGCTGAGCCTGGTCATGCTGCTGGGCATGGGGCTGACGCGGGCCACGGCCCACACCAAGGCGCTGAACCTGATGAGCAACGTCGTCGGCATCGCCGTGCTGGCGGCGGGCGGCCATGTGGTCTGGATCCTGGCGGGCCTCATGGCCGTGGGCCAGTTCGTCGGCGGGCGGATGGGCTCGCACGCGGCCATGCGCTTCGGCCCGCGCCTGATCCGGCCCCTGCTGGTGGTCATCTCCCTGGGCATCACGGCGCGGCTGCTGTCCGACCCGGCCAATCCGCTGCGGGTCGTGGTCGCGGGCTGGCTTTTCTAGGCCGTTTCTGATCGGTTCTCCGGCACGCACGACGCGGCGGGGGAGAGGCCATGTTCAAGGTGTTCGACGAGCGGCAGCTGGCGCACGCGCCGGCGCTGGAGATGCACAACGGCGGCTGGACCGCGCACAACGAAACGCCGTCGCGCGCCGAGCTGCTGCGCGAACGGCTGGGGCCGCTGGCCCCGGCGCGGGACTTCGGCCGAGGGCCGCTGGCGCGCGTGCATACGGCGGAATACCTCGACTTCCTCGAACAGGCCCACGCCCGCTGGCTGGCGGCCGGGCGCGAGGGCGACGCCGTGGGCTACACCTGGCCGGTGGTGCGGCGTCGCCCGCTGGCGCTCGACCGCATCGACGCCCAGCTCGGCCGCTTCTCCTATGACGCCGGGACGCCGATCACCGCCCAGACCTGGGAGGCGGCCTATTGGGCGGCGCAGACGGCGCTGACGGCGCTGCAGCCGCTGCTGGACGGGAGCGAGCGCGCCGCCTTCGCCCTGTGCCGCCCGCCCGGCCACCACGCGGGGGCCGACTATCTGGGCGGCTACTGCTACCTGAACAACGCCGCCATCGCCGCCCGGGCGGCGCGCGACGGCGGGATCGCGCGCGTCGCCGTCCTCGACGTCGACTATCACCACGGCAACGGCACCCAGGACATCTTCTGGGAGGACGGCTCGGTCTTCTTCGCCTCGATCCACGGCGATCCGAGGACCGAATACCCCTTCTACTGGGGCCACGCCGACGAGCGCGGCGAGGGGCCAGGCCAGGGCGCGACGCTCAATCTGCCGCTGCCGCGCGGCACGACGGCGGCGCCCTATCTGGCGGCGCTGGACCAGGCCCTGGCGGCGATCGACGCCTTCGATCCGGGGCTGCTGGTGGTGTCCTTCGGCGCTGACACCTGGGAGCAGGACCCCATCTCCCACTTCAAGCTGGCGACCGAGGACTATCCGGTGCTGGCGCGGCGCATCGCGGCCCTGGGGCGGCCGACGCTGATCGTCATGGAAGGCGGCTATGCGGTCGGCGCGCTCGGCGACAACGTGGCGGGCTTCCTGGCGGGCTTCTGAAGCGGATCAGCCGGCCGCCAGCATGGCCAGGGCGGTCAGCAGGTCGCGCGCGGTGATCGGCTTGGCCAGGTGCAGGTCGGCCCCGGCGTCGCGGGCGGCGTCGCGGTGCTCGGCCATGGCGTTGGCGCTCAGCATCAGGATCGGCGTGCGCGGCGTTCCGGGGCGGACGGCTTCGGCGGCGCGCAGGGCGCGGGTCGCCGTCAGCCCGTCCATGCCCGGCATCTGCATATCCATCAGCACCACGTCGAAACGGCCGGCCTCGAAGGCGGCGACGGCTTCGGCGCCGTCCTCGACGATGACCAGTTCGGCCGCGTGGTCGGCCAGGATCAGCTGAACCAGGCGCTGGTTGACCGGATGGTCCTCGGCCAGCAGCACGCGCAGGGGCCGCGACGGGAGCGCGGCGGCGGCGACGCGCGTCTCGACCTCGTTTGCGCGCGGCAGGGGCAGTTCGACGCGGAAGCGGCTGCCGAGGCCGGGGGTGGATGCGGCTTCGATGCGCCCGCCCATCATCTCGGTCAGGGAGCGGCAGATCGAGAGCCCCAGTCCGGTGCCGCCGAAACGCCGGGTGATGCTGCTGTCGGCCTGGCTGAAGCGCTGGAACAGGCGGGCCGCGTGATCGGCGTCGAAGCCGACGCCCGTATCCTCGACCTCGATCATCAGCAGGCCGGGGGCGCCGTCGCTTTCCGACAGGGCGAGCCGAACGATGACCGCGCCCTCGGTGGTGAATTTGACGGCGTTGGACAGCAGATTGCCCAGGATCTGGCCGATGCGGACGCTGTCGCCCATGAAGACGCCGCGCACATGGGCCGGGCGCTCGACCCGGAAGGCCAGGCCCTTGTCCTCGGCGCGCAGGCGCAAGGTTTCCAGCGCGGGGCCCAGGGCCTCGTCCAGGTCGAAGGGTCGCAGCTCCAGCTCCAGCCCGCCGGCCTCGGTGCGCGACACGTCCAGCATGTCGGACACCAGCCGCTGCAGCGTCACGCCCGAGGCGCTGATCAGGCTGACCATCTCCGCCTGTTCGGGCGACAGCGCGGTGCGCGACAGGGCGTCGACGATGCCGATCACCCCGTTCAGCGGGGTGCGGATCTCGTGGCTCATATTGGCCAGGAAATCCGACTTGGCGCGGCTGGCGGCCTCGGCGGCGGCCTTGGCCTCGAGCAGGGCCTGGTCGGCGGCGATCTTGGCGGTCACGTCGCGGGCCACGGCGTAGATGCGGTCGCCGAACTTCTGCGCCCGCCATTCCAGGGTGACGTAGCGGCCGTCGCGGTGGCGATAGCGGTTCACATGGCCGCGAACCGGGTCGCCGGGGCGGCGGTTCTCGACCTCGGTCGCAGCGTCCAGGGTGCAGGGCAGGTCGTCGGGATGGACCAGGGTCAGGATGGCCAGGCCGACCAGGTCGTCGGGCGCATAGCCCAGGGTGGCGGCCCAGGAGGCGCTGGCTCGCACGATGGCGCCGTCCAGGTCGCGGATCACCAGCAGATCCAGCGACACGTCGAAGAAGGTCGCCAGGTCGGCCGCCTCGCCGCACGCCGTCTGCGGTTGTCCCGTCAGCGGTGAGGCGGCGGCCGAGGCGATGGTCATGGGCGATCCCTGCGCATTGGCCGCCGCTTTTACGCCGCGCCGGTTAAGGCCGCCTTGCAGGGCCTCAGTAGGCGAAGTCGCGGTAGAGGCGGCTGAGGTCGCCCTTCCACTCGCCCTCGTACAGCTCCAGAAGGCGGTCGGCCGGGGTCACGCCGCTGTCGGCGATGTCTTCCAGTTCGGTGATGTAGCCGCGCTCGTCCACCATGCCGCCCGAGAAGCGGGCGCGGTTCTTCAAGCCCTGTTTGGCGATGGCCACCATGTCGACGGCCACGTCGCGCACGCTGCGGCCGTTGATCTCGGCCTTCAGGCCCAGGCGGGTCACGTCGCGGCGCAGGCGCTCGTGGTCCTCGATCGCCCAGTCCTTGCACAGGTCCCAGGCGGCCGCGAGCGACGGCGCGTCATACAGGATTCCGGCCCACAGGGCGGGCAGGGCGCAGATGCGGCTCCACGGTCCGCTGTCGGCGCCGCGCATCTCCAGATACTGCTTCAGCCGCACCTCGGGGAACAGGGTGGTCAGGTGGTCGGCCCAGTCCTGGACCGTGGCGCGGTCGCCCGGCAGGGCGTCCAGCCGGCCCTCCATGAAGGCGCGGAACGACTGGCCCGACAGGTCGACATAGGTGTGGCCGCGCTTGGCGAAATACATGGGCGCATCCAGCGCATAGTCGGCGTAGCGCTCGTAGCCGAAGCCGTCCTGGAAGACGAAGTCCAGCATGCCGGTGCGGTCGGGGTCGGTGTCGGTCCAGACGTTGGCGCGCGCCGACAGGAAGCCCGAGGGTCGGCCCTCGACGAAGGGGCTGTTGGCGAACAGGGCGGTGGCGATGGGCTGCAGCGCCAGCGACGTGCGGAACTTCATCACCATGTCGGCTTCGCTGTCGAAGTCGAGGTTGGCCTGCACGGTGCAGGTGCGCAGCATCATGTCCAGGCCCAGCTTGCCCTTCTTGGGCATGTAGGCGCGCATGATGTCATAGCGGCCCTTGGGCATGACGGGGATGTCCTCGCGCCGCCACTTCGGGTCGAAGCCCAGGCCCAGGAAGCCGAGGTTCAGCTGGTCCGCGACCTGCTTGACCTCCATCAGGTGCTGGCCGGTCTCGTTGCAGATGTCGTGGATGGTCTGCAGCGGCGCGCCCGACAGTTCGAACTGGCCGCCCGGCTCCAGGCTGATCGAGGCGGTGAAGCCTTCGGCGTTCTTGCGCTCCAGGGCGATGACGTGATCGCCTTCCAGCACCGGCGTCCAGCCGAAGCGGGTCAGGCCGTCCAGCATGGCCTTGATGCCGCCCGGGCCGTCATAGGCCGGACGGCGCAGGGTCGACTTGTCGAAGCCGAATTTCTCGTGCTCGGCGCCGATGCGCCACTGGTCGCCGGGCTTCTCGCCCTTGGACATGGCGGAGATCAGCTGATCGCGGGAAAGGGGCGCCGTGTCGGACATCTGTAACCTCTGCTGTCGCGGCTAGATGGGCGAAGCGGCGGCCTCGCTCAAGGGGGCGGCGGAAACTTCTAGCGTTCCCAGTCGCCCACGGCCGCCTGCCACAGGGTCATGGCGGCGATGGCGGCGGTGTCCGCGCGCAGGATGCGCGGCCCCAGGGAGACGGCCGTGGCGAAGGGCAGGGACCGCAGCCGCTCGCCCTCCTCGGGCGAGAAACCGCCCTCCGGCCCGATCAGGATGGCCCACTTGCCTTCGCCCGCTTCGGTCAGGGCCGACACCGCCGGCGCGCCGCCGGTCTCGTCGCAGAACATCAGCCGCCGTCCCGCCTCCCAGCCGTCGAGGATGGCGTCCAGCTTCACCGGATCGTCGACGGTCGGCACGTCCAGGCGGCCCGTCTGCTCGGCGGCCTCCTCGGCGATGGCGTCCAGCCGGTCCAGGCGCAGACGGTCGGCGTTGGTGCGGTGGGTCAGGACCAGCCGCACGCGCTTGGCGCCCAGTTCGGCGGCCTTCTCGACGATGGTCTCGACCCGGGCCTTCTTCACCACGGCGACGATCAGCTCCAGGTCGGGGCCATAGGCCTGCGGCCGCGTCTGTTCCTCGGCGCGCAGGATGACGCCCTTCTTCAGCACCTCGGCGACGCTGGCGCGCCACTCCCCGTCGCGGCCGTTGAAGACCAGCAGGTCGTCGCCCGCCTTCAGCCGCATCACCTGGGTCAGGTAGCGCGACTGGTCGAGGGTCGGGGCGACGGCGTGGCCGGGGGCGAGGTCGCCCTGAACATGAAGACGGATCATGGTCTCTGGATATCGCGCCAGAGAGGCGTTGAGCAATGCCGCCCCGCCTAGCGGCGGTCGCCGCGCGCGGCGTGGCCGCCCACGCCCCAGAAGAAGAGGTTGATCCGGTCGTTCGCGGCGTCGTAGCGCGCCATGTAGCGGTTCTGGCTGTCCATCCGCACTTCGAAATAGCGCTCGCCGGGCTGGGCGAACCAGGGCTGGATCTCGGTCAGCCGCCCCTGGCGTCCGGCCCAGACATAGGCGCCGCCGGGGCGGATGGTCAGGCTGTTCAGCGCCGCGCCGGCGGTGTGGTGGCGCAGGACCTGGGCGCCGTCCTGGCTGTACCAGACGCCGCCGGGCACCCACAGCTCCCAGCGCCCGACCATCGCCGCCGGAAGGGGGGCGCGCGAGGTCACCGGACGCGGATGGGCCATCCAGTCGGCGTCGACCTGCGGGGTGTAGGGCGCGCCCGTCGAGGGGGCGGGCGGCGTCGGGTTCGGTCGGTCGGGCGCAGGGCGCGCGGGGGCCGGACGCGTCGGGTTGGCGGGAGGAGCAGGCGGTGGCGGCGTCGGCGCCTCGCTCCATCGCTCGGTGGTCACCGGCGACGACCATTGCTGCGTCTGCGCCGCGGCTGGGCCGCTGAACGCCAGCACGGCCGCGCCCATAATCACGATTTTCGACATGAGGTTCCCTCCTCCGATGGAAGGGGAATCATATCGTCGTTTTCCGGCTTGGCCAGCGCCCGGCGGGCGCGGCTTACAGCGTCCGCGCGATCAGCAGCTTCATGATCTCATTGGTGCCGCCGTAGATGCGCTGGACGCGGGCGTCCTTGTACAGCTGGGCGATCGGATATTCGGTCATGTAGCCGTAGCCGCCGAACAGCTGCAGCATCTCGTCGATAACCTCGCCCTGGATGTCCGTGACCCAGTATTTGGCCATCGAGGCCGTGGCGGCGTCCAGCTGGCCCTTGAGGTGCAGGCCGATGCAGTGGTCGACGAAGACCTTGGCGACAGTCAGCTTGGTCTTGACCTCGGCCAGCTTGAACTGGGTGTTCTGGAAGTCGATGACCCGCTTGCCGAAGGCCTTGCGCTCCTTGACGTAGGCCAGCGTCTCGGACAGCCCGCGCTCGGCGGCGGCCACGCCCTGAACGGCGATGTTCAGCCGCTCCTGCGGCAGCTGCTGCATCAGTTGGACGAAGCCCATGCCCTCGGTTCCGCCGATGACGTTGTCCAGCGGGACCTTCACATCGTTGAAGAACAGCTCGGAGGTGTCGTTCGCCTCCATGCCGATCTTGTGCAGGTTGCGGCCGCGCTCGAAGCCCTCGGCTCCGTCGGTTTCGAGGCAGATCAGGCTGGTGCCCTTGGCCCCTTCGGCCGGGTCGGTCTTGGCCACGACGATGATGAAGTTGGCCAGCTGGCCGTTGGTGATGAAGGTCTTGGAGCCGTTCAGGACATAGTGGTCGCCCTGTCGGACCGCGGTGGTCTTGACCCCCTGCAGGTCCGAGCCCGCGCCCGGCTCGGTCATGGCGATGGCGCCGACCAGTTCGCCCGACTGCAGACGCGGCAGCCAGCGCGCCTTCTGCTCCGCCGTGCCGTAGTGCCAGATGTAGGGCATGACGATGGCGTTGTGCAGGCTGATGCCGAAGTGGTCCGCGCCCTTCCAGCCCAGCTGGCGCATCAGCACCACCTCATGGCGATAGTCGCCGCCGAAGCCGCCGTCCTCTTCTGGCAGCGACAGGCCCAGCAGGCCGGCCTCGCCCGCCGCGTTCCACAGCCCGCGCGGCACCGAGGACTCGGCGATCCATTGCTGGAACTTCTCCGGCGGCGCGTGCTCGTCGATCCATTTGCCGACGGAGTCGGAGAAGAGGGTGATCTCCTCGTCCTGCATGAAGTCCGGATCGGGGCTGTTGAGCACGTTCATGGAAGCGATCCTGCGTTCTCCCTCCCCGTCCCGGGGAGGGTGGCCGCGCAGCGGCCGGGTGGGGCGGCGAGGCGACACAAACTTTACGGCCCGGTGTGTAGCGATGGCGAGGCGGGCGCGGCGCGTAAATCGCCTGGCCCTCCCCACCCGGTCGTCGCTACGCGACGGCCACCCTCCCCATGAAGGGGAGGGAGAAGTCGTGCCTTAAAACGCCTCCGCCGGCATCTGCATCAGCACCTCGGCGCCGGTCTTCAGCTTCTTCAGGTGCGCCCCGGCGTCGGGCAGTATGCGCTCGACGAAGTAGCGGCCGGTCATCAGCTTGTTGGCGTAGAAGGGGTCGGCGTCCCCGGCCGCGATCCGGCCTTGCGCCGCCTTGGCCATCTGCGCCCAGATGAAGGCGTAGGCCGTCAGGCCGAAGATGTGCAGGTAGTCGGTCGAAGCGGCGCCCGCGTTGTCGGGGTTGGCCATGCCGTTCTGCATCAACCACATGGTGGCTTCCTGCAGCTTCTTCTTGGCGTCGGCCAGGCCGGCGACGAAGGGCTTGATGGCTTCGTCGTCGCCGTTCTCGGACACGAAGGCGTCGATGTCGGCGAACCAGCTCATGATGGCGCGGCCGCCGTTGGCGGGCAGCTTGCGGCCCACCAGGTCCAGCGCCTGGATGCCGTTGGCGCCCTCGTAGATCATGGTGATGCGCGCATCGCGCAGATACTGCGAGGCGGGGAAGTGTTCGGTGTAGCCCGAGCCGCCGTGCACCTGCATGGCCAGGCTGGCGACGTGGAAGCCCTTGTCGGTCAGATAGGCCTTCAGCACCGGGGTGATCAGGCCCATGTAGTCCTTGGCCTTGGTCGCCACGGCCTCGTCCGACGCCTTCTGCAGGTCGGCCTGCAGCGCGGTCCACAGGATGAAGGCGCGGCCGCCTTCGACATAGGCCTTGGCCTCCAGCAGCATGCGGCGCACGTCCGGGTGGACCATGATCGGGTCGGCCGGGCCGTCCGGGTTCTTCGGTCCGGTCAGGCTGCGCCCCTGCAGACGGTCGTTGGCGAACGCGACGGCGGCCTGATAGGCGGCGTCGCCGATGGCCAGCCCCTGCAGGCCGGTGCCCAGACGGGCCTCGTTCATGACCACGAACATGTTGTTCATGCCGCGGCCTTCTTCGCCGATCAGCCAGCCCTTGGCGTTCTCATAGGCCATGACGCAGGTGGCGTTGCCGTGGATGCCCATCTTGTGCTCGAGGCCGGCGCAAGCCACGCCGTTGCGCTCGCCCAGCGAACCGTCCTCGTTCACCAGGAACTTGGGCACCACGAACAGGCTCAGGCCCTTGATGCCCGGAACCGCGCCTTCGACGCGGGCCAGCACCGTGTGGATGATGTTGTCGGCGAAGTCGTGCTCGCCCGCCGAGATCCAGATCTTCTGGCCGGTGATCGAATAGGAGCCGTCGTCGTTGGGCACGGCCTTGGTGCGCACCAGCCCCAGGTCCGTGCCGCACTGCGGCTCGGTCAGGTTCATGGTGCCGGTCCATTCGCCGGACGCCATCTTGGGCAGGTATTTGTCCTTGATCTCGTCCGAGGCGCTGGCCTCGATGCCCGAATAGGCCCCGCCCGTCAGGCCCGGATACATGGAGAAGGCCGCCGAGGCCCCGGCCGTGAACTGGCCCACCGCCATCGACACGATGGCGGGCAGGCCCTGGCCGCCGTATTTCGGATCGGCCGACAGGCTGGTCCAGCCCGCCTCGACCATCTGATGATAGGCTTCCTTCCAGCCCTTGGGCGTGGTCACGGCGTCGCCCGTGATGACGCAGCCTTCCTGGTCGCCGATGCGGTTGATCGGGGCGATGACCTCCTCGGCGAACTTGCCGCCCTCCTCGACGATCTGGTCGATCAGGTCGCGCGACAAGTCGGCGTCGGGCAGCAGATTGCCGTAATTCTCGACCGCCAGCACGTCGTGCAGGACGAAGGTCAGGTCGCGGACAGGCGCCTTGTAGGCCATGGGATCACGCTCTCGCTCTGAAGGGCTGATAGGCATCGTCGGGGTCGTTGAGGCGTTCGCTCAGCACGCTGGCGTAGGCCTCGGCGCCCGGCAGAAGATCGGGGCGGTGTTCCGCCAGCTTGGACTCCATCCAGGCGCAGGCGGCCTCGGCCGTCTCGATGGCGCCCTCGATGTCCTCGAGTTGCTGCTTCAGCGCCGCGATGCGGGCGCGGTGGCGCGGCAGGGCGATGGCCATCTGATGGACGTTGTGGTCCTTCTGGTCATAGAGGTCGAGCATCTCCTGGATCTCGACCAGGGTGAAGCCGATGCGCCGCCCGCGCATGATCAGCTTCAGCCGGGCGCGGTCGCGCGGGCCATAGACCCGCGTCTGTCCCTTGCGCGACGGCGTCAGCAGCCCCTTGTCCTCATAGAAGCGCAGGGCGCGCGCGGTGGCGCCGAACTCGCGGCACAGCTGCCGGATGGAGTAGGTGCGGTGTTCGTCAGCGGTCGCCATGCCGCCTTCATAACTTGACGCGGACGTAAAGGGAAGCTTTCCACGCGCCGGGCTACGAAGTTGTGAAGGGCAGTGCGCGAGCCAAGAAAAAGGCCGCGACCCGGGGACGGTCGCGGCCTCTGTATTCGCGGGCCCTCAGGGGGAGGAGGCGGGCCCGCAAATCTCAATGGGGGCGGGTGGTCAGCGGCGGCGCAGCCACAGCACCGGCGCCGTGATGGCGATCAGGAAGACGTTGGTCAGGGCCAGGCCGATGTCCAGGCTCACGGCGTGGACGCCCAGGGCCACGACCTCGAGCGCCAGCAGGCCCGCCGCCGCCGTCAGCAGCAGGGGGCGGCCGAACCGCCAGGAGATCAGCGGCGTCAGCACCATCGCGGCCAGGACCAGTTCCGCCACGCCCAGTCCGCGCACGAAGGTCTCGCTGGCCAGGGCGGGCCACTTCATCAGCACCGTCAGATTGGTCATGGACTCCGTCAGCTTGGCGTAGCCGGCGGCGATGAAGAACATGGCGATCCAGCCCTGGAAGGTCCAAAGGGCGAGGTTCAGATAGTCGGCGCGGGCGCGCGCCTGATGGGTCAGGGTCGAGGTGGTCATGGCCGAAACCGTCAATTAGCAACAGTCGCTAGATCAGATTGCCTCTCCGCCTTCGCAAGCGGCTGAAACAATCTGTGATCACGATGCCGGAGCGGCGCGGCCGGACGATGGCTGTAACCACAATTTCCCGTAATGCGAGCGCGATCCCGCCGCCGTCTAAAGACCGGCGGCGCAAGAGTCAACAGTCGATGACATCAATGGATGACTTAGAGCCGCCAGGCCTCGCGCGCCGCGTCCAGCCGGGCCAGCTTGGCCTTCAGCGGACCCCAGTCGTCGGCCGTGTCGATGGCGCTCCACAGGGCCTCGACCTCGTCGATCAGCATCTCTTCGGGCTCGGGGGCGGCGAACATCGGATGCTCCAGCCGCTCGGGCCGGTCCGGCTCGTGCTCCATCAGGGCGAAGCGGAAGGCGTCGAAGGCCTCGCCCTGATAGGTCTTGCCGCGCGGCCCGCCCAGGGCGCGCGCCGCCGAGCTGAAGCCGCCGAACCAGTCGAAGAAGAGCGGCTCCCAGCGCAGGGCCTCCTTCTTCTCGCGCGCCAACGCCAGGGTGCAGTCCAGCAGCCGCTGGTCCGCCGCCTCGCCCACGCTCCTGACCCCCAGCCGGTTCAGGAAGGCCGCGCGCAGATGGCGGATGTAGGCGGGGCCGAAGCCGTTCAGCGCCTCGGTCAGGGCGACGACCTGAGGCTCGGCGTCGGCGATCAGCTTCAGGCAGCCGGCCAGCTGCGTCAGGTTCCAGAACACCGCCTCGGGCTGACGGGCGAAGGCGTAGAGGCCGGTCTGGTCGAAATAGGCGGCGGTGAAGCCCGGCTCGTAGTGGGGCAGGAAGCGCCACGGGCCGTAGTCGAAGCTCTCGCCCGTGACGTTCAGATTGTCGGTGTTCAGCACCCCGTGGACGAAGCCCGCCGAAATCCACTTGGCCGTCAGCCGGGCGGAGGCCTCGACCACGGCGGCCAGGAAGCCCGGCGCGTCGCCCGCCGCGACCGCCGGATGATACAGGCTGCGGGCGTGCTCCATCAGGACCTCGATCTGGTCCTTGCGCCCGTAGTAGGCGGCGCGCTGGAAGGTGCCGAAGCGGATATGGCTATGCGTCAGACGCACCATCACGGCCGAGCGGGTCGGCGAGGGCTCGTCGTGCCGCTCCAGGTCCTCGCCCGTCTCGATCAGCGACAGGATGCGGCAGGTCGGCACGCCCAGGCTCTCCAGCATGGCCGCCGCCAGGGCCTCGCGCACCCCGCCCTTCAGCGTCAGCCGCCCGTCCGCATGGCGCGACCACGGCGTCTGGCCGGAGCCTTTCGTGCCCAGGTCGAGCAGGCGGGGTTGTTTTGTTTCCCTAACGCCTCCCTCGCGGAGGGAGGCTGCTTGAGGGAGGTTGGCGTCCTGAGGGACCTCCCGCAACTGGCCCGCCAGGAAGCCGCGCCCGTCGCCGAGCTCGGGATTGTAGATGCGGAACTGATGGCCGTGATAGCGCATGGCCACCGGGGCGGGCTGGCCGGGCAGGGGCTCGAACCGGCCGAAATGGGCCACCCATTCG
Organism: Brevundimonas naejangsanensis; assembly: GCF_003627995.1. Taxonomy (NCBI): domain Bacteria; kingdom Pseudomonadati; phylum Pseudomonadota; class Alphaproteobacteria; order Caulobacterales; family Caulobacteraceae; genus Brevundimonas; species Brevundimonas naejangsanensis. The sequence continues at coordinate 600,778 of NZ_CP032707.1, read as the reverse complement.
GCGTCGCTCAGCGTCTCCAGCCCGACTTGGGCCGCCGCCCGGTCGTTGCGCAGGCGCAAGATCGTCTGTGGGAAGTCGGCCGCCTTCACGGGATCGCCGTAGTCGGCGCCCAGGGCGAAGAAGCGGGGCTCGGGGCGATAGGCGGGGGAGACGGGCATGGCAGGGCAGATGCCCCCTCGCGCGTGGTTTCGCAACCGCGAAGCCGGGGTTGAACCTTCGGCCGGCATCCGTATTTTCAACGGCAGACATCAGGCTCCGCGCGATTGAATCCCGGAGCCAGGCCGGCGCTCGTGCGAATCCGGTCCGGCGTCCGTCGATAACCTGACGCCACGACAGTCCATCTCACGTTCGGAGACCTTCGTGGCCGGTAAATTCACGCTCGCCTTCCTCAAGACCGAAGCCGGTTCGGGCGCCGTCCTGGGCCTCGCCGCCCTGGCCGCGCTCATCGTCGCCAACTCGCCGTGGTCGGCCGACTATTTCGCTTGGCTGAAGAGCATCCATGCGTTGCAGATCGGCCCGCTGCGGCTGGAGGAGACGATCTCCGACTGGATCAAGGAAGGGCTGATGGCGGTCTTCTTCCTCGTCGTCGGTCTGGAGATCAAATACGAGATCCTCAAGGGCGAGCTCAGCAATCCCAAGAAGCTGGCCCTGCCCATCCTGGCGGCCCTCGGCGGCATGGCGGCGCCGGGCCTGGTCTATCTGGCCGTCGCCGGGACGCTGGGCGGGCCGACGCAGGGCTGGCCCATTCCCCTGGCCACCGACATCGCCTTCGCCCTGGCCGTCTTCGCCGTGGTCGGGCGCAGCCTGCCGTCCTCCCTGCGGGTCTTCCTGCTGACCCTGGCCATCGTCGACGACCTGGGCGCCATCGCCCTGATCGCTGTCCTGTTCAGCCAGGGGGTGCAGTGGGGTCCGCTGCTGGCGGCGCTGGGTGTCATCGCCCTGTTCGCCGTCCTGGGGCGTCGCCGCATGGCCGCCGCCTTCTGGACCCTGGGCTTCGCCGTCGTCTGGTGGCTGACGGTCCAGTCGGGCCTGTCCACCTCCCTGACCGCCGTGGCCTTCGCCCTGATCGTGCCGGTCGAGCCGCGCCGCGAGACCTCTCAGAGCCCGCTCAAGGACGCCATGCACGACCTGCATCCCTATGTAGCCTATCTGGTGCTGCCGCTGTTCGCCTTCGCCAAGGCGGGGGTCTCCTTCGCCGGCCTGTCGCTTGAGCAGGCCTTCGCCCCCCTGGTCGTCGCCGTCGCCCTGGGCCTCTTCCTCGGCAAGCAGGTGGGCGTCTTCGGCGTGGCCTGGCTGGCGGTGAGGCTGGGGCTGGGCGACAAGCCCTCGGGCGCGAGCTGGATGCAGCTCTACGGCGTCAGCCTGCTGTGCGGCGTCGGCTTCACCATGAGCCTGTTCATCGGCGTCCTGGCCTTCCCGGGCGCGGTGGACTCGCCCGAGCAGATCGAGGTCAAGCTGGGCGTCATCGGCGGCTCGGTCCTGTCGGCCCTGGCGGCGGCGGCGATTCTCGCCCTGGCCGAGGCGCGGCGGAAGCAGAGACGCGGCGGGCGATCAGTCGTCTCCCCTGGCTGATCGGCGATAACATTGACCTAGCGTCAGTATATTTGTCTCTTTAGCGCCACAGGTGCGGCGAGCTTGGGCGAAATTATCGTTCGCCGTGAGGCGTCTGCTTGTCGGTGACTCGGGCATGGACTACCCCTTTGAGTGCGAACTCGCGTCGTTCAATGAGCGCGGGTCATCTGGGACAGGAATCGCGCACGGCCGCGAACGCGGTCGGGCCAACTAGAGTCGGGGAGCCGCCTTATGCGTTTGAACCACATCCTTCGCTGCACCGCCTCGGCCGCCGTGGTCGGCGTCGCGGCCTTCGGCGCGGCCGGCGCCGCCTCGGCCCAGGACACGCCGACCCGGGTGGACGAGATCATCGTCACCGCCCAGAAGCGCGAACAGAGCCTGCAGGACGTGCCGATCGTGGTCACCACCCTGTCGCAGGAGCAACTGGACGGCGCCGGGGTGCGCGACATCAAGGATCTGCAGATCCTGACGCCGGGCATGACCGTCACCTCGACCCAGTCCGAGACCTCGACCACCGCCCGCATCCGCGGCGTCGGCACCGTCGGCGACAACCCCGGCCTGGAAAGCTCGGTCGGCGTGGTCATCGACGGCGTCTATCGCTCGCGCAACGGCGTCGGCTTCGGCGACCTGGGCGAACTGAGCCGCATCGAGGTGCTGAAGGGGCCGCAGGGCACCCTGTTCGGCAAGAACACCTCGGCCGGCGTCATCAACATCATCACCGAGGCCCCGTCCTTCGTGCCCGGCTTCAGCGCCGAGGCCACCTACGGCAACTTCAACGCCTGGGGCGTGGCCGGCTCGGTCACCGGCCCGATCACGGACCAGATCGCCGGCCGCCTCTACATGGCCAAGCGCGAGCGCGACGGCTTCTATGACGTGGTCACCGGCCCCGGCCCGCGTCAGGAGACGGACGATCAGAACCAGGACTTCTGGACCGCGCGCGGCCAGCTGCTGATCCTGCCCTCGGACGACGTGTCGATCCGCCTGATCGCCGACTATTCCAAGCGCGACGAATACTGCTGCGTCTCGACCCAGATCCGCACCGCCGACACCTATGGCGCCATCGTCGCCGTCGGCGGCCAGCAAACGCCGCCCGTCGCCGGCAACGGCCCCCTGCCCTTCTCGCGCACGGCCTACGCCAACCGCAGCACCGGCCAGCAGGTCGAGGACATGGGCTTCTCGGCCGAGGCCAACATCGACATCCCGTCGTGGAACGCCACCTTCACCTCGCTCAGCTCCTGGCGGAACTGGCAGGCGGTCAACGGCATGGACCTCGACTACACCACCGCCGACCTGCTCTATCGCCAGAACGACGGCGGCTACGGTTTCGAGCTTGAGAACCTGACCCAGGAGTTCCGCCTGGCGGGCGCCACCGATCGCCTGGACTGGCTGGTCGGCGCCTTCCTGACGCGCGAGAACATCAGCCGCGCCGACAGCTACTGGTACGGCGCCGGCTACACGCCCTTCCTGTCGCTGCTGATTTCGTCGCAGCTGAACACCGGCACCGGCGGCCTGATCCCGGTGAGCCCCAACATCATCGGCTGCCTGACGCGGGCGGGCACGACGCCGCAGTTCCTGACCGGCTGTCTGGCCACGGGCGGCGCCGCGCCGGCCGGCCCGACGGCGCCGACCGGCCCGGGCTTCGGGGTCGGCCAGGGGGTGCAGGACCACTACAGCCAGACGACGGAATCGCTCGCCTTCTTCACCAACAACACGGTGAAGCTGACCGACCAGTTCGACGTCACCCTGGGCCTGCGCTTCACCAACGACAACAAGCGGCTGCTGGCGGTCCAGGACAACCTGGGAACCAACGGCGCGGCCTGCGGCGGCGCCCTGGGCAACGTCGGCAACCTGACCAACGCCTTCATCGGGGCCGGCCTGCCGGCGGACGCGGCGAGCTCCACGGCTCAGCGCCTGACCGCCAACATCTGCCTGCCCTGGGCCAATCCTCAGTTCGACAATCGTCGCATCTCGGAAGACAACAACGGCGGCGAGTTCTCCGGCACCATCAAGGCCAGCTACCGCTTCAATGACAGCGTCATGGCCTACGGCTCCTACGCCCACGGCTACAAGTCGTTCGGCTACAACCTGGACCGGGTGCAGGCGGGCGTCACGCCGACGGCCTCGCTCTACTTCCCGGCCGAGACGGTCAACAGCTATGAGCTGGGCCTGAAAAACACCCTCTTCAATCGCACGGTGCTGTTCAACCTCACCTACTTCGATCAGAAGTTCGAGGACTTCCAGCTCAACACCTTCCTGGGCACGGCCTTCGTGGTCGAATCCATCCCCGAGGTGAGGTCGCGCGGCGTGGACGCCGACTTCGTCTGGTTCACCCCGGTCGAGGGCCTGTCGTTCCACGGCGGCGCGACCTACACCGACACCAAGTACGGCCACTTCGTCGCCGCCGACCTGACCAACCCGAGCAACTTCCCGCAGCTGTCCCTGCTGCCGGGCGCCCGGGCCTCCTTCGCCCCGGAATGGTCGGCCACGGGCTCGATGGCCTTCGACCGCTCGATCGGGGCCGGGCTGAAGCTGGGCCTGAACCTGTCGGCCAAATACTCCACCGAGTTCAACACGGGTTCGGACCTGCTGCCCTACAAGATGCAGGACGCCATGACCCTGCTGAACGGCCGCATCACCCTGGGCTCGGAAGACGAGCGCTGGGCCCTGGACATCTGGGGGCAGAACCTGACGGACGAGGAGTACCTGCAGGTGGCCATCAACGCCCCGCTGCAGGGCTCGGCCTTCCAGACGACGGTTCAGCCGAACGGCACCTTCTACAACCCGGCGAAGGACACCCAGACCTACAACGCCTTCCTGGGCCAGCCGCGCACCTACGGCGTGACCCTGCGCGTCCGCTACTGATCCAGCGCGACGTCTGAAAGCGAGGGGCGGGCCGGAGCGATCCGGCCCGCCCTTTTGCGTTTGGGGGCAAAAGCCCTCCCCCTCGATGGGGGAGGGTTGGGCGGGGGTGTCGGCAAGCGATCTCCCGTCGGGCTGTGGAGACGCCGTCGCGTCTCTCTCGCGCAGCGTCCCTATCGTCGCGCGCCCACCCCCATCCCCGGCCCTTCCCCCATCGAGGGGGAAGGGAGGAAATAGAAAAAACCCCCGGCCTTGCGACCGGGGGCTTTCATCGTTCAACCTTGAGGCTGGCCTCACTCCGCCGGAGTGTGGCGCTCCCCCGCCAGTCTCCGCTGGCCGGCGAACATCCGGCCCAGCAGGCGCCGTCCGAAGCCGGCGATGTCGTCGATGATGGTGAACACCGCCGGGATGTAGAGCAGCGACAGGAAGGTCGAGGAGATCAGCCCCCCACCACCGCGACCGCCATGGGCGAGCGGAATTCCACGTCGGCGCCCCAGCCGATGGCGATGGGCACCATGCCCGCCCCCATGGCGAAGGTGGTCATCAGGATCGGCCGCGCCCGCTTGTGGGCGGCGTCCATGATGGCGTCGAAGCGGGAGAGCCCGCTCTTCTCGGCCATGATGACGTAGTCGACCAGCAGGATGGAGTTCTTGGCCGCGATGCCCATCAGCATCAGCACCCCGATCAGGGCCGACATCGAGAAGCTCTTGCCCGCGATCACCAGGGCGATGAAGGCGCCGCCGATGGCCAGGGGCAGGGCCGCCATGATGGTGACCGGATAGGCGAAGCTTTTGAACAGCAGCGTCAGCACCGCGTACATCAGCAGGATGCCCGACAGGAAGGCGATGCCGAAGCCGATCAGCATCTCCTGGATGAACTCGGCGTCGCCGGCCGGCACCTGGCGCACGCCGGCGGGCAGGTTCTTCACCGAAGGCAGGCGGTTGACCGCCTGGCCCGCCGCGCCGGTGGTGATGCCGTCCAGCTCCGCCGAGATCGAGGCGATGCGCGAGCGGTCCTGACGCCTGACCGTGGCCGGGCCGGCGCCGAACTCGATGTCGGCCACGGCGCTCAGCGGCACCGACGCGCCCGAGGCCGTCGGCACGCGCAGGCTCTCCAGCACGTTCAGATCCTGGCGCGCCTCTTCGGTCAGCTGCAGGCGGATCGGAATCTGGCGGTCGCCCAGATTGTATTTGGGCAGGTTCTGCTCGACGTCGCCGATGGTGGCCACGCGCACGGCCTGGGAGATCGCCCCCGCCGAGACGCCCAGCAAGGCCGCCTCGTCCGGGCGCGGCGTGACCAGGATCTCCGGCCGGGCGATGGCGGCGGTGTTGACCACATTGGCCAGGCCCTTCACCCCGCGCATCTCCTCCTCGACCTTGCGGGCCGCGGCCTCCAGCGCGACGGGGTCGTCGCCCAGGATGGAGAAGGTGTAGCTGGTGCCGTCGCCGGGACCGCCGCCCTGCTGCGAGATGCCGGCGCGGATGCGGGCGCCGGGGATCTGTTTCAGCTCGTCGACCATGACGCGCTGGAAGGCCTGCTGGCTCAGGTCGCGCTCGCCCTTGGGCGTCATGTCGGCATAGACGTTGGCCTGGTTCACGCTCTGGCCGCCGATCGAGGCGAAGACCGAGGTGACCTCGGGCCGTTCGTTCAGGCGGCGCGTGACCTGCTGCACCACGGCGTCGGTCTGGCGCAGGGTGGCGCCCGGCGGCAGTTCGACCTGGAAGGCGGCGCGGCTCTCGTCGGACGGCGACATGAACTCGAACGACATCTTGGCCGCGACGGACAGGCCGATCGAGCCGAACAGGAAGGCCCCGCCCAGGACGAAGACGATCCAGCGGTGGCGCAGGCTCCACTTCAGGGCGCGCAGATAGCCCGCCATCCAGAAGGGGTCCTTGTCCTCGTGCCTGGTGTGTTTCAGCAGATAGGCCGCCATCAGCGGCGTCAGCAGGCGCGCCACCACCAGGGAGAAGAAGACGCTGATGCAGGCGGCCAGGGCGAAGGCCTTGAAGAACTGGCCGATGATGCCGGGCATGAAGCCGACGGGCGCGAACACGGCGATGATGGTGCCGGTCGTGGCCACCACCGCCAGGCCGATCTCGTCGGCGGCCTCGAAGGCGGCGTCGTAGGGCGGCTTGCCGTCGCGCATGTGGCGGACGATGTTCTCGATCTCGACGATGGCGTCATCGACCAGGATGCCGATGGTCAGCGACAGGGCCAGCAGGGTCACCACGTTCAGCGACTGGTCCATCGGCCCCAGGATGGCGAAGGTCGGGATCAGCGACATCGGCATGGCCGTCGCCGCGATCAGGGTCGCGCGCCAGTCGCGCAGGAAGATCCACACCACGATGACCGCCAGCACGGCGCCCAGCAGCAGCGCCTCCAGCGACGCGAGATAGGACTCCTCGATGTATTTCACGCTGGAGGTGACCTGTTCGATGGTCAGTTCCGGGTGGCGCTCGTCGATCTTCTCGACCTCGGCGCGGACCTTCTCCGAGACCTTGACCTCGCTGGCCTCGCGCGAGCGCAGGAAGTTGAAGGTCACGGCTTCCTGGCCGTTGTAGCGGGCCAGGCGGCGCGGCTCGCTCCACTTGTCGACGACCGTGCCCAGATCGCCCAGGCGCACGCTCTTGCCGCCGCCGACGGGCACCAGGGTCTCGCGCAACTGCGCCACCGAGCCGGCGGCGCCCAGGGTGCGAACGGCGCGCTCGGACCCGGCGATGGTGACGCGGCCGCCGGGCAGGTTGTTGTTCACTCCGGTCAGGGCCTGGCTGACCTGGGCGGCCGTGACGCCGTAGGCGCTCAGACGCTGCGGATCCAGCTCGACGCGGATCTCGCGGTCGACCCCGCCCGAGCGGTTGACCTCGCCGACCCCGCCCAGGGCCAGCAGGGCGCGGCTCATCTCGTTGTCGATGAACCAGCTGATCTGCTCCGGCGTCATCGTGGGCGAGCGCACCACATAGGTGATCAGGGCGTCGCCGGTGATGTCGATGCGCTGGACCGTCGGCTCCTGCATGTCCTGGGGCAGGCTGGCGCGCACCATGCTCATGGCGTTGCGCACGTCGTTGGTGGCGCGTTCCGTGTCGGTGCCCAGTTCGAACTCGATGGTGGTCGAGGACACCCCGTCCGAGACGTTGGAATAGACGTGGCGCACGCCCGACAGGCCGGCGATCGAATCCTCGATCACCCGGGTGACCTGGACCTCCATCTCCGACGGCGCGGCGCCGGGCCGGGCGGCCGTGACGGCGACCAGGGGGAAGTCGATGTCGGGGTTGTTGTTGATCCGCATCCCCATGAAGCCGGTCACCCCGCCCAGCGTCAGCAGCAGGAACAGCAGGATGACCGGGATGGGGTTCTTGATCGCCCAGGCGGAAATCTGATTCATGGCCGGGCCTTACTTCTTGGCGGGCGCCTGGGGGGCGGCGGGGGCTGCGGGTGCGGCGGCGGCCACCGTCACCTTGTCCCCGTCGTTGAGGAAGCCGGCGCCGGCCACCACAACGCGGGCCCCCGCGGCCACGCCCTCGACCGAGGTCTGGTCGTCGCGCCGCGACAACACCGTCACCGGGGTGAAGCGCACCGAGGAATCGGCGTTCAGCACGAACACCCCGGCCTTGTTGCTGCGGTACAGGACCGAGTCGGTCGGCACGACCGTGGCCGGGCGGGCGCCCGCCTCGATGGCGGCGCGGGCGAACATGCCGGGCTTCAGCCCGCTGCCGGGCGCCAGGCTGATGCGGGCCAGGCCCAGGCGGGTCTGGCGGTCGACCTCGGGAGTGACGATCCGCACCGTGCCGGTGGTCTGGCCCGCCTGGCTGGCGGTGATGGTGGCGCTCTGGCCCGCCTGGACCAGGGGCAGCTCCGTCTCGGGCACCTGGGCGTCCAGCTCCAGCCGGCCGTCGCGGACCATGCGGAACAGCTCGGTTCCGGCGGTGATGATCTGGCCCTTGGTGACGCTGCGGCTGATGATCAGGCCGCTGACGGGGGCGCGGATGGTGGCCTGCGACAGGCGGGTCTGGGTCTCGGCCAGAGAGGCCCGGGCCGAGGCCAGTCCGGCGGCCGAGGACCGCTGGTCGGCCAGGGCGTTGTCCAGCGAGGCCTGGCTGAGGAAGCCGCGCGCCTTCAGCTCCTGGGCGCGGGCCAGGGCGGCGTCGTCACGCGCGGCGTTGGCCTCGGCCGTCTGCACCGCCGCCTGCTGCTGGCGCAGCTGGGCCTTCAGCAGGACGTCGTTCATCTGCACCAGGGGCTGACCCTGGCGGACGTAGGAGCCTTCGTCGACATAGAGGGCGACCGCGGTCAGCCCGCCGGTCTCGGCGCCGACCGGCACCTCTTCCCAGGCCGAGACCGTGCCCGACGCCACCACGGTGTAGGGCAGGGCGACCGAGGTCGCCGTCGCCGCGCTGACGGTCTGGCGCGAGGCGCCTTCCTTCTTCTCGGCGGCCTTGTCGTGTCCGCCGCAGGCGGCCAGGGTCAGGCTTGCCGCCAGGGCGAGGGCCAGGGAAGCGGTCAGCCGGGCCGGAAAGCGTCGAGAAATCGCCACGAGGATATCCTGGGAGGTTAAGCGTTCAGTCACGCACGCTGACCTTCTGTCCGGCGGCGCGGGCATAGCAACGCTACTTACCCTCTCGACGACCCCGGCTCAAACGGACTCGGCCGCTATTACGCCGATGTAATCCGGCCGGCGACGCCCCGTCAGGGGCGGTCGCGCTCGGGCAGGGCGGCGACCTCGGCCTCGGACAGGGCGCCCGTCATGCGCACGCTGCAGGGCAGGGGCGCGTGCGAGCCGCCGACGACCAGGCGGGTATAGTCGCCCGTGCACAGGTTGTTCCCGCCGCCCAGCGGCGCGAAGCCGATCGCCAGCGCATCGGCCAGTTCCGGGCAGGCGCCCATCACCTCCAGGCGATACACCGTCTTGCCCAGGCCGCGCACATAGACGCTCCGGCTCTCCCGCGAGACGCGGAAACTGCGCACGTCGTCCTGAAACAGGCATTTGCGCGCCCCGGTCGAGGCGGTCGCGGCGGCGTCGGCGCCCGGCGCCGTCATCGGCGCGCAGGCGGCCAGGGCGCCGAGGGCCAGGACGCCGAGAAAGGGGGCCGCGATCAGCGAGGGGCGTCGGGACATGGCGAAACTCCAGGGGCGGAAACCAGCGCGGGCCGACAGTCTAGCCGGTCGTCGATGAACCTTTGCTGTCAAACGTCCGCGGCGGGCGCCGGTTGCGCGGTCTGGCGACCGGGCGCCAGCCGTCGCGCCGCCTCGGCGGGAAGCGGCGACGCGCGCCCCAGGATCAGGGCCGCCAGGTGCTCGCCGAGCAGCGGCGCGACGCAGAAGCCGCGCGATCCGAGGCCGGTCAGGACGAACATGCCCGGCCGGCGTTCGCCGCACAGGGGCAGGCGGTCCGGCGTGGTGGCGCGCACGGCGGTGCGCCGGCCGCCGCGCGGCGCCGTCTCGGCCGTCTCGGCCAGGCGGGGCAGAACGGCGGCCAGGGTCGCGCGGTTGCGGGCCGTGGCCGCGTCCGACGGTTGCGGCGTCTCCATGCCGCGGTCGTGGGTGGCGCCGTAGAGCAGGCCCTGGCCGGTCGGCGCGACGTAGCCGCCCCAGGCGGCAGGGGGCGGGGCCGCGACGCCTTCGACCCAGTCCGCCTGGCCCGCGACCGGCGACAGCGACAGCTCGGGCGCCAGGGCGGCCGAGCCCCAGCCCGCCGCCAGCGCCACCGCGTCCACTTCGATCAGGAGAGCGCCGTCCTCGGCGAGCACGCGCCAGCCCCTGGCCGTCGGCTCCAGCCGTCCCACGCGCGCGGCGATTCGCTCCGCCCCCTTGAGCCAAGGCTCCAGCACGGCGGAGGACCGCACGGCCAGGGCCTGCGCCATCATCAGCCCGCCGCGCGTGGTGGGTTCGCCCAGGCGCTCGGAACAGGCGGCGGGGGCCAGTCGCCGCATCGCCCCCTCGGGCCACAGCGGCTGGGCGGCGATCTTGTCGAAGCGGGTCGCGTCGCGCGGGGCCTGCTCCAGCTGCAGGACCCCCTCGGCGACCACGGCGTCCGGCAGGGCGCGATAGAGGGCGCCCGCCCGCTCCAGCGCCTGGGCGTGGAAGCCGGCGATCAGGGCGTCGCCCGCGTCCAGCCGGGGCGTGACCAGGGAGGCGGGAAAGCCCGAGGCCCCGGCGCCGGAGCCCTCGGCCTCGACCACGGTGACGCGCGCCCCTTCGGCGAGCAGGGCGCGCGCGGCGGCCGCTCCGGCGATCCCGGCGCCGATCACGGCGACATGACGCGGGCGGCCGGCGGCGGCCGCGTCGCCCGCCATGCGCGCCTCCAGCCGCTCGCGCTTGCGCCCGTGGCCGGGCTTCTTCTCGACGGCGAAGCCATGCTCGGCCAGGCCGCGCCGCACCGCGCCCGCGACGGTGAAGGTGGCCAGCCGCGCGCCGGGCGCTGAGCGGGCCGCGACCAGGGCCAGGATCTCGGGCGACCACATGCCGGGGTTCAGCGCGGGCGAGAAGCCGTCCAGGAACCAGGCGTCGGCCGGTCCCGACCATTGCTCCAGCGCCCACCGGGCGTCGCCGACGGCCAGGTCGATCGTCGCGCCCCACTGCGGCAGGTCCAGACGGTGAAAGCCCGGCGTCCCCGCGGGCCAGACCTCGAGCACCCCGGCGGCGGTCTCGGCCAGCTCCGGCCAGGCGGCCAGGGCGCGCGCGGCCTCCTCGCGCGTCAGGGGGAAGCCCTCGATGGAGAAGACCTTGAGCCGCCCGTCTTCGGGCCGCGTCCGTCGCCACAGGTCCAGCAGGGCCACGATGTTCAGTCCGGTGCCGAAGCCCAGTTCGGCCACGGTGAAGGCGGAGCGTCCGGCCCTGGCCCCGCTCCAGGCTTCGGGCAGGCCGCAGCCCTGCAGGAAGACCGCGCGGGTCTCGGCCAGGCCGTCGTCCTTGGAGAAGTAGACGTCGCCGAATCGGCCCGACCGGGGCGAGCCGTCATCGGCCCACACCAGTTGGGGCGAGGCGTCGTCTTCGGCGCGTTCGGCTGCGGGCTCGGGCGCGATGTCGGTCGGGGCGGTCATGACGGCCGGTCTATCGACCCCGGGGGCGGGACGGAAGCGCGCATGAAAAAAGGGACCGTCCGAAGACGATCCCTTTCTCATCACGGTCCGGAGACCGCGATTTAAGACTGTGAAGTCTTAGGCAGCCGGGGCGGCCGGAGCGGCAGCCGGAGCAGCAGCCGGGGCAGCGGCGTCGGCGGCCGGAGCAGCGGCTTCGCCAGCGGCGGCAGCGGCGTCGGTCGCAGCGGCGTCGGCGGTGGCGGCGGCGTCGGCAGCGGTGTCGGCGGCGGCGGTGGCGTCGGCGGCGGCTTCTTCAGCCTTGTCGGTGGCGGCGGGCTGGCAAGCGGCCAGAGCCAGGGCGGCGGCCGAAGCGGCGATCAGAGCGGTGATGCGCATAGGTTTCTTCCTTCAGAAGGTAAAAGCGAGACCATGAACCTCGCTGAAGGAGTGATAACGGCTTCGTGAGGAGAAGCGCAAGCGATTTCTCACGGGTTCGTGAAGTCCGTTGGAGCGGCCCCCGTTCCTGCGGCGCCGCCCCGCGTCGACAGCCGCGCACGACCGGACGTTCCGCCGGTGTCAGGCCCTGTCCGGGGGGATGGGCGGAGGCGCCGTCGGATTCATCGAGTCGTAGGGCGGTTCGTCCTGATCGGTCGGCAGGGTCGGCGGCGTCGGCTCCGGGGCTGACGGCCGCAGGGGGAACTCGGCGCAGGCGGCCACGCACGTCAGGGCTGACAGCAGGCCGAGCGTCAGGAGGCGGCGAGCCGGGCTGGCGAGAGGCATGGGGCTGCTCCGGGCATGGCCGCGCGCGGCCGTGATCCCATGAGAACCGTCGTGACCGTCTCGCGTTCCGTGACGGTCGTTCGCCGGGGCGCGTCCGACCTCAGGCGTCGGTCGGGGAGCTGGCCAGGGTCTCTTCCATTTCAAGGAAGGTGGGCTGGGCCGAGGAGGGGATGTCGCCGCGGCCGATCTCGACCGAGATCTGGGCGGCGTTGCCGTGCAGGTGGGCCACCAGCACCGACTGGATGATGCGGTAGTAGGCCGACTCCTCGTCGATGATGGATTTGAGGCGCGTGGCGAAGGGGCCGACCAGGCCATAGGCCAGGAAGACGCCCAGGAAGGTGCCGACCAGGGCGCCGCCGATCATGCTGCCCAGGACGGCGGGCGGCTCGGTGATCGAGCCCATGGTCTTGATGATGCCCAGCACGGCCGCGACGATGCCCAGGGCCGGCAGGCCGTCGGCCAGGGTCTGCAGGGCATGGGCGGGGGCCAGGGCTTCGTGGTGGTGCTTCTCCAGCTGCTTTTCCATGGCGTCCTCGATCTGGTGCGGATCCTCGAGGTTCATGGTCATCATCCGCAGGGTGTCGCAGATGAAGTCGGTGGCGAAATGGTCCTTCAGCACCTTGGGGTATTTCTGGAAGATCGGGCTCTCGGCGGGCTTTTCGATGTGGTTTTCCAGGGCGATCACGCCCTTGGACTTCATCGTCCGCGTCAGCTGGAACAGCAGGCCCAGCAGGTCCTTGTAGTCCTGCTTCTTCCACTTCGGCCCGGCGAAGCATTTGCCCAAGCCGGACAGGGCGCCCTTGATGACCGGCAGGCTGTTGCCGATCAGGAAGGCCGCGATCCCTGCGCCGAAGATGGCCATCAGCTCATAGGGCAGCGAATAGAGGATCGTCGCCATCTTGCCGCCGTGCAGCAGGAAGCTGCCGAACACCATGGCGAACAGCAGGATGATGCCGATGATCTGAAACATGACGGAGGCGGAGATCCTGCGCGGGAATTAAGGGGTCAGGACGCTTGTTATCAGCGTCAATGTTTAAGGGCGCGTTTCGCCGATCCCGGTTCGGGACAGAATTCGAGAAAGCGCGCCGCCTCTCCCTCCCCGTCCCGGGGAGGGTGGCTGAGGCGAAGCCGAAGCCGGGTGGGGGCGGCTTGGCTATTCAGACGCATTTCCTGCCGCCGTCCCCGAAAACCCCTGCTCCGCTCCGCCCCTTTCCGTCATCCTCGGGCTTGCCCCGAGGATCGTGCCGTCCGTCTGCTCGACGATCGAGCCCGAGGATCAAGGGCAGAAGAGGGCCGCAAGCGAAGGCAGCGGGAGCTGTCCGGGGGCGAGGCGACAAGCACCGCGGATAGCGCGCTTCGCATCACCTCGCCGCCCCCGCCCGGTCGCTGCGCGACCGCCCTCCCCGGGACGGGGAGGGAGAGGCGTGGCGCTTGGCTCTACAGCCGCGTCTCGCCGCTGAGGATGCTCTCATGCGCCTTGGCGGTCAGCTTCTGATAGCCGGCCTTGCCGCCGCGCACATAGACGGGGCCGTCCACCTTGGCGGGGTCGAAGCCGTCGGCCACCAGGTCGACCTTGCGGTATTTGAAGGTGCCGGTGGTGTCGGCCGATTTCAGCAGGCGCACGAACACCGGCCGCGCATAGGACGGCAGCTGTTCGTCGGCCCAGGCGGCGAAGCCGGCGGCGTCGAACTTGCCGCCCAGCACCAGGCCGACCATGCCCGCCTTGCCGTCCTGGCCGGGCACCGACACGCCGTAGGCGATGACTTCCTGCACGCCGGGGGCCTCGCTCAGCCGCTGTTCGACCTCGGTGGTCGAGACGTTCTCACCCTTCCAGCGGAAGGTGTCGCCCAGCCGGTCCATGAAATAGAGGTAGCCCTCGCGGTCCTGGCGCATCAGGTCGCCGGTGCGGAACCAGCGGTCGCCGCGCTTGAACACGTCGCTCAGGATCTTCTTCTCGGACGCCTTCCTGTCGGCGTAGCCGGTGAAGTCGTGACGGATGTCGTTGGCGATCAGGCCGATCGCCTCGCCCGTCTCGCCGGTCGGGACCTGGCGGCACAGGCCGTCCGAGCCGCGCATGGGCTCGCCCGTCTCGGGGTCGAGCGCGATCAGGCGGATGTTGATCTGCGACTTCAGGAAGCCCGGCACCCGGCCGATGGCCCCGGCCTTGCCGTCGAAGTTGAACAGGGAGACGTTGCCCTCGGTCGAGCCGTAGAACTCCAGGATGTCCTTGATGCCGAAGCGGGACTGGAACTCGGGCCAGACGTCGGGGCGCAGACCGTTGCCGAAGGCCAGGCGCAGCTTGTGCGCCCGCTCGTCCTCGTTCGGCGGGCTGTTGACCAGATAGCGGCACAGCTCGCCGATATAGATGAACATGGTCGCGCCCGAGGCCTTCACGTCGGGCCAGAAATGGGTGGCCGAGAAGCGCCGGCGCGTGATCAGCCGCCCGCCGTTCAGCAGCACCGCGCCGACGCCGACCAGGCCCCCGGTCGAGTGATACAGCGGCAGGCAGTTGTAGAGCGCGTCCTTGGTCGTCGAGGCGGTGGCCCCGGCGAAGGCGCGCATATAGGTCCGCGCCCGCGAATGCGGGATGCGCGCGGCCTTGGGCAGGCCGGTGGTGCCCGAGGTGAAGATGAACAGGGCCGTGTCGCGGTTGGTCAGGCCCTGGCGGATCGCCCGGTCGGGCCGCACCGAGGAGGCGCTGCGCACGGCGTTGTCCAGGTCGCGCCGCGCATTGGTCTCGTTCTCCTCGCCCAGGCCGTGGACCCACAGCATCAGGTTGCGATCGACCAGGGGGCGCGCCTCCTCGACGGCGCGCCAGCAGTCCTCGTCCGTCACCACGTTGAAGGCGCCCGACAGGCTCAGGCAGTGCGCCAGGGCGGCGCCGCCGAGGTTGTTGTTGATCAGGGCGGTGGCGATCCCGACCTTGGAGAAGCCGAACCAGGCGGCGACGTATTCCACGCGGTTGTGCATCACCAGGGCGATGACGTCCGAACGCTTCAGGTTCCGTCCCTTGGCCCAGTTGGCGTAGCGGTTCGCCAGGGCCTCGAACTCGCGATAGGTGAGCTTGCGGTGCTCGTCCTCGACGGCGATGTTGGGGCCGAACTTGTCGATCGCCTCCTCGAGGTCGTCGCAGACCAGGACGTCGCTGTCGAGCGCGATGGGCTTGATGCGCTTCAGGAGCCGGAACAGCCCGCCAGCGAACTTGATGTCACGCCGGATGTTTGCCGCCAGTCCCATAGGTGCGCCGCCTCTTCCTGATCAATTGTTTCGTTCCATGGTGATGAACGGCGCACCGCGCCGGGTCAACCGGGCGTCGGGCCGCAGGCGGGCGAGGCCGCAAGAAAAGCGGCCCCCGTGTCCTTTTCGATGACCCGAGGTCAAGTTGAACGCCGCCCTTGCGTCAACTTGGGCCCGGCGGCGCGGCAAGAGACAGGCAAGACGGCGAGAGGCGAAGACCTGACGACGACGGCTTCACGACTGTCGCTCGGGCAAGATCACCTTGGCGGCGGCGTCACGGCCGGGACGCCGGGACCACCCGCCAGACCGCATTCCCCACGTCGTCGGCGACCAGCAGGCCGCCGCGCGCATCGACCGCCACTCCCACGGGCCGCCCCATGGCCTCGCCCTTGTCATTGCGGAAGCCGGTCAGGACATCCTGCGGCGGTCCGGCCGGTCGGCCCTCGCGAAAGGGCACGAAGACGACCTTGTAGCCCGAAGGCGGGTTGCGGTTCCACGAGCCGTGCTGGCCGATGATCGCCCCGTTGCGCCACTGGGGCACGAGCGCCCCCGTATAGAAGGTCAGGCCCAGCGAGGCCGTGTGCGCGCCCAGGGCGTAGTCCGGCTTGATCGCACGGGCGACCTTCTCGGGCTGGGCGGGCGTCACCCGCGCATCGACGTTCTGGCCGAAATAGCTCCACGGCCAGCCGTAGAAACCGCCCGGCGTCACCGCCGTCATATAGTCGGGCACGAGGTCGTCGCCGAGGGCGTCGCGTTCGTTGACGGCGACCCACAGGCGCCCGTCCTCGGGGTTCCAGGCCAGGCCGACCGGGTTTCTCAGGCCCGAGGCGAAGACGCGACGCGCCCCCGTGGCCGGGTCGATCTCCAGAATGGCGGCGCGGTCGACCTCCTCGTCCAGCCCGTTCTCGCCGATGTTGGAGTTGGAGCCGACGCCGACGTAGAGGCGGGAGCCGTCGCGGCTGGCGACCAGGCTCTTGGTCCAGTGGTGATTGCGCCCGGCGGGCAGGTCCGCGACCTTGGCCGGGGTCGCCGTGATGCGCGTCTGGCCCGTCTGATAGGGCACGACGACCACGGCGTCGGCGTTGGCGACATAGAGCCGGTCCCCGATCAGGGCCATGCCGAAGGGCGAGGTCAGCCCCTCCATGAAGACGCTTCTCGTCTCGGCCGTCCCGTCGCCGTCGGCGTCGCGCAGCAGGACGATGCGGTCGGGACTGGGCACGCCCGCCCCGGCGCGCGTCATGATGCTGCGCTCGATGGCCCCGCGCAGGCCGCCCTCCGTCCCGGCCGGCTTGGGCGGGGCGTTGGACTCGGCGACCAGAACGTCGCCGTTGGGCAGGACATAGAGCCAGCGCGGATGCTCCAGCCCCAGGGCGAAGGCCTGGACCGCCAGGCCGGGGGCCGCGACCGGCGTGCGGTCCTGGGGCCAGCCGACGGCGGGGGCGATCTTCACCGTGGGGATGGCCTGGGGCCGGGGCGCGGGCAGTTGCGGGTCGGCGCCGAACCCGGCCAGCGGCGACAGGGTCGACGAGCCGTTGCAGGCCACGAGGCTGAGCGCGGCGAGGAGGGGCAGAAAACGGCGAGGGGACATGACGGTCGTCCTGTGCGGTTCGCGCCGAACTATACTGCCTATAGGAGCTGGCTGCTCGTCCTATCGACCCCTCTCCCGGCGGGAGAGGGGTCGTCAGCTCCCCCTTGAGCGCGCCTTCAAGGCCTGTCTAACTCTGACGCCGCCAGGAGAGGTCTGAACATGCCAGCCGTCATCGCCATCCAGGGCCTGACCAAGACCTACAAGACCGGCCACCAGGCCGTGAAGCACCTGAATCTGGAGATCGAGAAGGGCGAGATCTTCGCCCTCCTGGGTCCGAACGGGGCGGGCAAGACGACGATGATCTCCATCGTCTGCGGCATCGTCACCCCGACGACGGGAACCATCCATGCCGCCGGCAACGACATCCTGACGGAGTATCGCGCGGCCCGCTCGCACATCGGCCTGGTGCCGCAGGAACTGACCACCGACGCCTTCGAGACCGTCTGGGCCACCGTCACCTTCAGCCGCGGCCTGTTCGGCAAGCCGCCGAACCCGGCCCTCATCGAGCGCATCCTTCGCGACCTCAGCCTGTGGGACAAGAAGGACGCCAAGATCATGACCCTGTCGGGCGGGATGAAGCGCCGCGTCATGATCGCCAAGGCGCTCAGCCACGAGCCGGACATCCTGTTCCTGGACGAGCCCACGGCGGGGGTGGACGTCGAACTGCGCCGCGACATGTGGGCCCTGGTGCGCCGCCTGCGGGACGGGGGCGTGACCATCATCCTGACCACCCACTACATCGAGGAGGCCGAGGAGATGGCCGACCGCGTCGGCGTCATCCTCAAGGGGGAGCTGATCCTGGTCGAGAACACCGCCGACCTGATGCGCAAGCTGGGTCGGAAGACCCTGACCCTGAACCTTCAGGAGCCGCTGGCCGCCCTGCCGGCCGAACTCGCCGACTGGCCGCTGGAGCTGAAGAACGGCGGCGCCGAGCTGGAATACGTCTTCGATTCCCACGCCGAGAAGACCGGGGTGCCGTCCCTGCTGCGCCGCCTGTCGGACCTGGGGCTGGGCTTCAAGGACCTGAACACCCGCCAGAGCTCGCTGGAGGACATCTTCGTCAGCCTGGTCCACCGTGATCGCGAGGAGGAGGCGGCGTGATGCGCTTCAACGGCTACGGCGTCTGGGCCATCTACCGCTTCGAGATGGCCCGCTCACTGCGCACCCTGTGGCAGTCGCTGGTGACGCCGGTCATCACGACGTCGCTCTATTTCGTCGTTTTCGGCGGGGCCATCGGCAGCCGCATGACCGAGGTCGGCGGCGTCGCCTACGGCGCCTTCATCGTGCCGGGGCTGATCATGCTCAGCCTGTTCACCCAGTCGATCTTCAATGCGTCGTTCGGGATCTACTTCCCGAAATTCACCGGCACCATCTACGAGATCCTGTCGGCCCCAGTGTCCTCGCTCGAGATCGTGCTGGCCTATGTCGGGGCGGCGGCGACCAAGTCGGCGGTCCTGGGGTTGATCATCCTGGCCACGGCGGCGCTGTTCGTGCCGCTGCACATCCTGCACCCCTTCTGGATGTTGGCCTTCCTGATTCTGATCTCGACCACCTTCGCCCTGTTCGGCTTCATCATCGGCATATGGGCGCAGAATTTCGAGCAGCTTCAGCTCGTGCCCATGCTGATCATCACCCCCCTGACCTTCCTGGGCGGCGCCTTCTATTCGATCGACATGCTGCCCGAGGGCTGGCGCACCGTGGCCCTGTTCAACCCGGTGGTCTATCTGATCTCGGGCTTCCGCTGGGCCTTCTACGGCATCGGCGACGTCAGCGTGGGCCTCAGCCTGACGGCGACGCTGGGCTTCTTCTTCGCCTGCCTGGGGGTGGTGGGCTGGATCTTCAAGACGGGCTATCGTCTGAAGAACTGAGGTCGAAAACGGCGGGGCGCGTGTCACGAAAGCGCCGAACTCCCCGCTCACTTTCGCGCCTTCCTCGCCTTTCGACCTGATGGGCGCCCCCCGGCGCCGGAGACCGAATGTCCGACGCCGAGTCCAAGCCGAACGCCGCTTCCGCCCCTGAAGGCCTGCCCCCCCAAGGCGTGCCCCAAGGCGTGCCTCAGGGCCTGTCGTCGGCCGAGCCCTTCCGTCGCGGCCAGATCGTCTGGGGCCGTCCGCCCCAGGCGGTGTTTCGCGTCGGCCCCCTGCCGCGCGACGAGGGCCTGGCCCGGCTGACGGCCATGCCGCCGCACCCCCAGCCTCAGGCCAAGCCCCAGCCGCGCCCGCAGCCGACCCCGGTCCAGCCATCGCCGTCGCCGCGCACGGCCGCGAACCCCGCCAATCTGTTCGGCGGCTCCCTGGTGCCGCGCCGCGCGCCCGCCGCGGCGCCGACGCCCGCGCCCCAGGCTCCGACGCCTCCCGTCGACCTGACGCCGCGTCCCTTGCCCGCCGTCGCGCCGTCCGCCCCCCAGCCGGCGCCTCAACCTGCGCCCCAGGCCGCTCCCCCGGCCCCGGCCCCGTCCGCGCCCGCCGCCGCTGCGCCCATCGAGGCCCCGCGCGCCGTCGCCGCGCCGCCGATCGTCGAGCCCGCGCCCGAGCCCGTCTTCGTTCCCGCTCCGAAGCGCGCCGCGGCGTCGGGACGCGGCCGCTGGCCCCTCTACGCCGGGGTGGCGGCGGCGGTGGTCGGCGTCCCGGTCGCGGTCTGGCTGGTGGCCCGCTCCAACGCCGAGGCGCCGCCCGCGGCGCCTGCCGTCGCGGCGCCCGCGCCGATCGAGACTCCGCTCGACGCCGGGCCGGATGCGGTCCCGGCCGTCGCCGTCGAGACTCCCGTCGAGGCCCAGGGCGAAGCTTCCTCGGCGGCGCCTGCGGCCGTCCGACGCCCCGCGCCCCGTGCGGCGCGCACGACCGCCGCGACGACCGCCCTCAACACGGCCGCCCCATCAGGCGCTTCGTCGGGCGCTCCCGCTTCGGCGTCGGCCGCCGCGCCGCCGGCCGTGACGGTCGCGCCGTCGTCCGAGGCCCAGGCGGTCCCCTCTCAGACCTCCTCCCCGGCCCCGGCCGCGCCGGAGGCCGCTCCGCCCGCGCCGCCCGCCGGTCCCCGGCCGACGCCCGCGCGTCCGACCCAGACCGACCCCGACGCGCCCGTCGTCACCCAGCCTCAGCCGCTGGGCTAGGGCGCCGTCTGCTCGGCGAGGCGCGGCACGCCCGTCGCCTCGCGCACCGCGTCGGGCATGAAGTCGGGAGCGAAGGCGCCGCGCGTCGTCTCCTGGCCGATCCGGACGAATTGCGTGCCGTAGATCTGCGGCCGCCCCGTCGCGGCGCGCCTCATCGCAGCGGCAGATAGCCCCGCTCGACCATGCGGCGCAGGCCGTCATAAGCCTCGGCCAGTTCCTCATAGGCGGTGCGGGCGGAGGTCAGCCGGGCCACCTGGTCGGGGGTGGCCGGGGCGCCGGACTCGGCCAGGCGCACGGCCTCGGCCCCCCAGCGCGCCCGCGCCTGGGCGGTCAGCACGGCCAGCTTCTGGAAGGCGCCGACGTCGACCTTGCCCAGGGCGTGGCCGATCAGTTCGCGGTTGGCGACATAGGCGGCGTAGTCGATCTGCTCCAGCAGGCCGCGCAGGCGGCGCTGTTCCTGCGGCTCCATGTCCTCGGGCTGGAAATGGTCGCTGGAGCGGCGGCGGGACTGGGTCAGCATGGTCGACATGGCGGCCTCCGCGGGAACGGCTGACCGTCAGGCTGGCCTGTTTTGGTTAACCGGCGGTTTGCGCGCCGGGCTGAACGCCCTTGGGGGCCAGGTGCAGCCGCTCGTGGTCGGGCGCGCCCAGGCCGCGCGGGCAGCGCATCGGGCGATAGTCCCTCGAGTAGCAGAGCCGCGCCTCGCGGAACCAGCCGTCGGTGGTGGCGATGAAGACCCCGTCGCGCGGGAAGCCCGGATTGGCGGCGACGAAGGCGTCCCGGATCGCCCCGGCGGTCAGGCGCTGGGCGGGGATGGCCTCCAGGTCCGGCTTGTTCAGCCCGTCCCACATCTTCGCCGCCTGGGCGAAATAGGCCTCGGGGCTGTCCCAGCCGCAGGTGCCGTGCGCCGCCCACTCGTGCTGCTGCAGCGAAGGCGAGGGGATCATGCAGAAATGCCGCCGCACCGTCTCGACCCGCATCGCCGGGCCGGGGGCGGCGCAGTAGCGCGGATGGCGGTTCCCGTCGCCGTTGGGCCACAGCCCGTGCAGGGTCAGGCCGAACTGGTTGGCGGCGCACTGGTGCTGCGCGTCGGGATAGTCCTTGCCGCTGCGGCACGCCTGGGGCGACCAGCTGACCGCCAGCATGTTGAAGGCGACCGGCACGTCGGCCGCGACCTCGTCCTCGGGGATGCGATAGGGGCGGGCGGGGCGCAGGTCGTCCGGCACGGCGCAGACGGCGCCCGCCGCCTGAATCTCGGCGACGTCCGTCACCCTCGGCGAGGCGGTGCGCTCGCAGGCGGCCAGGCCCAGCAGGGCGGCAATCAACAGCGGGCGGGCGAGGGCGTGGGCGGTCCGCATGGGCGCTCCGGTCGTCGGAAAAGTGGATCTCTGGCCCGTAAACCGTTCGTGCGCCACGGCCAAGGCGGAACCGCCCTTGGGCTCCGCTCATTGAAAAGCGTAAGCATAAGAGGATGAGCCTGATGCCTGACCAAGCCGCTTTCGAAGCCGCTCTCGAGGAAGCCATCGCCTTGTTCGAGCAGGGCGAGACCATGAATCAGGCGCGCTTCGACGCCCTGATCGCCGAGTTGGAGGCGCGTCTTCCGGTCCTGGCCGCCGCGCCCGAGCACGATCCGCGCGCCGAGAAGGCGCGGGCGCTCGCCGCCCGCGCCGCCGCTTTGGAAAAACGCGCCGCCGTCGGCCAGGGCCAGATGGACGAGGTCAACAGCCTGCTGGCGCCGCTGATGGGCAGGAAGGGCCCGTCGGAAGAGGGCTGAGCGCCGCCCTAGCGGCAGGCCGCCACGCAGGCGCGCGCCAGCACCTCGGCCGAGTCGATCAGTGGAACCGGGACCGCCTCCGCCGCCAGCAGCAGCGGCACCTCGGTGCAGCCGCCGATGACCGCCTCGGCCCCGGCCGCGACCAGGGCCTCGGCCATCTCGCGCATCGCCGCCCGCTGGCCCTCGCCGAGGTCGCCGGCCTTGACCCCGAACACCACCCGCATGAAGCGCTCGCGATCGGCGGGGGAGGGGGCGACCATCTCCAGCCCCTCGGCCGCCAGGGCCGCCGCATACAGGGCCTCGCCGCCCGGCGTGGCCAGGACGCCGATGCGCCGCGCGCCGGCCGCTCCCGCCGCTCGGGCGGTTTCCGCCACCATGTCGATGAAGGGCAGGCCCGCCGCGCGGATGGCCTCGGCGTGGGCGTGGGCCGTGTTGCACGGCATGGCCAGGATCTCGGCCCCCGCCGTCTTCAGCGCTCGCGCCATCTCGCCAAGGGTCCGGCCCGCCGCCTCGGGCTGGGTATGGCGGTTGGGCACCTGGGGGTTGATGTCGGCGATGACGCGGATGTGGTCCTCGTCGCGCGACGCCGGGGTCAGGGCCTGCACCCGCGTCAGGAAGGCCAGCGTCGCCGCCGGGCCCATGCCCCCCAGCACCCCCAGAATCCGGCCCATGCGCAACGCTCCTACTGTATCGGACTGGTCCGCCCGGCCCGAGAAATCGGCGGTTCAGCGAGAAAAACGAGTCTTGTTCGATAATCGTGGCTAACACGCCGAAACCGGCGGAACCAACCGCGCGGTTGTCAGTTCTCACAGTCGGACCCGTCGGACGCCCCCCCAACCCCGACGTCGTCTGTGGCGGCCCGGCCTTAACGCCCCCCCGACTGAGAAGCCGGGCCGCCCCCCCTCTCTCTTCCCCCTCTCATGCTTGACTGCGACGGAACGTCGATCTCTGTTGTCGAGCGCGAGGAGGAAGATCCGATGTCGCTGTTGCTGGCCGCCCTGGCTTCGATCGCCTTGCAGGCGGATCCGCAGATAAGGGCTGAGCCGAACGGACCGGGCGCCTGGCGCCTGACCATCACGGCGGACGATGAAACGGACCCCCTGCGCCTGGCCGAGCGGCTTCGCCCGCGCGCGGCGGAGCTGTGCGGCGCGGCGGGCTATCATTTCGGACGCTATGCGTTCGAACTTCTCCAACAGGTCGCCGACGCGACGGCGGAGCCGCAGGCCGACCGCCTGGCGCTCACGCAGGACATCCGTTGCGGCCCAGCCGCGCCCGAGCCCGTGATCCAGCCTGCTCCGGTTCTGAGCGAAGCGGACGCCCTGGCCCTGAACCCTCGGCTCACCGCCCTCAGCGACGCCTATTTCGCCGCGCTTGACGACGGCCGCTACGCCGAGGCCTTCGCGATGGTCGACGCGGCGACGACGGGCGGCGCCTCGCTCGAGGACTGGTCGGCCCGAAACCGCGCCCAGCGTGACCGCCTCGGCGCGACGACTCAGCGCCAGATCGGCCGCCTGACCTGGTACTCCAATCCCCCCGGCGCGCCGCCAGGGCACTACGGCGCCGTCGACTATGTCGCGTCCCACGCGCTGCAGGACGAATGCGGCTATCTGATCTGGCATCGCCCGGCGCCGGACGCCGACCTACGCCTGACCCGGCAGGAGGCGACCTATCTGCCACACGATCTGGACGCGGCGACGCGCGCCAGGATGCGTCAGGCCTATTGCATCCTTCTCTAGCCCCCCGCGTCGCCCGGCTTGACCCGGCGCCGAAAGGGGCTAGGGTCGCGCCGTTCTCCGGGGGGTCGCAATCGAGCGGCTGAGATTGAGGTTTCTCCTCTGACCCGTCGAACCTGATCCGGGTCATGCCGGCGAAGGGACGAGATCACCGCTTTCGACGCCCGAAGTCCGGCGTAGGGGGCGCTCAAACCGCGCCGGCGGACCTCTTCTCGCAGGAGGCCGCCAAATGAATATCCACGTTTCCAACGAACAGCCGCACGAGCCCCAGGTCGACCTGGCCCTCGCCGACGCCCGCAAGGAAGTCGCCGCCGAGCACGGCACGATCCCCACCGGCCCCCGCGCGGGCGGGCGCAAGGTCTATGTGGCGGGCGAGCTCTTCCCCGACATCCGCGTCCCCTTCCGCGAGGTCGCCGTCCACCCCAGCGCCAACGAGCCGCCGGTGACGATGTATGACTCTTCCGGCCCCTACACCGACCCGGCCGTGACCATCGACATCAAGAAGGGCCTGCCCAAGGTCAAATCCAGCTGGCAGCTGGATCGCGGCGACATCGCCCCCGTCGCCAACCCGCGCGAGGTCAAACCCGAGGACAACGGCCACGCCAGCGGCAAGCACCTCGCCCCTCGCTTCGACACCTCCAACCATCAGGTGTTCAAGGGCGTCCCGGGCCGCCCCGTCACCCAGTACGAATACGCCAAGGCCGGCATCATCACGCCCGAGATGGAATACGTCGCCATCCGCGAGAACCTGCGCCGCGAGCAGACCGCCCCCTGCATCCGCGACGGCGAGGACTTCGGCGCCTCCATCCCCGACTTCGTGACGCCCGAGTTCGTCCGTCAGGAGATCGCCCGCGGCCGCGCCATCATCCCGCACAACATCAACCACCCCGAGGTCGAGCCGATGATCATCGGCCGCAACTTCCTGGTGAAAATCAACGCCAACATCGGCAACTCGGCCGTCCTCTCATCCGTCGACGACGAGGTCGACAAGCTGGTCTGGGCCACCCGTTGGGGCGCCGACAACGTCATGGACCTGTCGACCGGCCGCAACATCCACAACATCCGCGACTGGATCATCCGCAACTCGTCGGTCCCCATCGGCACCGTGCCCATCTATCAGGCGCTGGAGAAGGTGAACGGCGTCGCCGAGGACCTGACCTGGGAAGTCTTCCGCGACACCCTGATCGAACAGGCGGAACAGGGCGTGGACTACTTCACCATCCACGCGGGCGTGCGCCTGCCCTTCGTGCCGATGACGGCCAAGCGCGTGACGGGCATCGTCTCGCGCGGCGGCTCCATCATGGCGAAGTGGTGCCTGGCCCACCACAAGGAGAGCTTCCTCTACGAGCATTTCGAGGACATCTGCGACATCATGCGCGCCTATGATGTCAGCTTCTCCCTGGGCGACGGCCTGCGCCCCGGCTCCATCGCCGACGCCAATGACGAGGCCCAGTTCGCCGAGCTGCGCACCCTCGGCGAACTGACCAAGATCGCCTGGGCCAAGGGGTGCCAGGTCATGATCGAAGGCCCCGGCCACGTGCCGATGCACAAGATCAAGGCCAACATGGACGAGCAGCTCAAGCACTGCCACGAGGCGCCCTTCTATACGCTCGGGCCCCTGACCACCGACATCGCCCCCGGCTATGACCACATCACGTCCGCCATCGGCGCGGCCATGATCGGCTGGTTCGGCACGGCCATGCTCTGCTACGTCACGCCCAAGGAGCATCTGGGCCTGCCCGACCGTCAGGACGTCAAGGACGGCGTCATCACCTACAAGATCGCCGCCCACGCCGCCGACCTGGCCAAGGGCCACCCCGGCGCCCGCGCCCACGACGACGCCCTCTCCAGAGCCCGCTTCGAGTTCCGCTGGGAGGACCAGTTCAACCTCTCCCTCGACCCCGAGACCGCCCGCAAATTCCACGACGAGACCCTGCCGAAGGAGGCGCACAAGACCGCCCACTTCTGCTCCATGTGCGGCCCGAAGTTCTGCAGCATGAAGATCAGCCAGGACATCCGCGACGCCGCCAAGGCCCAGAACGACGCGGGCGCCAGCCTGACCGACGCCGAGGCGGGCATGGCCGAGATGAGCGCGAAGTTCAGAGCCGGGGGCGGGGAGATCGAGGTGAAGGTGTAGCCGGCCGACGCCGGGATCAGGACTGTGGACGCGAGGCGGCTTCGGTTAGCCCCGCGTCCGATTCCTCGCGCGCAACGCTGACCATGACGTCGGACATCAGCGCCGCGAGAGCATCACCGAGACTCTGCCGTAGCAGCTTGTAGGGGCTCACGCACTAACCGGGTAGTTTTGGTGCAGCGCCCGAGCACCCTGACACGTCTTACGCGCCAGCGGCTAAGGTAAAGCTTCCCTAGACCCCGTCTCGCCGATCACCTAGCGTTGTGATTTGAAATCGCGGAGGGGCAATGTTTAGGGAACACGAGAAAAACGTCCGTCGAATGCGTGATGATTTGCGCGAGATGAATGGTTGGCTGTCAAATTCCGCGCAATTTTTTCGTGAGTTCAAGAGCGGATCTAAGCAATCGTTCTTGGAGATGGGGGAAATTGAGGGGCGCGGCTTTTCACTTTTAGAACTAACGCTGGAAGCGACCCGGACAGTTCGAAGCCTTCGCAACGTCCGATCCAATCGTTTTTCAAACCTACCAAGCTCGATCATTAACTCCCTTGTGGCATCAACTACTGCGCTTCATGTTTCAGTTAAAGCGCTAGATACCGCCTGTCATGCGCTCGTCGATGAAAACCGCTCATATCGCCTCGAATCTAACGGTCGCGTGGTTACGCTCCTTTCGCGCGAAGAGATGTACAACTTCGGTCAGCTGGCAGAGTCAATTTTTGCCAATCTGGAGACGCTCAGGGCTGCTGGAGCCGCGCTCCCAATCGCCTCGACAGATTCCGTTTCTGAAGAGTACTTAGAAGAAAGCGTAGCTGAGATTGCACGACGAGCGGCCGCTCAGTTGGCCGAAGCACAGGAAGCCACCAATGCGGCTCTCGTCGCCAATGAGAATGCCCAAGCGCGTTTAGGCGAGTTCGAAAGGCTGGCAACAACGCTCACTGAAACTGGCAATAGCCTCGCTGAAGAATCGCGGCAGAGAGCAACTGAGGTCTCTTCCTTGAGAGACGCCGTGTCATCGTCGTTAGAAAATATTCAAGGCCACGAGGAGCAAATATCTAACCATCGGAATCATGTATCCGATCTCGCAAATGAAGCTGAAACAGATCGAAGCAAACTTGCTGAGTTTGCTTCGGAACTTTCCGAAACTCGCGCCGAAATATTACAAATTTCCAAACGTGCGGACGAAGATAAATCCAAGCAAGATGAGTATCTCGTTCAAGCTGAAGCTCTAATCAAACGCGCGGAAGAAATGGTTAGCGGAGCCACAGTGGCGGGATTGGCCAAGGCTTTTGATGACGAGCGAAGGGACCTTCAACGCGGCATGGATAGCGCAATGAAATGGTTCTTCGTTGGAATTGTATGCTTATTTCTTGTAACTTTCTTGTTGGCTGCATACGTATTTGAGATACCATTCACTGTATTTGGTGTAGAATTGTCAGGTAGCGGATCAACAAAGGCTGTGGGTGATGAAGTTACTGTTGCTGGGGTGTTGTCCAGAACTATTATTCTTCTAGCTCCGTTTTGGATGACTCTTTTCTCTGCAAGGCGGTATCGAAATCTTTTCGATTTGCGTCAACAATACAGCCACAAATACAATTTGGCATTTTCAATTGATGGATTCAGAAAACAAGCTCCAGCGTACGGCGAAGAACTGGCTGCATGGGTGTTTCACGAAATTTCTCAGAGACCTGTTACAACGAACAACACTAAAAAAATGGGAGACAATCCCGTACCCACTCTAGAAATGTTAGTAAGCGGAGTGGTGGAACGTACTAACTTCTTCAGGCCAAAATCGCCGACGGCCGAGTAGATTGGTCATAGGAAATGACCCGTCCGATCCTGACGCACCCGTCCTCCATCCTCCGCCTTTCAGGCAGGAGGCGGCGCGATGGACGATCAGGCTTCGGGCGGGCGGGAGAAGGACTGGTCCGAGAAGGATTGGCCCGAGAAAGACTGGCATGAGGAGGCGCCGCGCATCATCGCTTCCGGCCGGTGGGAGCAGGACGAGTACGGCGACACCACCTACATCCCCGACCATGTGCGGCCCTCGACCGCCGAGCGGGCCGAGACGGCTGACGCCCCGCGCGGCCATGACTGCGAAGACCCGGCGCCGCGGGACGGCTATCGCGTCCGCTCCGAGGCGACCTGGGCGGCGGCGCGGCGCGACTATCTGGCCGGGGATACGGCCGAGGCCGTCTGCGACCGCTATGGGCTGAAGCTGGGGACGCTGCGGTCCCGCGCCGCGCGCGAGGGCTGGCGCCGCTGCGATGCGGAGGACTCAAGCTCTTGGCCGGATCCCTGGCCCGACGACGATGATCCGGTCGAGGATGCGGCGGCGGACGCCCCCGATCTGGCCGCGATGGCGGCTCAGGCCCTGATGCGGCTGAACCGGGCGGTGCGGCGCGGCCGGGCGGCCGAGGCGGCGTCGTGGCTGCGCACCTGGCGGGCGCTGAGCGAGGCGCAAGCGCTCGACCCGGCCCCGGCGCCCCCCGCCGAGGCCCCCGCCGCGCCCGATCCCTTCGAGGCGCTGGAGGCGGACTTGAATGAGATCGCCGCTTTGGCCCGCGAGGCTGTGGCCCTGGACGCCGACGACCTGGCCGGACGCCGCGCCATCGAGGCCCGCATCAAGGCCCTCCAGGCCCGCATCGACCCGGACGGGACGGCGGCCGAGGGGGCGATTTCAGACGATTCAGACGAATTGGACTCTGTTTTTTCCGCTCTCCCTTCCCCCTCGAGGGGGGAAGGGCAGGGGATGGGGGTGGAGCCGCCGCCGGGGCCGGATTGAGCGCCGGAGACGCCGTCTCATGCGCCTAGACCGGGCGCCCGCCAGCGCGCACCCCCACCCAACCCTCCCCCCTCGAGGGGGAGGGCTTGAGGGGTATGGTCAGGCCTTGGCCGCGATCTGGCGCAGGGCGTCCTCGAACACGGCGGCGGGCTGGCCGCCCGAGATCAGATACTGGTCCTCGACCACCACGGCGGGGACGGAGGTGATGCCCCGCGCGCGCCACAGGGCCTGGGCGGCGCGGACCTCCTGCACGTATCGGCCCGAGGCCAGCACCTCGGCGGCCTCGGCGCGGTCCAGCCCGGCGGCCTCGGCGGCCTCGGTCAGGACGCCGGCGTCCGAGACGTTGCGGCCGTCGGTGAAGTGGGCGCCGAACAGGGCGTGTTTCAGCGCCGCCTGCTTGTCCGGCGCGGTCTCGCCGGCCCAGTGGAGCAGGCGGTGGGCGTCGAAGGTGTTCCAGATGCGGCTGTCGTCGCGGAAGTTGATCGCGATCCCGGCCTCGGCGCCGCGGGCGGCGATGGCGGCGCGGTTGGCGGCCGACTGTTCGGGGGTGGAGCCGTATTTGCGGGCCAGGTGCTCGCCCATGTTCTCGCCCTCGGCCGCCATGTCGGGGTTCAGCTCGAACGGCTGGAAGGCGATGTTGGCGGCGACGCCTTCGCCCTTCAGCCGCTCCAGGGCCTGCTCCAGCCCGCCCAGGCCCACGGCGCACCAGGGGCACATGACGTCGGAGACGAAGTCGATCTTCAGGGGCTTGGCCGAGGCGGTCATGGGAGGCGGCTTTCTGAAACAGCGGGTGTGACGGAGGATATGGGCGCGCCGAGCGGAGAGGCAAGGCGCGGATGTCCCTTCTCCCCTTGCGGGAGAAGGTGGCCCGTCAGGGCCGGATGAGGGGTCTCGCGACGGTGCAACCCCTCATCCGTCTCGCTTCGCGAGCCACCTTCTCCCGCAAGGGGAGAAGGATGATTGATTCAGGGCGGCGCAGGCGGCACACCAGATCGGTGAAACAGTCTCTCATCATCGATTGCGACCCCGGCGTGGACGACGCCACGGGGCTGCTGACCGCCTTCGCCGCGCCCGCCCTGGACCTGCTGGCCGTGACCACGGTCGGGGGCAACGTCAGCGCCGAGAAGACCGCGCGCAACGCCCGCATCCTGCGCCAGATCGCCGGGCGCGAGGACGTGCCGGTCTTCATGGGCGCCGAGCGCCCCCTGCGCCGCGACCCGGCCGGGGCGGGCGAGTTCCACGGGGCCGAGGGCCTGGGCGACCTCGAACCCTTCGAGCCCGACGCGCCTGTGGCCGAGGGCACGGCGGCCGAGGCCATCGTGCGGCTGGTGATGGAACGGCCCGCGGGCGCCGTGGCCCTGGCCGTCATGGGGCCGATGACCAATCTGGCCCTGGCCATGCGGGCCGAGCCGGGGCTGGCGGCCCATCTGGGGCCGGTCGTGGTCATGGGCGGGGCGCGCTCCGAGGGCGGCAACATCACCGCCTCGGCCGAGTTCAACATCTGGGCCGACCCGGACGCGGCGGCCGAGGTCTTCGCCTCGGGCTGCCGCATGATCGTCATGGGGCTGGACGTGACGCACCAGGTGCGGGCGACGGAAGAGCGGATCGCGGCGATCGAGGCCCTGCCCACGGCCTCGGCCCGCGCGGCGGCGGCCATGCTGCGCTTCTCGCAGCGGGTGGAGCGGCAGATCGTCGGCTGGGACGCCGGGCCGCTGCACGACCCCTGCACCGTGGCCTGGCTGCTGCGGCCTGAGCTGTTCGCGCTCAAGCCCTGCCGCATCGCGGTGGAGACGCAGAGCGACCTGACCCGCGGCCACACGGCGGTGGAGTTCCGCGTCGAGGCGGCCGGGGCCAACCACTTCTGGGCGACCAAGGCCGACGCGGCCGGGGTCTTCGCCCTGATCACAGAGAGGCTGGGAGAATCCGCATGAGGATCACTGTCGTCGGCTCGATCAATCTGGACCTGGTGGCCTCGGCGCCGTCCCTGCCCGCGCCCGGCGAGACGGTGACGGGGGCGAGCCTGGCCCGCCATCCGGGCGGCAAGGGCGCCAACCAGGCCCTGGCGGCGCGCAGGCTGGGGGCCGAGGTCGCCCTGATCGGCCGGGTCGGCGACGACGAGATGGCGGGCGCGGCCACGGCCCTGCTGCGCGCGGACGGCGTCGACCTGTCGGGAGTGGAGACGGACCCGGCGGCGCCGACGGGCGTGGCCCTGATTACCGTCGATCCGAGCGGCGAGAACCAGATCACCGTGGCCGCCGGGGCCAACCATCTGGTCACGCCGGAACAGTTGCCGGCGCGCATCGAGACGCCGCTGATCGCCCAGCTGGAGCTGCCGATCCCCACGGTGGAGGCGGCGGTGGGGCGGGCCACGGACTTCGTCTGCGTCAACCTGGCGCCCGCCGCCCCGGTGTCGGAGGCCCTGCTGCGCCGCGCCGACTTGATCGTGGTCAATGAGACCGAGGCCGCCTTCTACGGCGAGGCCCTGCACGCCGGCGGCGGCATGGTGGTGGTGACCAAGGGGGCGCGCGGCGCCGTCATGTACCGGCACGGGGTGGAGACGGCCTGGGCCACGCCGCCGCGCGTCACGGCGGTGGACGCCGTGGGGGCGGGGGACGCCTTTGTCGGCGCGATCGCCGTGGCCCTGCTGGAAGGCATGGAGCCGGACGCGGCCCTGCACTTCGCCTGCGCCGCCGGGGCGCTGGCGGCGACGCGGCCGGGGGCGCAGCCGTCGCTGGGCGACCGCGCCGAGGTCGAGGGCTTGATGAAGGCCTGAGCGCCTAGTCGCGTTCGCAGAGGCGCAGCACCGCCAGGGCGCCGACCGTGGTCAGCACGCCCAGGGCGAAGGCGCCGACGAGGGAGCCGGTCGCGGCGGCGGTCGACACCGTCACCGGCCGCTTGGCGTACCAGTGCACGATCTCGCCGGCGTGCGCATGGTCGATGCCCTCGTCATAGGCGTCGTCCAGATAGGTGTCGTCGGCGGCGGCCATCGGCGTCTCCCAAACATGCCCGCGCATAATCCCCGGCGCGGTCCGGGGGTTCCCCTCTGGTGACAGATGGGAGCCCGTCCAGTAAAGGACCCGCCCCAACTTACAAAATTTCCATCGGGTGAGACCATGGCCGGCCATTCGAAATTCAAGAACATCATGCACCGCAAGGGCCGCGCTGACGCGGTCCGCTCCAAGCTCTTCTCGCGTTTGTCACGGGAAATCACCGTGGCGGCCAAGTCGGGCATGCCCGACCCGGCGATGAACCCCCGGCTTCGTCTGGCGGTGAACAACGCCAAGGCCGAATCGATGCCGAAGGAAAACATCGAGCGCGCCATCAAGAAGGCCTCGGGCGGCGAAGTCGATGCGATGGAGGAAATCCGCTATGAGGGCCGCGGCCCCGGCGGCGTCCAGATCATCGTCGAGGTCCTGACCGACAACCGCAACCGCGCCGCCTCGGGCGTGCGCTCGGCCTTCGCCAAGAACGGGGGCGCCCTGGGCGAATCGGGCTCGGTCACCTTCATGTGGGACCGGGTGGGCAAGATCGACTACCCGGCCGAAGCGGGCACCGAAGACGCCGTCATGGAGGCCGCCATCGAGGCCGGCGCCCAGGACGTCGAGAGCGATCTGGTCAAGCCGGACATCTATGAGGACGCGCCGGGCCACACCATCTGGACCGCCTTCGAGGACCTGAACGAGGTGGCCGAGGCCATGTCCAAGGTGCTGGGCGATCCCAAGTCGACCGCCATCGTCTGGAAGCCGCAGTCGGAAATCGACCTGGAAGGCGATTCCGTCGGCACCCTGTTCAAGCTGCTGGACGCCCTGGACGCCGAGGACGACGTGCAGCAGGTCTATTCGAACGAGAACATCTCGGACGAAGACGCGGCCAAATACGCGGGCTGATCCCGCCGGTCGCGCCTTACTGGGGACAGGCTTCCATCCAGTCCCGATCCGGCTCCGCGGCCCTGAGGTCGCCGAGCGTCGGGATGTTCCGCTCGGCGTCGGCGCTGACCGTGATGTGCGACAAGGCGGAAGCTGTCGGCGCCTCGCGCCGATAGACGCTCAGGGCGAAGGGGACGTGCCCCGGCGCCTCGACGCGCCAGACGCTGTTCGTCTCGCCCGCGCCATAGGCGGAGCAGCCGATGGGATCGACCTGGGCGCCGCGCACCCGCAGGGCCTCGACCGGGTCGAAGGGGACCGGCTCGCCCGAGGCCGACCAGTTGAAGATCGTCCGCACTGTGGGGCTGCGCGTGACCTCGACATTGAGGTCGGCCAGCCTGCCTTCGGTCGGGGAACGCCAGCGGATCATGGAGGCGCGCGCCTGAACGTCCGCCGGGTCGAGCGCGGACGGCGTGCCGGCGACGAACAACGACAGGATCGCATCGACCATCTGGTTGGCGCGGGTGATCTTCGGCCACTGCTCGGCGCAGGCGCCTTCGGCGTAGCTTTGCAGACCGACGGTTCTGGCCAGGGCCATGGTGCAGCGATCCATGAACTGGTTCTGCGTTTCCTGGGCGATGGACGGCGTCGGCAGGGCGGGGGACAGGCAGGCGAGGGAAGCTATGAACAGGGCGGCGCGCATGGCGGGCCTCCTTCAGCTATCTGAGCTCGCCGAGAATGCGCCTGATGCCACGCACCGGCAAGCGACGGGACGATCGATCCCGGAGAGTTGAGGCGCGGGTCAGGTCCGCGTCCCTGCGTCGGACCCGCCTTGCCCGTCGGCCCGGCGCGGTTCACCTTGGCCGGTCGTGATGACGGGATGGAGCGACGATGGCGATCGACTGGGGGCTGACGCACTGGGGCGTCGAGGATCTGAACCTGCTGGCGCCCGTGGCGGCGGCCATGGTCGCGGGCGGCTTGATCGGGATCGAGCGCACCTACCACGGCCATCCGGCCGGGTTCCGCACCCACATCCTGGTCTGCATGACCTCCTGCGTCCTGATGCTGGCCGCCATGCATCAGGCCAGCTGGGGCTTCGTTGCCCTGCCGGAGCAGCGGCTGGTGATCGACCCGACGCGGATGGCGCACGGCATCCTGACGGGCATCGGCTTCCTGTGCGCCGGGGTGATCTTCCGCGAGCGCTTCTCGGTGCACGGCCTGACCACGGCGGCCTCGCTGTGGACCACCTCGGCCATCGGGGTGATGTTCGGCGTCGGCCTGTGGAAGCTGGGGCTGATCGCGGCGGGGGCGACCCTGCTGGTGCTGGCCATCCTGCGCTTTCTGGATGCGCGACTGCCTCACGTCGGCGTAATGGACGTCACCCTGCGCTGGACGCGCGGCGCAGCGCCGGACGAAAAGGTTCTGCGCGCCCTGCTGGCCGACAACGGGCTCAAACCCACCCGCATCGGCCATGTCGTCAGTCCCGACGGCTTGATCCACGAACAGTACGTCAAGGCGCGCGGTCCGATGCCGCTGAAGGTCGACGCCCTGTCCAGCGTCCTGGCCGAACAGGCAGGCCTGGCGGGCTTTTCGGTCATGCCCAGAGACGACTGAGCGGACGAGCGACCTTCTGACAAAACGCCCGGTCATTGTTCGCTAACCCTCTTTGGGGCAATAGGAACGGATGGCGAACGAAACGACTCGGATTCTGGGGCTGGACCCCGGCCTGCGCCGCACCGGCTGGGGCGTCATCGAAAGCGAGGGCAGCCGCCTGCGCTGGATCGCGCACGGCGTCGTCGCGCCCAGCGAGAAGGCGCCCTTCTCCGAACGACTGCTGCATCTGCTGGAGCAGGTCGGCGAGGTCTGCGCCGCCTATGACTGCGACGAGGCGGCGATCGAGGAGGTCTTCGTCAACGTCAATCCGGCCTCGACGCTGAAGCTGGGCCATGCGCGGGCGGCGGTCATGCTGGCCCCGGCGCGGGCGGGCCTCAGCGTCGCCGAATACGCCCCGACCTTGATCAAGAAGGCGGTGGTGGGGGCCGGCCAGGCCGACAAGAGCCAGATCGCCTTCATGGTGAAGCGGCTGCTGCCGACTTCGGGCGAGGCGAAGGCGGACGCGGCGGACGCCTTGGCGGTGGCGATCACTCATGCGCACCATCGGCGGTTCCGGGCGATGCCCGTGCGAGGTGCGGCATGATCGAGACGCTGTCTTTCTCCTCCCCATTTCATGGGGAGGTGGCGCGGCCGCATCGCGGCCGTGACGGAGGGGCCGCCGGGTTCCGCCAGCCTTGCCCCTCCACCGCTACGCGGTCCCCCTCCCCACAGGTGGGGAGGAAAGACGCATGATCGGCCGCCTGCGCGGAACCCTGGCCGAGGTCGGCGAGGCGGAGTGCCTGATCGACTGCGGCGGCGTGGGCTATGTCGCCACCTGCGGGGCGCGGACGCTGGGCCGCCTGCCGGCGCCGGGCGACGAGACCACCCTGTTCATCCATAGCCAGTGGAGCCAGGACCAGGGGCCGCGCCTCTACGGCTTCCTGACCCGCGACGAGCGCAAGGTCTTCACCCTGCTGCAGACCATTCAGGGCGTGGGGCCCAAGGCGGCCCTGGGCGTGCTGGACGTGCTGCCGCCCGCCGAGCTGGCCGCCGCCGTCGCGCGCGAGGACAAGGCCGCCGTGGGCCGCGCCAACGGGGTCGGGCCGAAGCTGGCCCTGCGCATCGTCACCGAACTGAAGGGCAAGAGCCTGACCGACGGCGTCTTCGCCCCGACCGCGCCGGGCGTCCACGCCGAGGTCGCCGTCGCCCCGCCGCCGCCCAGCGTGACGGGCGAGGCGGTCGCCGCCCTGCTGGGCCTGGGCATCGCCGAGATCAACGCCCGCCGCGCCGTCGACCACGCCCTGATCAAGCTGGGCGAGGAGGCCGAGTTGTCGGCGGTGATCCGCGCGGGTCTGCAGGAGCTGGGACGGTGAGGGGCGACGCGATCATCCCTTCTCCCCTTGTGGGAGAAGGTGGCCGAGCGCAGCGAGGTCGGATGAGGGGTCTCTCAGCCGTTAGTCACAGCAGATTATCTTGGATGTGGGCGCAACCCCTCATCCGTCAGGCTACGCCTGCCACCTTCTCCCACAAGGGGAGAAGGACGAAATGACCGACGACCGCATCATCTCGCCCGCCTCGGCCCCCGGCGAGCAGCACGACCGCGCCCTGCGGCCCCAGACCCTGTCCGAGTTCGTCGGCCAGTCGGCGGCCAAGGGCAATCTGAAGGTCTTCATCGACGCCGCCCGCGCGCGCTCCGAGGCGCTGGACCACGTCCTGCTGTTCGGGCCTCCGGGCCTGGGCAAGACGACCCTGGCGCAGATCGTGGCGCGCGAGCTGGGCGTGGGCTTCCGCGCCACCTCCGGCCCCATCCTGGCCAAGGCGGGCGACCTGGCGGCCATCCTGACCAACCTGGAGCCGCGCGACGTCCTGTTCATCGACGAGATCCACCGCCTGAGCCCCCAGGTGGAGGAGATCCTCTATCCGGCCATGGAGGACCATGTGCTGGACCTGATCATCGGCGAGGGGCCGTCGGCGCGCAGCGTGCGCATCGACCTGGCGCCCTTCACCCTGGTCGGGGCGACGACGCGGGCGGGCCTGCTGGCCACGCCGCTGCGCGACCGCTTCGGCATTCCGCTGCGGCTGGAGTTCTACACGCCCGAGGAGCTGACGGCGGTGATCCGCGGCGCGGCGCGCAAGATGGGCGCGCCCATCAGCGAGGACGGGGCGCTGGAGATCGCGCGCCGCTCGCGCGGGACGCCGCGCATCGCCGGGCGGCTGCTGCGGCGGGTGCGGGACTTCGCCACGGCCGAGGGCGCCGAGACCATTGACCGACTGGCGGCGGCGCGCGCCCTGGCGCGGTTGGAGGTGGATGAGGCGGGGCTGGACAGCCTGGACCGGCGCTTCCTCAAGGCCCTGATCGAGAACTACGGCGGCGGGCCGGTCGGCATGGACACCCTGGCGGCGGCGATCGCCGAGGCGCGCGACGCGGTCGAGGACGTGATCGAGCCCTATCTGCTGCAGCAGGGCTTCATCCAGCGCACCCCGCGCGGCCGCATGGCCTGCGCCCGGGCCTATGAGCACCTGGGCCTGGAGGCGCCGAAGGCCCCAACTGCGCCGCCGCCGCCGGACCTGTTCGGCAAATAGGGCGCGACGCTTCTCCCTCCCCGTCCCGGGGAGGGTGGCTGAGCCCGTCAGGGCGAAGCCGGGTGGGGGCGGCTAGGCGATCCTGGCCTCCACGCCTGACCGGGGCGACTGGCCGTCGCGCCGGGCTAGGCCGCGCTCGAATAGCTAAGCCGCCCCCGCCCGGTCGCTGCGCGACCACCCTCCCCCGTAAGGGGAGGGAGAGGCGTCGCGCGCGCGAATCTCTCGCAAAAGGGCTTCACCTCGGCTGCGAAGCCGGTCATCCTCGGTTTCCCTAGAAGGAGGCGGCTCTTGGCGCATTCCCGCAGGACGGACCGGATGATCGTCGGGCTCGGCGTGGCTGTCGTCCTGCTGGGCGGCCTGGCCCTCTACGCCCTGACGCAGGGCGCGCGCTTCGGCCAGACGCAGGCGACGCCCGCCGAACGCGCCCTGGTCCAGGTCCGCGCCCAGATGGGGCCGCAGGGCGAGGTGCGCTATGTCGAGGCTGGGCGCGGCCGCGCCGCCTGCGGCTACGCGGGGACGAGGGGGCGCAGGGAGGCGGTGGCCTTCGTCTCGCGTCCCAACCGCATCCTGATGAGCGACGATCCCCTGAGCGCGGAGTTCGCGGCGCTGAAATCGCGCTATTGTCCGGGCTTTGACGCGAAGACGCCCGTCATCGCCGTCCCCCCTTCCGGCAAGAGCTGAGCCATGACCGACCAACCCAGCGCCGGCCGTTTCGACGGCTGCGATCATCTGTTGCCCGTGCGGGTCTATTACGAGGACACCGACTTCACCGGCCTGGTCTATCATGCCAATTACGTTCGCTATTTCGAGCGCGGCCGGTCGGACTTCCTGCGCCTGGCGGGCGTCGGCCACGTGGAGCTGCTTGAGCAGGACGAGCCCCTGGCCTTCGTCGTCGCCGAGCTGAACATCAAATATCTGAAGCCCGCCCGCATCGACGACGCCCTGGTGGTGCGGACCCGCTATGAGGCCATCAAGGGGCCGCGCCTGCTGATCCGACAGACCATCGAGCGCGAAGGGGAGGTCCTGTGCCAGGCCGAGGTTGTCGCCGTCTGCATCCACCTGGACGGGCGGCCCCGGCGGCCGACGAAGCGGCTGATCGAACTGGTGACGCCCTGGCTGTCGGGGGAGGGGTGACACGCAAGGTTCTCCCTCCCCGTCCCGGGGAGGGTGGCCGACGCGAAGCGGAGGCCGGGTGGGGAGGGCTTGGTGATCCGGAACGCGCGCTTGATTTGCCAAGCCGCCCCCACCCGGCTTCGGCCTATGGCCTCAGCCTCCCTCCCCGGGACGGGGAGGGTGAAGCGCCGCGCTTGAGCCCCGCCTCGACAATAACGATCTTGTCACTCTTTCGCCTGATGACGCAGGCCGCGACGCTCGTTAGACCCCCGGCCATGAAACCGCCACGTCCTGCCGCTCGAACTGGCGGTTGGACACCCCTTCCAGGGCTCGCCGCCAAGGACCACGCATGACACCGCCCGTCGACGCCTCCCTGCTGAATCCCATCGAGCTGTTCGTGACCGCCGACTGGGTGGTCAAGACGGTGATGATCGGCCTGGCCGTGGCGTCCCTGTGGTCCTGGACCATCATCATCGACAAGGCGGTGCGCTTCTCGCGCATGAACGCCCGCGCCACCGAGTTCGAGAAGGCGGTCGAGAGCGGCCGCTCGCTCGAGGACGTGGCCGCTCAGGCCGGGCCGCAGCCGGCCGATCCCCTGCCGCGCATGCTGGTGCTGACGCTGCAGGACTGGCGCGAGGCGCGGACGCGCGGGGCCATGACCGACACGCAAGGCGCCATGCTGATCGCCCGCATCGATCGCGGCCTGGATTCCGTCATCGCCCGCGAGAGCCAGAAGATCGAGAACGGCCTGGGCGTGCTGTCGGTGGTCGCCACCTCGTCGCCCTTCATCGGCCTGTTCGGCACGGTGTGGGGCATCATGAACGCCTTCGGCAACATCGCCGCGGCGGGCAACACCAATCTGACGACGGTGGCGCCGGCCATCGCCGAGGCCCTGTTCGCCACGGCCATCGGCCTGGGCGCGGCCATCCCGGCCTATATCGCCTTCAACGCCTTC
Source organism: Brevundimonas naejangsanensis (assembly GCF_003627995.1). Lineage (NCBI taxonomy): Bacteria > Pseudomonadati > Pseudomonadota > Alphaproteobacteria > Caulobacterales > Caulobacteraceae > Brevundimonas > Brevundimonas naejangsanensis. Next base: position 562,089 of record NZ_CP032707.1, on the reverse strand, counting down.
TCGGTGTCGGCGGGCAAGTTCACCGGCCGTCTGGAGGCCTTCGCCGACGACCTGCAGTCGGCCATCGCGCGTCGTCTGGGCGCGCCCTCGGCGCCGCCGCCGCCCCCGCCGCCGCCGTCCGCCGAACTGAACCTGCGTCGGGGCGCCTGATCCATGGCCCTGGGTGGAGGAGGCGCGAGCTCGGGCGGGCGCGGTCGTCGCCGCGCGCGCAAGCGGCCGCTTAGCGAGATCAACGTCACCCCCTTGGTCGACGTCATGCTGGTGCTGCTGATCATCTTCATGATCTCGGCCCCGCTGCTGACCGTCGGCGTGCCGGTCGAACTGCCCAAGACCGAGGCCAGCGCCGTCGAGACGACCGACAAGCCGGTCACGGTCACCATCGACCAGAACGGCGCCATCTTCATCGGCGAGGGCGAGGTCCGCTGGGAACAGCTGCCGCTCCGCGTCGCGGAAGAGGGCGGCGAGAAGGCGCGTGAGAAGCCGATCTTCATCCGCGCCGACGGCCGCGCGCCGTATCAGGCCGTGGCCCGGGTGATGGCGCGCCTGTCGGCCTCGGGCTTCACCAAGCTGAACCTGATCACCGACACGGCCGCCGACGAGCCGACGGAGGGCTGACGGACCTTGCGTCGACCCAGTCCCGCCATCCTCGGCTCCATCGCCCTGCACGCGGGGGTGGTGGCGCTCGCCTTCGTGTCGTGGTCGTCCAGGACGCCGCCGCGCCCGCTGGTGAACTCCGTCCCGGTGTCGATCGTCTCGGACATCGAGATCGCCGCCGCTCCGGCCGACAATCCGCAGGAAGAGCCTTCGCCCGACGACGGCGCGACCGCCCCGGTCGAGAGCCTGCCCGAGCCGACCCCGCCGCAGCCGGAACCGACGCCTCCGGCTCCGCAGCCGCGCCCGACGCCGCCCGCGCCGCGCCCGACCCCGGCCCCGCCCGAGAAGAAGGCGCCGACGCCCGCGCCCCGTCCTGCGCCGACCCCGCCGCCGCGCCCCACGCCTGCCCCGCCCGAGAAGGCGCGGCCGACCCCGCCGCGCGAGACGCCCGCCCGGCCTCAGCCGTCCGCTCCCGCCCGGCCCCAGCCCGGCCTCGACCTCGACGCCCTGGCGGGGCCGCCGCGCCCGACCCAGAACCGCGGCCGGCCGGCGGCGGGTCAGCAGGGCGCGGGCGCCGCCCCGCGCGCCACCGGGCCGCAGAACACCGCTTTTTTTAATAAAATCTACGATATCTGGGCTCCGCTTTGTGACATTCCGGGAGCTCGAGATCTTCGGATTGTAGTAGATGTGACATTGTCGGACGACGGACGGATTATTGGGGGGCCTACGCTGGTTAACCCAGAGAGCACGACTGTCTATTTGGCCGCGTCCGATGGAGCGATGCGGGCTTTGCGCCAAGCAGCGCCGTTCAACGTGCCAGCAGGCTTCCGCGGCGGTCAGTATCGTCCGACCTTCAACACCGAACGGGCCTGCGCCAATCGGTGACGGGCCGGTTCGTCCTTTCCTCCCCATTTCATGGGGAGGTGGATCGGCGGCGCAGCCGGCGAGACGGAAGGGGCGACTCCACGTGACCGTCAGCGTCGCCCCTCCACCACTTCGTGGTCCTCCTCCCCACAAGTGGGGAGGAGAGCGACCATGAGTCTGAAAGTCGCCCCATTCCGGGGCAAGCTTGTCTTTCGTAAGCTGGTTTGTTCATAGGGTCCGGGGATAAGGGCCGATGAACCGCCTCTCACTTCAGGAGCCCTTCATGCGTCTGCACCTTCTCCTCGCCTCCGTCGCGGCTGTCGTCCTGGCGGGTCCGGCGACGGCCCAGACGCAGCCGGCGCCCGCGCCGCAGCAGACCGGGCCGATCGAGGTCGAGATCGACCAGGGCGTGCTGCGCCCGCTGCAGATCGCCGTCGTGCCCTTCACCGGCCAGCACGGGTCGCAGATCTCGGGCGTCATCAGCGGCAACCTGAAGCGTTCGGGCTTCTTCGATCCGCTGAACCCGGCCAGCTTCATCGAGACCGGCCTGACCCTGGCCAACGCTCCCAACTTCCCCCAGTGGACCACGATCGGCGCCCAGGCAGTGCTGTACGGCGGGGTGACGCAGCGGGCGGACGGGCGGATGGACGTTGGCTTCCGCCTGTATGACCCCTACCGCCAGTGCCAGCTGGTCTCCTATCAGTTCACCGCCACCTCCGAGCAGTGGCGCCGGATCGCGCACAAGATCTCGGACGTGGTCTATCAGCGCCTGACGGGCGAGGCGGGCTTCTTTGATTCGCGCGTCCTGTTCGTGTCCGAAAGCGGCACCCAGCTGAACAAGCTGTCGCGCTTGACCATCGTCGACCAGGACGGCTTCAACCCCGTCTTCCTGACCCAGGGCGACGAGGTGATCATGTCGCCGCGCTTCTCGGCCTCGAACCCCGACGAAGTGACCTATGTGGCGTTGGGCAAGGATTACAGCCGCATCTACCTCTACAATCTGTCGACGGGCCGCCGCGAAAGCCTGGGCGAGTTTGACGGCCAGGTGCTGGCGCCGCGCTTCTCGAACGACGGGTCCAAGATGGCCTTCTCGATCATTCGCGGCGGCAACACCGACGTCTATGTGATGAACCTGCGCAGCCGCCAGCTGTCGCGCCTGACGACCGATCCGGGCATCGACACCTCGCCCTCGTTCAGCCCCGACGGCAATCAGATCGTCTTCACCTCGGACCGCTCGGGCTCGGCGCGCCTCTACACCATGCGGGCCGACGGTTCGGGCCAGCGCCCGATCAGCCGCGGCGGCGGCCTCTACACCGCCCCGGCCTGGAGCCCGCGCGGCGACCTGATCGCCTTCACCAAGCAGCAGGGCGGCCGCTTCCACATCGGCGTGATGAAGTCCGACGGCACGGGCGAGCGCATCCTGTCGTCCTCCTACTTCGAGGAAGGGCCGTCATGGGCGCCGAACGGCCGCTACATCGCCTTCGCGCGCCAGAGCCCCGGCGGCGACACCCGTCTGTGGACCGTCGACCTGTCGGGCCGGGTGGTGTCGCAGGCGGGTTATGACGGGCGCGGCTCGGACCCGGCTTGGTCGGGCCTGCTGGACGCCCCGCCGGCCAATCTGGGCATCGGCCAGGGGCCGGATTCCTGCCCGGCCTGACGAGCTTACGGCTTCGTGAGGCAACCAGCGCAGCCGTTTGAATAAACTGTGCGTTATCGTCGCTGGCGCTGCGTGATGGCACGCGCTAGCAGACCCCTTCTAAGGCCAAGCTTTCAGGCCCTGTCCTCGGACCGCAATCAAGGAGACGAACCCATGAAGACCTCCCATATGTTCCGGCTCGCCGCCGTGGGCGCGGCCGTCGCCGGCATGGCCGCCTGCGCGCCCAAGCCCAAGGTCGAGCCCGCCGTGCCGACCGAGCCGGCCGCGCCGACCGCGCCCCAATATCCGACCGCCCCGACCGGCCCCGTCAGCGGCGGCAACGTCGGCGCCCCGATGCCCGGCTCGGAACAGGACTTCGTCGTCAACGTCGGCGACCGCGTCTATTTCGATCTGGATTCCTATTCGGTCCGTTCGGAAGCCCAGCCGCGTCTGGACGCCCAGGCCGCCTGGCTGGCCCGCTATCCGCAGGTCATGGTCCGCATCGAAGGCAACGCCGACGAGCGCGGCACGCGCGAATACAACCTGGCCCTGGGCGCTCGCCGCGCCGAGGCCGTGCGCTCCTACCTGATCAGCCGCGGCGTCCCGGCCAACCGCATCGACACCATCAGCTTCGGCAAGGAGCGTCCGATCGCCGAGGGTTCGAACGAAGGCGCCTGGGCCCAGAACCGCAACGCCCACACCGCCATCGTGTCGGGCGCGCCGCGCTAAGGCGCAGCGAGCGTTGAAATGAAGGGAGGCGTCGACTTCGGTCGGCGCCTCTTTTCTTTTGCGCGCGAGGCCCCTTTTCTTCGCGCCGCCGCGCCGTCAAAATCCGCCGCTCTTCGGGGGGAAGGACAACGGCCATGGAATTGGACGCGGCAGGCGGGGTGGTGACGGGCGCGATGATCGCCGGCGCGATCCAGAAGGGGGCTGGCCGCGTGGGCGAGCCGCACGGCGTCTGCGCCGACTGCGGCGCCGAGGTCACCGGCAATTTCTGTTCCAACTGCGGTCAGGCGACCCATGTCCACCGCACCCTGCTGCACCTGGGCGAAGAACTGTTGCACGGGGTCATGCATTTCGACGGCCGCATCTGGCGCACCCTGCCGCTGCTGATCCTCAATCCGGGACGGTTGACGCGTGAATGGGTGCAGGGGCGACGCACCCGCTACGTCTCGCCGCTGGCGATGTTCCTCTTCACCCTGTTCGTGATGTTCTTCGCGCTGAGCTTCATGCCGCATCCGGCGCCCCAGACCGCGCCCCTGTCCGAGCAGATCGCGGCCCAGCGCATCGCCCTGGCCGAGGCCGAGAAGGCGGTGCTCGAGGCCAAGGCCGAGGCCGAAGCCGCGCAAGCGGCCTCCCGGCCGGCGGACGGCCGCCCGCCCGCCGTGTCCAGCGGCGCGCGCGCGGGCATCACGGCGGGCGCCCTGGCGGCGGCCGAAGGCGTGGTCATCCAGCGCAAGGCCCAGCTGGAGCAGATGGAGAGACAGGCGGTCGAGGGCCGCAAGGACGGACTGACGCCGGGCAGCTGGCAGGCCCAGGTGGCCGACATCAACTGGGACACGGGCGACGGCCACGGCCTGACCGCCGCCGTGGCCAAGAAGCTGAAGAACCCGGATCTGGCGCTCTACAAGCTGCAGCAGACGATGTACAAATTCGCCTTCCTGCTGGTGCCGCTGTCCATCCCCTTCGTGGCCCTGATGTTCCTGTGGAAGCGGGGCTTCACCCTCTACGACCACGGGGTCTTCGTCCTCTATTCCCTGACCTTCATGTCCATGCTGCTGATGGCGGTGGTGGTGGCGACCACGACGATCAAGGGGGCGGGGGGCGTCGTTCTGGGCGCGGCCGCCCTGATCGTCCCGGCGCACATGTTCGCCCAGCTGAAGAGCGCCTATGGGCTGTCGATCTTCTCGGCGGCCTGGCGGACCTTCGTCCTGCTGATCTTCTGCAACATCGTCATCACCCTGTTCATCCTGGCCATCCTCTATCTGGGCCTGGGGTATTGATGCGACGAACGGCGATCCGGGCCTTGCCGTCGCCGCAAATCGGTGGGACGACAGAGCCATGCTGAAGTCGCCATTTCGCCTCGCCAAACCCGCCGTCCTGACGGCCGTCGGCCTGACCCTGATCGTGGGCGGTACGGTCATCGCCCAAGTCCAGCCCATGGAGCCGGTCCAGTGGGACAAGCGCCGCCTGGACCAGCTGGACCGCAACGTCCGCCGCCTGGAGCGCGCCCTGACCCAGCGCAACGCCGCCGGCCAGCCCGTGATCGTCGAGCCCGACCCCGAGGTCGTGGCCCTGCAGGGCCAGGTGTCGATCCTGGAGCGCCGCCTGTCCGACCTGGAGCAGACCTTCCAGCGCGTGAACGCCGACGGAGAGCGCGTGACCTTCCAACTGGACGAGGCGACGCGCGACAACGCCCTGCTGACCCGTCGCCTGCGCGACCTGGAAAACCGGGTGGAGCGCGCCGAGAAGGCGGCTCAGGAGGCCGCCGAACTGAACGGCCCCATCGTTCCCAACTCGCCGACCGGCGACGCGGCCCAGGACCTGCAGGCCGCCATGCGTCTGGCGGGCGAGGACGCCGTGCGCGGCGGGCGGGCGCTCGAGACCGTCATCGTCACCTGGCCGAGCACGCCCCAGTCGCGCGAGGCGAACAGCCGCCTGGGCGACCTGCACGTCGCGGCGCGTGACAACGCCTCGGCGGTCCAGGCCTACGCCGCCGCCCTGAACGGCTGGCCGCGCACGCCCTGGGCGGCCGAGACCACGCTCAAGCTGGCCGAGGCCCTGCGCGCCACCGACCGCGCCAGCCTGGCCTGCAACGCCCTGGCGGACTTCAACACCCGCTACGCCCAGGGCGCCACGGCGGCGCAGAAGACCCGCGCGGCCCAGCTGCGGACGCGGGCGAACTGCAGCTGACGCCAGCCGGCGCCGATGGCCTGGCCGGCCGGGTCTTCGCCCGGCTGGACGCGCGCCTGACCCATGACGGGCCGGAGCCCCTGGCCCTGGCCCTGTCCGGCGGGGGGGACTCCCTGGCCCTGCTGGACCTCGCCGCCGCCTGGGCGCGGGCGAGGGGGCGTCGCCTGCTGGCCCTGACGGTCGATCATGCCCTGCATTCCGACAGCGCCGCCTGGACCCGCTTCGCCGGCGCGGCGGCGCGCGCGGCGGGCGCCGACTGGCGCGGTCTGTCGTGGGAAGGCGCGCGCGGCGGTTCGGGCGTCCCGGCGCGGGCGCGGGCGGCGCGCCACGCCCTTCTGGCCGAGACGGCGCGCGAGGCGGGGGCGGGCGTCATCCTGACCGGCCATACCGCCGACGACGTCGCCGAGGGCGAGTGGATGCGGGCGCACGGGGCCAATCTGGGCCGCCTTCGCGACTGGTCGCCGTCGCCCGCCTGGCCCGAGGGGCGAGGGCTGATGCTGCTGCGCCCTCTGCTGGACGAGCGCCGCGAGACGCTGCGGGAGCATTTGCGCGCGCGCGGGCTGGACTGGCTGGAGGACCCGGCCAACGCCGATCTGCGCTTCGGGCGGGGACGGGCGCGGGCGGCCTTGAGTTCAGAAGCCCTCCCCCTCGATGCGGGAAGGTGGGGCGGGGGTGTCGCCGCTGCCGCCGCCGATCAGGCGCGGCAGGCGCCGACGGTCCCGTCTCGGGAGGCTCATTCCCAACTCTCGCGCGCCCGCCCCCGATCCTTCCCCCATCGAGGGGGAAGGGAGACGGTATTTTCACCTGACCTGGCCTGGGCAGGGGTGCTGACGATCTCGCGCGATCTGTCCGCCTCGGCGCTGGCGGCGACCTTGCTATGCGCGGGCGGCGGAGCCACGCCGCCGCGCGGCGATCGGCTGGCGGCCTTGCAGGCGCGGCTGGCGAGCGGCGAGGACTTCGTCGCCGTCCTGTGCGGCGCGCGCGTCGAGGCGGCGGGCGCTCGCGTCCTGGCGATGCGCGAGCCGGGCGAGATGCGGCGCCGTCCGCCCGCGCCGGTCGCCCTGGCGCCGGGAAGGCCCGCCGCCTGGGACGGGCGGTTCGAGATCACGACGGATGAGACGGACCTGCGGGTCGAGGCGGCGGCGGGGCGGCTGGCGCGGTTGTCGGACGCCGAACGCGCGCTCCTGGCGCGGCTTCCGGCCGCGGCGCGGGCGGCGGCGCCGGTGCTGATCGGCGCGGACGGGGATCGGCCGGTCCTGGCCTGGGGCGCGGCCGCGGTCACGGCCCTGGCGCCGCGTCGGCTGGCCCTCGCCGTGGGCGAAACGACGCAGGAAGAGCAACTCTTTCACGCCCTTGATGGCGAAACGCCGCCGACTGACCTATTTTCTGCGAAAGACTGTTGATCGACGGACGTGGAGCGGCCGTCGAGGAACCGAGGACCGAATGAACCTGCGCAATTTCGCCATCTGGGGCGTCATTCTTCTGGGCCTGGTGACGGTGTACGCCGCCATCAGCCAGAACGGCGGCCCGGCCATGCCCGGCGCCAAGGCGGCCGCCGCCGGCCGTCCCGACACCCTGACCTATTCCCAGCTGATGGCCGCGGTCGACGCCCAGCAGATCAAGTCGGTCGTGGTGCGCGGTGACGCCCTGACCGGCGAGAAGAAGGACGGCGGCAAGTTCACCGCCGTGACCCCGGTGCCCAACGTCGACCTGCTGGACAAGATCCGCACCAGCGGCGGCGACGTCGAGGTCAAGAGCACCCGCCAGCCGTGGTGGTCGGGCCTGCTGGGCCTGCTGCTGCCGGTGGCGCTGATCATCGGCTTCTGGCTGTTCATCATGAACCGGATGCAGGGCGGGGCGAAGGGCGCGATGGGCTTCGGCAAGTCCAAGGCCAAGCTGCTGACCGAGCACAAGGGCCGCAAGACCTTCGACGACGTCGCCGGCGTGGACGAGGCCAAGGACGAACTGCAGGAGGTCGTCGACTTCCTGAAGGACCCGGCCAAGTTCCAGCGTCTGGGCGGCAAGATTCCCAAGGGCGCCCTGCTGGTCGGCCCTCCGGGCACCGGCAAGACCCTGCTGGCGCGCGCGGTGGCGGGCGAGGCGGGCGTGCCCTTCTTCTCGATCTCGGGCTCGGACTTCGTCGAGATGTTCGTCGGCGTCGGCGCCAGCCGCGTGCGCGACATGTTCGAGCAGGCCAAGAAGAACGCCCCGTGCATCATCTTCATCGATGAAATCGACGCCGTGGGTCGTCACCGCGGCGCCGGCCTGGGCGGCGGCAACGACGAGCGCGAGCAGACCCTGAACCAGCTGCTGGTCGAGATGGACGGCTTCGAGGCGTCCGAGAACATCATCCTGATCGCCGCGACCAACCGTCCCGACGTGCTGGACCCGGCCCTGCTGCGTCCGGGCCGTTTCGACCGTCAGGTCGTTGTGCCCAACCCCGACGTCTCGGGTCGTGAGCGTATTCTCCGCGTGCACATGAAGGACGTGCCCCTGGCCGCCGACGTGAACGTCAAGACCATCGCGCGCGGCACGCCCGGCTTCTCGGGCGCGGACCTGGCCAACCTGGTCAACGAAGCCGCCCTGATGGCGGCTCGCAAGGACCGTCGCATGGTCACGCACCGCGACTTCGAGGACGCCAAGGACAAGGTCATGATGGGCGCCGAGCGCAAGTCCATGGCCATGAACGAGGAAGAACGCCGCCTGACCGCCTATCACGAGGCCGGCCACGCCATCGTCGCCATCAACGTCAAGATGGCCGACCCGGTGCACAAGGCGACCATCGTCCCGCGCGGCCGCGCCCTGGGCATGGTGATGCAGCTGCCGGAAGGCGACCGCTATTCCATGAAGTTCCAGCAGATGATCGACCGCATCGCCATCATGGCCGGCGGCCGCGTCGCCGAAGAGCTGATCTTCGGGCCGGAGAGCATCACCTCGGGCGCCAGCTCGGACATCGAACAGGCCACCAAGCTGGCGCGGGCCATGGTCACGCGCTGGGGCTTCTCCGAGAAGCTGGGCACGGTGGCCTATGGCGAGAACCAGGAGGAGGTCTTCCTGGGCCACTCGGTGTCGCGCAGCCAGAATGTCTCGGAAGAGACGGCCCGCATCATCGACGAAGAGGTCCGCCGCATCGTCACCGAGGGCTGGGATGAGGCGCGCCGCATCCTGACCGAGAAGGCCGCCGATCACGAGAAGCTGTCTCAGGCTCTGCTGGAATACGAGACCCTGTCGGGCGAGGAGATCAAGGACCTGCTCGAGAACGACCAGCCGCCCAAGCGCGACGAGGAAAACGATATCGTGGTCGGCCCGTCGCTGTCGGTCCCGGCCACGCCGGAAGACGAGCCGGCGCCTGAGGCCCAGGCCGCCGTCCAGACTGCGCCGAGCGTGTAGGGCGATACGGAAGCGGATATGAAAAGGGGCGCGCCCGTCAGGCGCGCCCCTTATTTTTCGTCTCTACCTGGCGGGGCTCAGTTCGCCGCCTCGGCCTCTTCCAGCTTGACCAGGGTCAGCTTGCGGACGGCGCCCGACGGGTCGGGCCAGGTGATCGACTGGCCTTCCTTCAGGCCGATCAGGCCGGCGCCGACGTAGGACAGGATGGAGACGCGGCCGGCGTCGATGTCGGCCTCCTTGGGCAGGACCAGCTGGACGCGGCGCACCTCGGGGCTGTGGTCGTCGGAATAGTGAAGCCAGCGGTTCAGGGTCACCACGTTCTTGGGCATGGCCTTGGGCTCGCACACCTTGGCGCGGTCCAGCTCCTGCTGCAGCAGACCGGCGGGGCCCGAACCGGGCAGGTCGCCGACCAGGCGGTCCAGGGCGTCGAAGTCGTCGCTGCGAAGCGTGATGGCGGGCAGGGCGCCCTTGCGGGGGGTGGTCATGAGTAATGCTTTCTAGAAAGTCGGGCGACGTCAGGCGGCCGAGGGGCCGTCGTCGTCGGGATGTTCGGACGGCTCATAATCAGCCGTATCGGGTGCGGGCGGCGCCGCGGGCGCGGCCGGTCTCCGAAAGGGAATGATGTCGGCGCCGCGCGGCGGCTCGCCGGGGCGGCTGTCGTCCGTAGTGTCGGGGCGGCGTGTCATGGCGCAAATCTTCGCGGGCGGCCCGGGGCCGGCGCGGTCCTGCAGAGTGAAAGAAGGAAGCGGGAGACTTTAAGCGACTGGGTCCCGTAGCAGGCGCCCGGCGCAGGGCGCACGGCGGACCGCTACGGGTTAAAGGCCTTCGACGCGGCGTCCCGCGTGGGTGAGGCGTCGAGCCTGGCTGACGAAGCGTTCCATTGCCTTTAGAGGCTGGACCCGGGCGCGATGAAAGTCAAACCGGAGCCCCTGGAGTTCGCCTCGCATGAACCATCAATCCCTCGTGAAGCCGCCACTGGTCATGGGCATCGTCAACGTCACCCCGGACAGCTTTTCCGACGGCGGCCGACACGCCACGACCGAGCTGGCCCTGGCCCACGCCCTGCGGCTGATCGATCAGGGCGCGGACGTTCTGGACATCGGCGGCGAGAGCACCCGGCCGGGCTCGGACCCCGTCGGCGAGGCCGAGGAGATCGCCCGCGTGGTCCCGGTGATCGCCGCGCTTCGCCCCCGCTGGGACGGCCGGATCAGCATAGACACCATGAAGCCGGGCGTGGCCCGCGCCGCCGTCGCCGCCGGGGCGACCATGTGGAACGACGTCTCGGCCCTGGGTCATGCGCCGGACAGCCTGGCGACCGTCGCCGACCTGGGCTGCGAGGTGGTGCTGATGCATATGAAGGGCGCGCCCAAGACCATGCAGGACGCCCCCCGTTACGACGACGTGACGGGCGAGGTCGTCGCCCATCTGGCGGCGCGGGCCGAGGCGGCCATGGCGGCGGGCGTCGCGCGCGGCAGGATCTGGCTGGACCCCGGCATCGGCTTCGCCAAGACCACGGCGCACAATCTGGAGCTGACGGCGCGGCTGGACGCCCTGGTCGCCCTGGGCTTTCCGGTGCTCTACGCCGCCAGCCGCAAGCGCCTCATCGAGGGGGTGGACGAAACGGCGGTGCAGGCGACCGATCGCCTCGGCGGCTCCCTGGCCCTGGCGCTGGAAGGCGCGCGACGCGGCGCGCGCATGGTGCGGGTCCATGACGTGCGCGAGACGGTCCAGGCGCTGAAGGTTCAGGCGGCGGTGGCCGGGTTTGAATAGAGCATGATCAGATTGCCGCAGGTGTCGTCCAGAACCGCGGCGCGGATCGGTCCCATCGGCGCGGGCGGCTGGGTGAAGACGACGCCCTGATCGCTCAGGCGGTGATGCTCGACGTCGACGTCGTCGACATGGAAGGCTATGGCCGGAATGCCTTGCTGGCGCATCCAGGCCTGGAAGGTGGCGACCTCCGCCCTCTGTCCGCCTGGCTCCAGCGACAGCTCGACGCCATCGGGATCGGCCGGCGAGACCACGGTCAGATAGCGCATCGGCCCCATGGGCACGCTGTGTTTCACGACGAAGCCCAGCATGTCGACATAGAAGCGTTCGGCCTTGTCCTGATCGTCGACCGACAGGCTGGTCAGGGCGATGCGGATCATGAGGCGGGTCTCCGAACATCCCCGCGACTGTTTAGGGACTGCTCCAGGTTGTCGAGGATCATGGTCCAGCGGCGGCCGGGCGGCGTACAAGCATGCCGGCCGAAGCGACGGGGGCGGTCATTGGCCAGCCATGGCGGATGTCTCCGGATGAACGGGTTCAGGATAGGCGCCGTTCGCCGTCGAGACCAACGTCGCGACCCTGAAACCGGTTGCCCCTGCGCCGTCCTTGCGTCATCCAACCGCCATGTCCTGGCTTCTGTCTTTCAATCCGTGGGTGGTGCTCGTCGTGGCGGGCCTGTTCGAGGTCATGTGGGCCTCGGGCGTCAAATATGTCGGCGTGCAGCGGCCGTTGATCTCGCTGGGCGTGGCTCTGGCCCTGGCCGCCAGCATGGTCGGTCTCTGGGCGGCGACGCAGAAGCTGCCGGTGGGCACCGCCTATGCCGTGTGGACCGGCATCGGCGCCGTGGGCGCGGCTGTAGTCGGGATCGTCGTCTATGGCGAGCCGGCGACCGCGGTGCGGGCGGTCTGCATCCTGCTGATCGTCGCGGGCATCGTCGGGCTGAAACTGTTTTCGGGAGCGCACTGATGGGCGAGCACGACCTCCCTCAAGCCGTCTCCGGCCGCGCCGGAGACGATAGGGACCAAAAAAGAGGCCGCGTCCTCATCCTGGCGGGCTCGGACTCCGGCGGCGGGGCGGGCATCCAGGCCGACATCAAGGCGGTGACCATGCTGGGCGGGTTCGCCGCCACGGCGATAACCGCGATCACCATTCAGAACACTCTGGGCGTCCAAGGCGTCCATCCCCTGCCGCTCGAGGTCATCGAGGCCCAGGCCAAGGCCGTGCTGGACGACATCGGCGCCGACGCCCTGAAGACCGGCATGCTCGGCTCGGTCGAGGTGGTCGAGACGGTCGCCGGCCTGATCGACTATGCGGCCGGCGTCCCGGCCGTGGTCGACCCCGTCATGATCGCCAAGGGCGGCTCGCCCCTGCTGGAGGATCGCGCGGTCGAGGCCGTGCGGCGGCTGATGGTCCCGCGCGCGGCCCTGCTGACGCCCAACGCGCCCGAGGCCGAGGCTCTGACCGGGCTGACGGTCGCCGATCTGGAGGGCCAGCGCCGCGCCGGCGAGGCCCTGTTGCGGATGGGCGCGCGCGCCGTCCTGATGAAGGGCGGCCATGTGCCCGGCGAGACGGTGGTCGACCTGCTGCTGACCGCCGAGGGCGAGACGGTGCTGGAGAGCGAACGGCTCGACACCCGCCATACCCACGGCACCGGCTGCACCCTGGCCAGCGCCTGCGCCGCCGGGATCGCCAAGGGCCTGCCCCTGCCGGTCGCCGTGGCCGAGGCCTGGGCCTATGTCGCCGAAGCCATCCGCCGCGCGCCCGGCCTGGGCCAGGGGCACGGTCCGCTGGATCACGCCTGGCCGATCCGCAACTGAGTACGTCATCCCGGAAGCCCGCAGGGCTATCCGGGACCGCCGAAGGAGCAGGCCCTGGCGTCCTGGGCGGCCCCGGGTTCTTCGCCTCGCTACGGCCGGGATGACGCAGATTTTGGTTTTCGGACGTTCGGAATCGCCTTCAGACGACCCCATGACGCTTGAGACTCGCCTGATCGACATCGTCCGTGCGGACGCGGACCTGATGCACGTCCTGACCGTGATGCGGGACCTGGACCTGCCGGACTGGCGGCTGTTCTCGGGGGCGGTCTATCAGGGCGTGTGGAACGAGCGGACCGGGCGGCCGACGGGGTACGGAGTCAAGGACTACGACATCGGCTATTTCGACTCGGACGTCTCCTGGGACGCCGAGGACGTCATCATCAAGCGCGGCGCCGCCGCCTTCGATCCGCCGTTCCGTGACCTGGTCGAGGTGCGCAACCAGGCGCGGGTGCATCTGTGGTTCGAGCAGAAGTTCGGAGAGCCCTATGAGGCTCTGACCTGCACCGACGACGCCCCGGCCCAGTTCGTGGCCCCGGCCTTCGCCGTGGCTGTGCGGCTGGAGGGGGACGACACGATCAGCGTGGCCGCGCCCTATGGCCTGCAGGACGTGTTCGACATGGTGATCCGCCCCAACCCCACGCGCGGCCTGGCCAAGGGCTGGGACAGGGTGATCGCCGGCGTCCGCGCCCGCTGGCCCGAGATCACGGTGATCGGGCCAGAGTGACGTTTTTGGAGAGCCGGGACCGCCCCAAACGCCGCGCGTCCTGCGGTCCCGGGATAGCCCTCCGGGCTTGCGGCATGACGTTCTAGGCGAGGAAAAGGGCGCGACCCTTTCCGGATCGCGCCCTTGGCGGGCCCTGTCAGGGGAGGGGCGAGGCCCCGCCTGTTCAGGCCTTAGTGGCGACGGCCGTTATGGTCGTTGCTCTCGTAGCGGACCTTGGCCGACAGGCGGTCGTAGCGACGGTCCAGGTCCTGGCGCTCCCAGCGGGTCAGGCCGCCGCGCATATAGTCGCGCTCCAGACGCACCAGGCTGTTCAGCTCGTCCCGCAGACGGGCGGCCTCGCGGCGGCTCAGGCGGCGGGTCTCGACGCCGCGGTCGATGCGGCGATCCAGGTTGTACTTGCGCTGGGTGATGGACTGCCAACCGCGATAGTCCTGTTCATAGCCGTGACCACGCGAGGGACCGTGGCGGTCGTAGGACTGGGCAGCGGCGGGCAGGGCGGCCGAGACGACGGCGACGGCCAGGGCGGGGATCAGCAGCTTTTTCATGGTCTTGGTCCTTTCGCATCGGCGCAACCGGATCGGCTGCGTTGAGGCCAAGAGACCACCCGGCGGCTGAGCCGCATCTGAACGGGGCGTTTCAGATAGGGTTCATCAGCATGACATCGTCGTCATGCGCCGTCGTTCGCCCGCGCGCGACGGAGTTTGCGATCATCGCCGTTCCTCTTTAGGCTGAACGCCGATAGACTGCGCGTTCAGCCGCTGTTCAGAGGCCCTGGTCTAGACCCCGATCCATGATGCGTATTCGAGCCCTTCTTCTGGCCGGCCTGATCGCCCTCGTCCCGCTGACGGACGCGGCGGCTCAGTCGCGCGGCCGCGACCGGGGTCGCGACGAGGATCGCCGGGAGCAACCCAGAGGCTATCCGGGCATGGGGCTGCGCGATGCGCCCCGGCCGGGGCCGCGAGTCGATCCTGGCGACATCGCCCGCCGCGTCCAGTCGGGTCGTCCCGGCCGCATGCTGGGCGTGCGCGAACGCGACGGCGACTATGTGGTGCGCTGGGAATATCCGGGCGGCCGTGTCTCGGACATCCAGGTTGACGGCCGTTCGGGCCGGGTTCGCGGGGACGACTGAATGCGGGTTCTGCTTGTCGAGGACGACGTCGATCTGTCGCGCCAGCTGAAGACCGCCCTGACCGACGCCGGCTACGCTGTCGACCACGCGCCCGACGGCGAGGAGGCCTGGTTCCTGGGCGACACCGAACCCTATGACGTGGTGGTGCTGGACCTGGGGCTTCCCAAGATCGACGGCGTCTCGGTGCTGGAGCGCTGGCGCCGCGAGGGCAAGGCCACGCCCGTGCTGATCCTGACGGCGCGTGGCGCCTGGTCGGACAAGGTGGCGGGCTTCGACGCCGGGGCCGACGACTATCTGACCAAGCCCTTCCACACGGAAGAATTGCTGGCCCGCCTGCGCGCCCTGCTGCGCCGCTCGGCCGGCCATGCGGCGGCGACCCTGGCCTGCGGCGGCCTGCGGCTGGACCCGCGCGCGGCGCGCGCGACGGTCAACGGCGAACCGCTGCGCCTGACCAGCCTGGAATACCGGCTGCTGCACTATCTGATGATGCACCAGGGCCGGGTCATCAGCCGCACCGAACTGGTCGAACACCTTTACGATCAGGACTTCGACCGCGACTCCAACACCATCGAGGTCTTCGTCGGCCGCCTGAGAAAGAAGATCGGCGCCGACCGTATCGAGACCGTGCGCGGCCTGGGCTATCGCCTGTCGCCGCTGGCCGGCGAGAGCGACGCGGCCTGAGACCGGCCGGGAGAGCGCGGGCATGAGCGACGCCGGGGCGATCGAGCCGCCCGCCAAGCCGCAGAAGAACGAATGGGGCCGCTGGTTCGGCCGCCCTGGCAAGTCGCTGACTCGGCGGCTGATCTGGCTGGCCTCGGCCTGGATCCTGGTGGCCCTTCTGGTGACCGGGGTGGTGCTGACCTCGGTGTTCCAGGAATCGGCCCTGCGCCGCCTCGGCAACACCCTGAGCGAGACCATCGACGAGGCGGTGGTCGCCGCGACCATCACCCATGAGGGCGAGGTCCTCATCGGCGAGATCCGCGACGCGCGCACAGAGCGGCTGCTGTCCGGCAAATACTGGATGGTGGCCGAACCGACGTCGGACGGGCGGCTGCGGGTCGTGGCGCGCTCGGCCTCCCTGGGGCGGGCTGACCTGGACTACGCCCCCGACCTGGCCGCCAGGCTGAAGGCGGCGTTCGGCCAGACCATCAGCTACAACGCCGCCGACGGCCCCAAGGGCGAGCCCCTGCGCATCGCCGCCAGCATGAAGTCCTTGCCGAACCGGGCCGCGCCGGTGGTCTTCTTCGCCGGGGTGGACCGGTCCGACGTGGACGCCGACGCGCGCCAGTTCGCCACCGTGACCTGGGTCGCCATGCTGCTGCTCGGCGCGGGCCTGGTGTCGGCGGTCTTCATCCAGGTCCAGGTGGGCCTGCGTCCCCTCTACGATCTGCGCGACGAGATTTCCGACGTGCGCAAGGGGCGCTCGCACCGGATAGAGGGCGTCTATCCGGTCGAGATCCAGCCCCTGGCCCAACAGGTCAACCGCCTGCTGGCCCACAATCAGGAGACGGTGGAGCGCCAGCGCACCCACGTCGGCAACCTGGCCCATGCCCTGAAGACGCCGCTGGCGGTGATGTTGGCCGAGGCGGGGACGCGCGAAGGCTTCCTGCCGGACCTGATCCGGCGCCAGGCCAAGGTGATGCAGGACCAGGTCGACCACCACCTGCGCCGCGCCCGCGCCGCCGCCCGCGCCGCCCACGGCCTGGGCGAACGCACCCCGGTGGGCGAGGTTCTGGACGAGATGGCCGTCATGCTGGAGCGGGTGTTCGAGGCCAAGGGCGTCGAGATCGACTGGCGCGCGCCCGACGACCTGGCCTTCCTGGGCGAGCGCCAGGACCTGCAGGAGATCTTCGGCAACCTGATCGAGAACGCGGCCAAGTGGTGCAAGCGCCGGGTGCGCATCTCGGCCGGTCCGTCCACGACGGGTCAGATGATCGCCGTGGTCGAGGACGACGGCCCCGGCCTGCCCGCCGACCAGCGCGACACGGCCCTGAAGCGCGGCACCCGCATGGACGAGGACACCCCCGGCACCGGCCTGGGCCTGTCGATCGTCGACGAACTGACCCGCGCCTACGGCGGCCGCGTCACCCTGGGCGACAGCGACATGGGCGGTCTGAAGGTGGTGCTGGAGTTGCCCGCGGCGGAGGGGTGAGGGCGGAGGTCGGTCGGAAGCGGATGTCGCGTTCGTCCGCCAAGGGTGGAAAGCGGACGCTAGGCATCGCTCCAACGCAAGCATTCAGCGTCGACGACTTCTCCGCCCATATGCTCTATGAATGCGGCCCTAAGCGCGTCCTTATGCCTTTGCCACTTCTCTGGTTCCGAGTTTGGGTTCTGATCGTCCGCTAGGAACACCCACTCCACGAACTGATCCGCTGTTACAGGCCCAAACGACGGGATGAAGTCGTCCACGTGGAGCGGCTTGTCGTCCTTCACGCATCCGCAGAATCCCCACGTTACGCAGACCACGTCCAACAGCGCATCGTAACCGGTCTTGGTCGTCATCACCGAACCTTGGTCCTTAAATCGCCGGACTGCAATATCCGCAATGGGTCGATTTCGGTCCTGGGCGTCGGGCCGAAAGCGGACGTTGGCCGCCAGGCCGGAAAGCGGCCCGCTTGGACTTCCGCTAGGGGTGGAAAGCGGCCTAACGACCAGTGACGTCGATTGCGATCATGGTCGGTTCGCGTGCGTCGTTCGTCCAGACCGACAGGTTGGTCAAGTGAGCGGGAACGGCGACTTCGATCAACGTGTTCAACTCTGCGTCGCTGACCACCAGTCGCCGGGCTGGAGTGGCGATTTCGCCGCTGAAGGCCAGCGCGAGGTTGGAGTGATCAACATTCGATCCGACAATCACGCGCGTGTGCCCATCGACCTCAGAGAGGGTTCCGATACAGACGCAACGCTCATCTGCCCAAAGCCGGGCTGGACCGTCCCCAAACGGGGGAGCATCGACTTCCACGCTACCCCCAACCAATATGAACGAGCCGGGCGCGCGGACTAAAACCTCTTGGTGTCCCACGGTCGAAAGCCTCTCGCGCATTCCCAGACGCCGAACCCTGCCCGTCGTGCTGAATGTCCGCAATGGGGCGATTTCAGTCTTGGGCATGGGCGCCGATAACGGACCTTGGCCAAGGCTGGAGAGCCGTCGACGTCGGCTAGGGGGCAGGACACCACGGCGAGCTCCGCCAGGGTAGGCTTAGCGCAGGATAGGGGCTCCAAAGCTGGCCTTGAGGGCGTCCCACTGATTTGCCAAATGGCTGCTGCCGAACACCGTCAATACCCGCTCCCGCTCATTGGTAAGCTTCAGCATCAATTCGAACAGGTGGCGATCACGCAGCAGGTTCGATTGCCCGCCGATGCGCTCGGAGATGCTATCGCCGTCCGGGCCGCCGCGCGTCGCCCACTCCGGATCGGCCTCAATCGGCTTTCCGAAGCGAGCTAGGTACCAAGCTTGGAAACTGGCGAGATCGGTCGGCGGAGGATTGGCGAAGGCCTGTTCAATGTCGGCAGCCCAGCGCGCGTAGGACACTTCGAAATCAGGGCCCGTCGGCGCCAGAAACGCGCCGCTCCGCCAGTCCTGATTCAGCGGACCAAACATCAGCGCAGCGAAGACGTCGGCCGAGGCGGAGCCCATGGCTAACAACCGATCGACCAATTCCGAGTCTGTGGGCTCGCCGCCCCAAAAGGGAACCTGGCGTCCGGCCGCCAGGGTGACGGCGTGGAAGGCTTCGCCCCGCTCATAGGAGTTCCGCTGCTCCCAGGGCTTGTCCAGCGACTTGAGCAAGAAGGAGGGGCTCGGCCCCCATAGCGTCGCGAAGCCCTCGACAATCACCGCCCGAGGCTGGAGCGTGTCGAAGGCCTTCTCTATGGCCGCAAAGCTCGCACTCTGGGGGTTGGTCGTGTGCTCGATCCCCACAAAGGTCAGGCGCTTGAAGCGCCGCTGGTAGGCTGCGGTCAGCGGCGGATCATGCGGGAGCAGGGTAGTTTGGCGCTCATTCGAGAAGGGCTGCACAAGGCCAGCGTCGCCGACCAGTGGCGTGGTTGAACAGCCCGCGACCATCAACGGCAAACCGATTGCTACCAGGCGCCGTTCTAGATCCAAGAAGCCCTCCCCTTCTCCTTGCGCAGCACATCTAGACCCGTCCCGTCGCCTACTGCAAAGGTCGACAAGTTGCCGCAAGCGCCGGAGGGCGGGGCGCCGCCTTCGCTGTGTGCCTTGGAGTGACGGCGAGGGTAGAGCTCGTCGCCCAAAGCTCCTGTTAACCCGAAGGGCGCACCCTCGGCCCCGTGGCCGGGATTCGGTTCGGTCGGAGGAGCGTGAATGGCGGACCTGTCGGTCGCGCAGAGGGCCGCCCTGGCCCGGCTGATCGAACGGTGCCCCGACCGGATCCTGTCGCAGCTGTCGGGGCTGGCGGGGACGATGGCGGGCGACCGGGCGGCGGCTCTGCGCGACATGATCGCGGTCGAGGCGCTGGATCGGCGGCGCCGCTCCATTGCGTTCGCCCCGCTTCTGCCTCTGTTTCGGCCGCGCGCCGACGGCCTGCCGGGACTGGGTTTTCCGCCGGCCGTGCTGGGTCGGCTGTGGCGCGCGGCCACCCGCAGCGAGCCTGAACTTCTGCCCCAGCTGGACCGCGACGACGATCTGTCGCGCATGGTCGCCGACCGCCTGTGCCTCAGCGCCGCGGTCGCCCTGCGCGACCGGCCCGAGGAGGTCTGGGCCGACGCCGACCCGTCCCAGGCGAACGACCTGGCCGCCTGTCTCGACCTGGCGGCCGTGGCGCGGCGGGCCCTGCCGCATCTGCCCGACTGGGTCGGCCGCTCAACCCCCGAAGCCGCCGCCGAGCTGAAGCTGGCTCTGCGCCAGGCGGCCGCCATCGCCCCGGACGGGGCCGCTCGCCTGCTTGAGGTCGTCTTCGCCCATCTGGCGGATGCGCGGCTGATCCTGCGCGTGGCCGGCTTGGCCGCGCCGGGCTCGGGCCGCGACCTGAGCCCCGAGACCGCCCTGGGCGAAAGCGAGCTGCGCGTCTTCGTCGATCGCGTCCTGTTCGCCCTGGCGCGGCGCGCGTCGGACGCGGCCGCCTTCGACCCGACGGCGGCCGATGCTGACCTGGACGCCTTCAAGGCCGACCTGGACTGGTGCGCCGAGACCCTGGCCGAGATCGACATGGTCCTGCCGCTCAAGCCGGACAGCGCCTGGGGCAAGGCGGTGCGGCAGGCGCGGCTCAAGGTCGCGGTCGGCCTGTCCGAACGCTTCAGCGCCGCCGAAAGGGCGGTCGATGCGGTGTTGCCGGTCGAGCGCGCCGCCCTGGTCGGACGGATGACGCGGCCGACGCCCCGGCTGGACGGCGCGGTCGAGGCGGTCGCCGCCGCGCGCGCCCGCGTCCTGTCGGCTCTGGTCGGAATCGTGCGCGGGCCGGCGGCCGTGTTCGGCTGCGAGGCCGAGCGCCGCCAGACGGCCGAGGCTCTGACCGGCCGCCTGGCCGCCTGGGCCGACGAGGCCATGGAGCGGCTCAACGACGACCAGATGGCCGACGGGCCTGGGGCGCGCAAGCGCATCGCCCTGACTGCCGAACTGCTGGGCCTGATCGGGGCGCGCGAGGCCTCGCGCACGGTCCGACGCCGCCTGATGGCCGCGGGTGCGGCGTCGCGCGTCTCGCCTCCCGCCGCCTGATCCGCTACAGCGGCGGGCATGACGATCTTCTGGATCATGACGGCCATGGCGACCGCCCTGGCGGGGCTGGTGGTGCTGTCCGGCGCCCGGCGCGGCGCGGAGGCCGAGGGCGCCGTCGACCGCGAGGCGGGCGCGCGCGAACTGGCCGAGCTGGACCGGCTGAAGGCGCGCGGCCTGCTGGACGAGGCGGGATGGACCGCCGCCCGGGCCGAGGCCGGGCGTCGCCTGCTGGCCGCCCGCCGCGCCGACCGTCGCCCGGTCGCGCGTCCGGCTGACCGCTATTGGGTTCTGGGCGGCCTGGGGCTGACGGCGGCGGCGACGCTGGGCCTCTATGTCGCCCTCTGTGCGCCGGGCCTGAAGGATCAGGCCTATGAGACGCGCGTGCGCGAATGGGCCGCGACGCCCGAGGCGCTGGAGCCCGCGCAGGTCGCGGCCGTGCTGGGGCAGGTGGTCAAGGACCGGCCCGACGACCGGCTGGCCCTGACCATGCTGGGCGCCGCCCGGTTCGAGGCGGGCGATCCTATCGGCGCGGCCTCGGCCTTCCGCCGCGCCCTGGCTCTCCAGCCCGACGACGCCCAGAGCTGGGCGCGGCTGGGCGAAAGCCTGGTGCGGGCCAACGGCGGGGCGGTCGACGGCGACGCCGAGGCGGCCTTCCGCCAGGCGGTCAAGCTGGACCCCGATCAACTGGGCGCGCGCTTCTACCTGGGCGACGCCGCCCTGGCGCGGGGCGACCGGACCGAGGCCGAGGCCATGTGGGCGCCGCTGATCGCCGTCCTGGACCCGGCCGACCCGCGGCGCGCCGACCTGCAGCGCCGCCTGGCCGAGGCCGCGCGATGACCCTTTGGCCGCGCCCGTCCCACCCCTTATATGCGGCGGCCTTCCTCGCCGCCTTCGGACCGATCTACTGACATGAGCTGGTTGCCCAAATCGCCCAAGGCGCGCCGTCGCCTGTGGGTCGTGATCGCCGCGGCGCCGGTGCTGGCCCTGGCCGTGGGCCTGTCGCTGTGGGCGATGAAGGACAACGTCACCTTCTTCTACTCCCCCTCGGAAGTGACGCCGCAGAAGGTTCCCGCCGGCCAGATGATCCGCCTGGGCGGCCTGGTCGAGGCGGGCAGCGTGCACAAGGCCGCCGACGGCTCGGTCGCCTTCGTGGTCACCGACAACGCCGGGACGGCGCGCGTCGTCTATCACGGCGACCTGCCCGACCTGTTCCGCGAGGGGCAGGGCATAGTGGCGCAGGGGGCCTTCCGCCCCGACCGCACCTTCGAGGCCAGCCAGGTGCTGGCCAAGCACGACGAGACCTATATGCCGCGCGAAGTCGCCGACCGGCTGAAGGAAAAGGGCGAGTGGCGGCCCGAGGCGGGCGAAGCCGCGCCCGCCGCCGCGACGCAGGGGGCGTAAGGCGTGATCGTCGAACTGGGCGCCTTCGCCCTGATCCTGGCCCTGTCGCTGTCGGTCCTCAGCCTGGCCCTGACCACGGCGGGACGGCTGCGGCTCAGCCCCGTCCTGGCGGGCGCGGGCGGCGGGGCCCTGCTGGCCTCGGCCGGGGCCATCGTCCTGGCCTTCGGCGCCCTGATCTACGCCTTCGTGGTCTCCGACTTCTCGGTCTCGAACGTGGCCATGAACAGCCACACCGACAAGCCGATGCTCTACAAGGTCGCCGGGGCCTGGGGCAGCCATGAAGGTTCGCTGCTGCTGTGGTGCCTGGTGATGACGGTCTTCGGCGGGGCGCTGGCCCTGGCGCGCGGCTTGCCGTTCGGGCTGAAGACCTCGGCCGTGGCCGTGCAGGCGGCCCTGTCGAGCCTGTTTCTGGCCTTCGCCGCCTTCACCTCCAACCCCTTCTTCCGGCTGGACCCGGCGCCGGTGCAGGGCGCGTCGCTGAACCCCCTGCTGCAGGACCCGGCGCTGGCGGTGCATCCGCCGCTGCTCTACGGCGGCTATGTCGGGTTTTCGGTCTGTTTCTCGCTGGCGGTCGCCGCCCTGATCGAGAAGCGGGTCGATCCGGCCTGGGGGCGCTGGGTGCGGCCCTGGGCCCTGGCGTCCTGGGCCCTGCTGACCGTCGGCATCACGCTCGGCGCCTTCTGGGCCTATTACGAGCTGGGGTGGGGCGGCTGGTGGTTCTGGGATCCGGTCGAGAACGCCTCCTTCATGCCCTGGCTGGCGGGCGCGGCCCTGCTGCACTCGGCCATCGTCACGGAACGGCGCGGGGCGCTGGCGGGCTGGACCGTCTTCCTGGCCATCCTGGCCTTCACCTTCTCCATGCTGGGCGCCTTCCTGGTGCGCTCGGGCGTGCTGACTAGCGTCCACGCCTTCGCCGTCGACCCGCAGCGGGGGATGATGCTGCTGGCCATCCTGGGCGTGGCGGCGGGCGCGGCCTTCATCCTGTTCGCCCTGCGCGCCCCGGCCATCCGCTCGGGCGCGGCGTTCGCGCCGATCAGCCGCGAAGGCGCGCTGGTGCTGAACAACCTGTTCCTGACGGCGGCGGCGGCGACGGTGCTGCTGGGCACCCTCTATCCGCTTATTCTGGAAGGCGTGACGGGGGCGACCATCTCGGTCGGCCCGCCCTATTTCAACGCCGTCTTCAACCCGCTGATGATCGTCGCCTGCCTGATCCTGCCCGCCGGGCCGCTGCTGGCGTGGAAACGCGGCGATCTGAAAGGCGCCTTGCAGCGCCTGTGGCTGGCCGCCGGCCTGGCCGTTCTGGCCGCCTTCGCCGCCTTCTTCCTGTTCGAGCCGAAGAAGGCGCTGGCCGCCGCAGGCCTCGGCGTCGGCGCCTGGCTGATCGGCGGCGCTCTGGCGGAACTCGGCGTGCGAACCAAGGCCTTCCGGGCGCCCGTGGCCGAGACATTGCGCCGGGCCAAGGGCTTGCCGCTGGGCGCCTGGGGCATGGCCCTGGCCCACGCTGGCCTGGGCGTCTTCATCCTGGGCGCCGTGGTCGAGACCAGCTTCAAGGCCGAGACGGCCGCCGCCCTGCCGCTGGGCGGCGAGGTCGCCGCCGGGCCGTGGAAGGCGCGGCTGGACGCGGTCCAGGTCATCGAGGGACCGAACTACCTGGCCGAGCAGGGCCGCCTGACCATCATGCCGGTCGACGGCCGCGCGCCCAAGCGCGTCATCACCGCCGAGCGCCGCTTCTTCCCGGCGGGCGGCCAGACGACGACCGAGGTCGGCCTGGATTTCCGTGGGCTGGACGATGTCTATGCCGTCATGGGCGACCGGGCCGCCACCGATACGGGCGAGCGCGCCTGGATCGTGCGCCTCTACTACAACCCCTGGGCGCGGCTGATCTTCCTGGGACCGGCGCTGATGGCGCTGGGGGGACTGATCTCCCTGCTGGATCGTCGCCTGCGCGTCGGCGCGGGCGCGCGCGCCAAGAAGGCGGGTCAACCCATCGAGACGAAGGCGTGAAGCGCGTCGCCGCCCTTTTCGCCGCCGTGGCGCTGGCGAGCGCCGCCGCGCCCGCCGTCGTGTCCAGCGCTTGGGCCGAGCCGCCGCCCGCGCCCGACCAGGCCCTGGCCGACCCGGCCCAGGAGGCCCGCGCCCGCGCCCTGTTTGGCGACATCCGCTGCGTCGTCTGCCAGCACGAATCCATCGCCGACAGCCCCGCCGGCATCGCCGCCGACCTGCGCCGCCTGGTGCGCGAGCAGATCGCCGCCGGCAGGACCGACGAAGAGATCAAGGCCGACCTGATCCGCCGCTACGGCGACTATGTGCTGTTCCAGCCGCCGGTGCGGATCGGCACCTGGGTCCTGTGGTTCGGCCCCTTTGCGCTGGCGGCGGGGGCGGGCGTGGTGCTGGTCCTGCGCGCGCGGCGGCGCCGGGCGGGGGAGGCTGCGCCCCTGACGGCCGAGGAGGAGCGCGCCTTGGCCGAGCTCACGGAAGGCGACGAGGACGCCTTCTCCAGGTCCTGAAGCCTGTCCGTCCGGACAGCCTTCGCCGCCTTCCTGACGCAGACGCGCCTTACGGCGAACGATCCTGACGAACAATCATCGCGACGGCGTGCATTGGCTTGAGCCCTGACGCCCTATATCCATGGGCGAACGGAGCTTTCCGTATCCGCCAGTAAGGACTGCAAGGACGACGATGCTGAAACGCAAGGAGTTCATTCTGGGGGCCGCCGTCGGCCTGACCTTCGCCGCCGCCGCGACGGCGGGCGGGGTCATCACCTGGCCGGGCGCCACCGCCGCCCCGGCCGCCCAGGTCGGACAGCTGGTTCCCTCGGCCGGGGCCGCGGGCCTGGCCTTCGCCCCGCCGCAAGGCGCGCCGCTCAGCTTCGCCGACATCTTCCAGCAGGTCGCCCCCGCCGTGGTGCAGATCGATGTGAAGACCCGCGTCCAGCGCCCGCGCAACCTGATCCAGATCCCCGGCTTCGGCGCTGTGCCGATTCCCGGCGCGCCGGGGGGCTCGGGCGAGGAGGCTGACACCCAGCTGGCCGCCGGCGCCGGTTCGGGCTTCTTCATCTCGGCCGACGGCTTCATCGTCACCAACAATCACGTGGTCGAGAACGCCGAGGAGATCACGGTCCGCCTGAACGACGAGCGCGAGCTGAAGGCGCGCCTGATCGGTCGCGACCCGTTGACCGACCTGGCCGTCATCAAGGTCGAGGGCGCCGCCTTCCCCTTCGTCTCCTTCGAGGATAAGGCCGAGCCGCGCGTCGGCGACTGGGTCATCGCCGTGGGCAACCCCTTCGGCCTGGGCGGCACGGCGACGGCGGGCATCGTCTCGGCCAAGGCGCGCGCCATCGGCGGCAATGAGAACCCCTACACCGACTTCATCCAGATCGACGCGGCCATCAACCGGGGCAACTCGGGCGGCCCGACCTTCGACATCTACGGCCGGGTCATCGGCGTGAACACGGCGATCGTCTCGCCGACCGGCGGTTCGGTCGGCATCGGCTTCGCCATCCCCGCGGGGATCGCCAAGGAGACGGTCGATCGCCTGATGCGCGGCGAGAAGATCGAGCGCGGCTATCTGGGCGTGGAAATCGGCAATCTGACCGCCGAATACCGCGAGAGCCTGGGCCTGCCCGAGGGCACCAAAGGCGCCTATGTCACCAATGTAACGGCGGGTGCGCCGGGTGACCGGGCAGGTCTTCAGCCGGGCGATGTCGTCGTCTCTCTGAACGGCCGTCCGATTGAGGGCAGCAATGAGCTGACCCGCGCCGTCGGCGCCGCCAAGCCGGGCGATACGCTGCGCCTTGAGCTGCTGCGCGAAGGTCGTCGCCAGACCGTCACCGTCCGCGCGGGCACGCGTCCGTCCAACCTGGGCGCAACCCAGGGCGAGGAGGGCGAGGATTCGACCGCGCCCGGCGCGCCCGAGGCCGTCGCCGGCGAGAAGGTCGAAGGCCTGACCGTGGCCCCGATCAGCGCCGCCCTGCGCAGCCGCTATGACCTGTCGGCCGAGACGCGCGGCGTGGTCATCACCGCCGTCGAGGCCCAGTCGCGCGCCGGCCGTCTTGGCTTCCGGCCGGGCTTCGTTGTGGTCCAGGCCAACGGCCGCCCGGTGTCCTCGGTCAAGGACTTCCGCGATGCGGTCGAGGCGACGCGCGCGGCGGGCCGCCCCGGCGTCCTGCTGCTGGTGAAGACGCCGAACGGCAACGTGCCCATCGTGGTGCCCTTCGCCAAGTCTGAATAAGGCGTAACTGACGGGATCGGCGGCGATGCGCTAACATCGCCGCCGAATCTTTATCTGGAGGGGCCCATGCGTATTCTGGTGGTTGAGGACGATGCTGAAGCCGCGACCGCCATGGTGCGCGGCCTGACCGAAGCCGGGCATGAAGTGACCCACGCCGTCGACGGCGCCTTCGGCCTGCTCGAGTCGCAGAAGGGCGGCTACGACGTCTATGTCGTCGACCGGATGATGCCTCGCCTAGACGGCGTCGGCATGGTCGAGACGGTGCGCAAGGGCGGCGACCAGACGCCGGTCCTGTTCCTGTCGGCCCTGGGCGAGGTCGAGGACCGGGTCACCGGCCTGAAGGCGGGCGCCGACGACTACCTGGTCAAGCCCTACGCCCTGGCCGAACTGGTCGCCCGGGTCGAGGCCCTGTCGCGCCGCCGCGAGACGGGCGGGGTGCAGACGGTGCTCAAGGTCGGCGACCTGGAGATGAACCTGATCGCCCGCACCGTCCACCGCGCGGGCCAGGAGATCGACCTGCAGCCGCGCGAGTTCCAGCTGCTGGAGTTCCTGATGCGCCACGCCGGCCAGTCGGTGACGCGCACCATGCTGCTGGAGAAGGTCTGGGAATACCATTTCGACCCCCAGACCAACGTCATCGACGTCCACATCAGCCGCCTGCGCTCCAAGATCGACAAGGGCTTCGACAAGGCCATGCTGCAGACCGTGCGCGGCGCGGGATACCGGCTGGAGGCGTAGGGGATTCGGGCGAAACCTTTCCCTCCCCGTCCCGGGGAGGATGGTCGCGCAGCGACCGGGTGGGGAGGGCAAGGCGATATGGCGATCATCGCCAGAGCCCGCGCCATGCGGAAGGCGCTAACGCCGTCGGAGGCGCGGCTGTGGTCCGCCTTGCGCGGTCTCAGAACCGACGGCCTTCACTTCCGACGACAGGCGCTGTTGCGAGGCTACTTTCTCGAT
Source organism: Brevundimonas naejangsanensis (assembly GCF_003627995.1). Lineage (NCBI taxonomy): Bacteria > Pseudomonadati > Pseudomonadota > Alphaproteobacteria > Caulobacterales > Caulobacteraceae > Brevundimonas > Brevundimonas naejangsanensis. The sequence goes on along the minus strand of NZ_CP032707.1, from coordinate 534,996 downwards.
TTCGCCTGCATTGATCGCCTCGTCGCTGATGAGGTGGACGGCGCTTCCCATGACGACGAAGATCGGGCGCGCAAGGACAGGGTGCGGGACGCTGTATTGGCGAGGCAGGGATGGCGGACGCTGCGATATACGAATCTGGCCGTGCGGGACGACCTAGAGGACATCGTGGCTGAGGTGCGGCTGTACTGCCTTGCCCGCCCCACCCGGCCGGCGCGATGCGCCGGCCACCCTCCCCGGGACGGGGAGGGAGAGGCGTCCCTCTGATGAAACTGCCCTCCCTCTTCCGACGCACGCCCTTCCGGCTGACGCTGCTGTTCCTGGCCCTGTTCGTGGCGACGGCCAGCGCGGTTCTGGCCTATGTCTATTTCGCCTCGGCGTCCGAGGCGCGGGCGCGGGCCGAGGCCAGCATCACCGCCGAGGTCGACGCCTTGACCGCCGTCTATCGCACGCGCGGACGCGACGCCCTGAACCAGGCGCTGATCGACCGCGCCCTGAGAGGGGGGCCCTATCTCTACCTGCTGATGGACGCCGAGCGGAAAACCATCACCGGCAACATCTCGACCTCGCCGCTGGACCCGGGGGCGCCCGTCCAGGGGGGCCGCTGGCAGGACTTCCGCCTGACCGACACCGACGAGGAAGGTCGGGTGAGGCGCCGCCAGGCCCTCGGCGTGGAGATGCCCCTGTCGGGCGGAGAACAGCTCTTCGTCGGCGAGGACATCGGCGACATCGAGGCCTACCTGGCGCGCCTGACCCAGGCCCTGTGGGGGGCGATGGTCATGGTGTTGGTGCTGGGGGTCGGCGGCGGGCTGTGGATCAGCCGGGGCGTCGAGCGGGCCATGGGCGGGCTGAACCGCGTGGTCGCGGCGGTGCAGGAGGGCGACCTGAAGGCGCGCGCGCCGATCCGCCATTCGGGCGATGAACTGGACGAGCTGGCCCAGGGGCTGAACGGCATGCTGGATCGGCTGGAGGGCTCCATGGCCTCGATCCGCCATGCGGGCGATGCTATCGCCCACGACCTGCGCACGCCGCTGAACCGGATGAAGGCCAAGATGGAGGTCGCCCTGATCGACGCCGAGGCGGGGCGGACCTCGGGCGTCGAGGCCCTGGGCGTAGCCCTGGACGAGGCGGACGCCCTGCTGAAGACCTTCAACACCGTCCTGGCCATCGCCCGGCTGCAGGCGGGCGGCGCGCCCGAGCCCAGGGTGTTCGACGCCGCCGACCTGGCCGCCGACATGGCCGAACTCTACGAACCGGCGGGCGAGGACAAGGGGCTGGAGTTCGCGGCCGAGATCGAGAAGGGGCTGATGATCGAGGGCAATCAGCCCTTCCTGGCCCAGGCCCTGGCCAATCTGATCGACAACGCCATCAAATATACGCCCGAAGGCGGGGCGGTGATGTTCCGCGCGCGGCGGCGCTCGTCGGGCGATGTGGAGTTTTCCGTCACCGACAACGGGCCGGGCGTGCCGGACGAGGACCGCGAGCGGGTGCTGCAGCGCTTCGTGCGCCTGGACAACAGCCGCACCGAGCCGGGCTCGGGCCTGGGCCTGTCCCTGGTCACGGCGGTGGCCGAGGCGCACGGCGGCCGCATCCAGCTGGACGAGGGGCCGGGCGCCTTTGACGGGCGCGGGCCGGGCCTGCGCGTGGCCCTGATCCTGCCCGCCGCGACGCGGGCGCCGGACGGCGGAGCAGGCGCGTGAGCGCAGCCCTGGCGACGCGGCTGAAGCCGTGCGGCCCCGTGCGCGACGCCGAGGCGGCCGCGCGCCTGCATGAACGGCTGGCCGAGGCGGCGGACGGCGACGGCTGGCGCGTGACGCTGGACGCGGCCTGGGATGCTCTGACGCCCGTCTTCGCCGCCTCGCCCTATCTGTCGGGTCTGGCGCGGCGCTGGCCGGACCGGCTGCGGCGGACGTTGGAAAGCGATCCCGAGGCGCGGCTGGCGGAGATCTTGGCCGCGACGGACGCCCTGGCCGGGTCGCCGGACGAGGCCAAGGCGCCCTTGCGGCATCTGAAGGCCGAACTGCATCTGCTCACGGCGCTCTGCGACCTCGGCGGGGTCTGGGACCTGGACCAGGTGACGGCCGCCCTGTCGCGCTTCGCCGACGCGGCGGCGCGGACAGCGCTCAGGATCACGGCCGACGACTGGCGCCGTCGCGGGCGGCTGATCTCGGCGCCTGACGATCCGCGCGGGCCGGTTCCGGGCCTGTTCGCCCTGGCCATGGGCAAGGGCGGGGCGTTCGAGCTGAACTACTCCTCGGACATCGACCTGTCCCTCTTCTACGAGCCCGAGGCGCTGGAAAGCGCCCTGGCCGACGGTGTGGAGGCGCAGGGCTTCGTCAACCGCCTGGCCCAGGGGCTGGCCACCCTGCTGACCGAGCGGACGGCCGACGGCTACGTCTTCCGCGTCGACCTGCGGCTGCGGCCCGACCCGTCCTCGACCCCGCCGGTGGTCGCGGCGCCCATGGCCCTGGCCTATTACGAATCCGTCGGCCAGAATTGGGAGCGGGCGGCCTTCATCAAGGCCCGCGTCTGCGCCGGGGACCAAGCCGAGGGCGCGGCCTTCCTGAAGGCCCTGGTCCCCTATGTCTGGCGCCGAAGCCTGGATTATCAGGCCGTGCTCGACATCCAGTCGATCAAGAAGCAGATCCATGTCCACAAGACCGGCGAGGGGTTGGAGGCGGCGGGCGCCAATCTGAAGCTGGGCCGGGGCGGCATCCGCGAGATCGAATTCTACGTCCAGACCCAGCAACTGATCCTGGGCGGGCGCGATCCGGCCCTGCGCTCGCCGCGCACGCTCGAGGCGCTGGACGCCCTGACGGCGGCGGGCCACGTCAGGCCCGAGGCGCGCGACGAGCTGCGCGCCGCCTATGTCGAGCTGCGCGAGCTTGAGCATCGGGCGCAGATGCTGGCCGACGAGCAGACCCACCTGCTGCCGGTCGACCCCGCGCGCCGCGCCGACGTGGCCGCCCTGGCGGGAGAGGCGGATCTGGCCGCCTTCGACGCAGGCGTCGAGCGCCTGCTCCAGCGGGTCAACGCCCTCTACGGCGAGCTGTTCGAGGGCGGCGAGGACCTGTCCTCGCCCTACGGCAGCCTGGTCTTCACGGGGGTGGAGAACGACCCCGGCACGCTGGAAACCCTGGCGCGCATGGGCTTTTCCGAACCGGCCAGCGTGTCGGACATGATCCGCAGCTGGCATCACGGCCGCATCCCCGCCACGCGCACGGCGCGGGGGCGCGAGCTGTTCACCCGCCTGGCGCCGCGCCTGCTGACGGCGGTGGCCAGGACCGGGGCGCCCGACGCGGCCTTTCGCCGCTTCGCCGTCTTCTTCTCGGGCCTGAGCGCCGGGGTGCAGGTCCAGGCCCTGTTCCTGAACCAGCCGCGCCTGTTCGACCTGGTGGTCGAGGTCATGGCCTTCGCGCCCCGGCTGGCGCGGATGCTGGGCCGTCGGCCCCAGGCGCTCGACGGGGTGCTGGACGCCCGCTTCCTGACCGACCTCGATGCCGACACCGGCGTGGTCGCCCAGATGCTGGCCGAGGCCGCCGCCGCGCCCGATTTCGAGGAGGCGATGAACGTGGTGCGCCGCCACCACCGCGAGCAGGTCTTCCGCATCGGCATGCACACCGTCACCGGCCGCGCCGGGCCGGAGGAGGCGGGCCGCGCCAACACCGCCCTGGCGGACGCCTGCATGCGCGCCCTGGCCCCGCAGCCCTCAAGGAAGCCGAGCGCATGGGCGGGGCCTTCGAGGGGGCGGTCGCCGTCGTCGCCCTGGGCAAGGCCGGCTCGCGCGAGATGACGGCCGGGTCGGACCTGGATCTGATGACCGTCTATGCGGCGCCGCCCGAGGCCGTCTCGGCCGGGCGGGGCTGGAGCGCCGAGGTCTTCTACGGCCGCTTCACCCAGCGCCTGATCGCCGCCCTGTCGGCCCACACGGCCGAGGGCGGCCTCTATGAGGTCGACATGCGGCTGCGGCCCACGGGGTCCAAGGGGCCGGTGTCGGTGCGGCTGGAGGCGTTGGACGCCTATTACGCCGAGGAGGCCGACACCTGGGAGTTCATGGCCCTGACGCGCGGCCGGGTGGTCTGGGCCAGCGACCCGATCTTCGGCGCGCGGGTCGCGGCGACCCTGGAGGCCGCGTTGCGGCGGCCGCGCCCCGGCGTCGACATCGCCGAGGACGTGCGGGCCATGCGCGACCTGATGGACCGCGAGCGCCGACCTAAGGGCTTCTGGGACCTGAAGCTGTCGGCGGGCGGCCAGGTCGACGCCGAGTTCGTGGCCCAGTATCGCCAGCTGACGGCGGCCCAGGCCGGAGCGGTCCTGACCGTCTCGACGCTGGAGGCGCTGGGCGACGATCCCATCCTGGCGGAGAGCTGGCGCCTGCATCAGCAGCTGGGCCAGCTCATGGCCTGCGCCTTCGAGGGCGGGGGCGACCCGGACCAGGAGCCCTCGGGCTTCAAGAAGCGGCTGGCCCAGGCGGCGGGGGAGCCCGATTTCGATACGCTGAAGGCGACGCTGATCGACGTGCGGCTGCGCGCGCGGCGGGCCTTCGAGGCGGCCCTGCCGTCGAGACGCGACGGATTCTGACCGGGGCGCCGTTCAAACTCTCGACAGGAACGCTTCGGGGCCGTTCGGCCCGGTGGAGATCATCGAGATGAAGACGACGTTCAGCGCCGCCGCCTTGGCCTTGGCCCTCGCTGTCGGCGGGACCGCGATCGCCCAGGCTCATGCTCAGACCCCGGCCCCCGCCGCGCCGCATCGGGCACGGACCGCCCAGCCCGTCAGCCAGGCGGACTTCATTCAGCGCCGCATCGAGCGCCTGCGCGCTGCCGACGCCGACGGGGACGGCCGGGTGACGGCCGAGGAGATGCGCGCCCGTATCCAGACGCGCCGCGCGGAGGCCCGCGCGGCCCGGTTCGACCGGCTGGATGCGAACAAGGACGGCGCCCTCAGCCGCGCCGAGTTCGAGGCGCCCCAGGCGCGCGACGGCCGCATGGTCCGCGGCCCGCGCATGGGGCACGGCCGCATGGGCTCTAGGGCCATGGAGCAGGGCGAGCGCCGTTTTCCCATCGTCGTCGCCGAGGCCGAGCGCAAGGCGGCCTTGGCCTTCGCGCGGATGGACGCCGACCACGACGGCGTCCTGACGGTCGAAGAGCGCCGCGCCGCCATGCCTCGCGTCAAGCGCATCGAGCGCCGCATCGAGCGTCGTCCGGCGTCGCCTTCGGCGCCTGCTTCGGAGTAGGGTGATGTCGGGGAAGGCGGCGCGTCCGCCCGCCCTTTCTTGGATGAGCCGAAGAGGCAGGATTGGCGACGACCGTCGACCCCGACGAGGATCTGGTGCGGCGCGTGGGCGAAGGCGACCCGGCGGCGATCCAGGCCATGGTCGCGCGCAAGCTGCCGCGCATGCTGTCGCTCGCCCAGCGCATGCTGGGCGACGCGGCGGAGGCTGAGGACGTGGCCCAGGAAGCGATGCTCAGGGCCTGGCGGCAAGCGCCGCGATGGACCCCCGGCCAGGCCCGGTTCGACACCTGGCTGCACCGGGTGGGACTGAACCTTTGCTACGACCGGCTGCGGCGCCGGCGCGAGATCGCGACGGACGCCGTGCCCGACCGGATCGACGATGGCCCGGCGCCGGACCGGGGCCTGCTGGCCGCCGAGACGGGCGCGCGGGTCGAGGCGGCGCTGGCGCGTCTGCCCGAACGCCAGCGCGAGGCCGTCGTCCTGTGCCACTATCAGGAACTGGGCAACATCGAAGCCGCGGCCCTGATGGAGACCAGCGTCGAGGCGCTGGAAAGCCTGCTGTCGCGGGGACGGCGCGCCCTGCGGACGGCCCTTGCGGACATCGCGCCGCAGGCGGGCGCCGGACAGAGCGCCAGACGACGGGCCGAACGGCTGTGGCGGGGGACGAGATGATGACGATGACCCGAGAGCGCTTTGAACACCTGGCCGACGCCTATGGCGGCGACCTGCGGCGCTGGCCCGAGGCCGAGCGCGAGGCCGGGCGCGCCCTGGCGGCGGCGGACCCGAGCGCCGCCACCGTCCTGTTTGAGGCGGACGCCCTGGACGCCCTGTTGGACGCCGCGCCGCGCCTGGCGGCCTCCCACGCCCTGCGCGAGCAGGTCATCGCTGATGCGGCGGGGGCGGGGCTGGGCCGTCGTCGGCGCGGGGCCATCGGCGTCCTGACCTGGTTGTCGGGCGCCGGATGGGCGGCGGCGGCCTGCGCGGGCGTCGCCTTCGGCGTCGTCCTGACCGGCCAGATGACGGCTGACATCCGCGCCGACACGGTGCTTTACCAGGCCGCCCTGTCGGGGGCGGACGACACGGAGGTTCTGGGCGGATGAAACTTGGGGGGATGAGCGTGAAAGGCCTGAAGATCGCCCTGGCGGCGTCGGTCGCCCTCAACATCTTCGCCCTGGTCGGCGGGGGACCGCCTGGCTGATGGCCAAGCGGGTCGAGGAGGCGACGGTCGCGGGCCGGACGCCTGGCCGCAGCGAGCCGGTCTGGTCGGTGGTCGAGGCGCGCCCGCCCGCCGTGCGCGACCAGGTCAAGCGCGAGTTGCGCGCCACGGCCCTGGAGGCCCGGCCCGACTTCGAGGAAGCCCGCGCCGCCCGTCGCGAGGCCATCGCCCTGACCCGCTCGGCCCAGTTCGACCCGGTGGCCGTCGCGGCCCTGTTAGAGCGTTCCCGCGCCTCGGAAATGCGCGGCCGGGCGCGGCTGGAGGCGGGGGCGGTGGAGACGCTGAGCCGCCTGAAGCCCGCGGACCGCGCGGCCCTGGCGACCATCCTGTCGCGCCACCGCTCCAAGTCGAAGGATGCGTCGCACGGCGCGGCGTCGACGGCGCCGAGCGCGGCTTCGACCGGAAGTCCCGCCGAGGCGAGCCCGGCGGCCTAGACGGAGAGACTTCGTCCAAGACGTCTATTTCTTTCGTCATTCTCGGGCTTGTCCCGAGAATCCATAAACACGACGGCGGACATCAAGGCGGGGCGCGAACCCACGAAAGCTTGAGTCTATGGATCCCCGGCACAAGGCCGAGGATGACGCGCAAGAGGAACCACGGAATATGAGGCCTTCTACCGAGGCGTCTCTGGAGACCAGCATGGAAGCGGCCTGCCCGCATCCCCGCCCAACCCTCCCCCATCGAGGGGGAGGGCTCTTACCGCCTCACGCCGCGCGCGACTGAACCCGCCGGGCCGGGGCGCCGATCGGGGCGACGGCCCCCTCGGGCGCGCGCATCGGCAGGTCGAACCAGACGGTGGTGCCGTGGCCCGGTTCGCTGTCGATGGTCAGGCGGCCGCCGTGCAGCTCGACCAGCGATCGGGTCAGGGCCAGGCCGAGGCCGGTCCCCTGCGTCGACTTGGAGTGCTGCCCCTCGACCTGTTCAAACGGCTGGGCCAGCCGCTCCAGGTCCGTGGCGGCGATGCCGATGCCGGTGTCGGAGACCGAGACGCGCACCGTGTCCGCATCGCGCGGCGAGACCGTAACCGCCACGGCGCCGCCCTCGGGCGTGAACTTCACCGCGTTGGAGATCAGGTTCAGCAGCACCTGCTTCAGGCCGCGCTGGTCGGCCTCGATGTGCAGGGCCTCAGGGCACGCGAGCGTCAGCGCCAGACGCGCCTCCTGGGCCTTGCCGCGCATCAACCGCACCGCCTCGGCGCACAGGACATCCAGCGCCAGGGGTTCGTAGTGCAGGGTCAGCTTGCCGGCCTCGATCTTGGCCATGTCCAGGATGTCGTTGATCAGGCTGAGCAGGTGCTGGCCCGAGCCGTGGATGTCGGCGGCGTAGCCCTTGTAGCGGGGATCGCCCAGCGGGCCGAACATCTCCCCGGCCATGATCTCCGAAAAGCCGTTGATGGCGTTCAGCGGGGTGCGCAGCTCATGGCTCATATTGGCCAGGAACTCGGACTTGGCCTGGTTGGCGGCCTCGGCCCGGGTCATGGCGACCTCGTATTTGCGCGCCAGCAGGGCCAGGTTCGTCTGGCTGGCCTCCAGTTCCTGGACCATGGCCCGCAGCTCGTCGGCGGCGCGGCGGCGTTCGGCCTCCTGGCGGCGGATGACGGTGATGTCGGCACAGATCACCACCACGCCGCCGTCGCCGGTGAAGCGTTCGGCCATCTGCAGCCAGCGGCCGTCCTTCAGCTCGACCTCGCGCACCCCGGCGCGGCCGCCGGCCGAGGGGTGCTCGGCCTTGATGGCTTGGGCGGCGATGCGGTTCAGCTCGTCCTTGAGCGCGCCGCGGCGCACCACCCCCTCGGGGAAGGCGAAGGCGTCCTGGAAGCCCTGGTTCCACAGGATCAGCCGCCCGCGCCGGTCGAACAGGACGAAGGCGTCGGAGACGCTCTCGATGGCGTCGCGCAGGCGGCTTTCGGCGGCCTGGGCCTGGGCCTTGGTGCGGCGCGCCTCGGTGATGTCCAGCGCCACCCCCATCAGGCTGTCATAGCCGCCGTCGCGGCGCGGCTGGCGCGATTGGCCGCGCGCGTCGATCCAGCGCACGCCGCCGTTCCGCAGCGGCACGGGGAAGGCGGCCTCGAACACGCCGCCGGCCATGGCCTCGTCCAGCGCCTGGACCATCAGCTGGCGATAGCGGGGATGGACCCGCTCGATCATGGCCTGGGTGGTCAGGATCGTGCCTGTCTCCACCTCCAGCAGGGCGGCCATATAGTCGGACAGCACCGCCTCGCCCTTGGCCAGGTCCCATTCCCAGACGCCGCAGCGGGCGGCCTCGACCGCGACGCGGAAGCGGCGCTCCGTGTCGGCCCAGCGCCGGCCGACCCGCATCTGACGCCAGTTCTGCACGGCGATCACCGCCAGCATCAGCACCACCAGCAGCAGGGGGACGGCCAGCATCCAGGCGTCGTCCAGCCAGGCCGACAGCCGGTCGGGCCGGGGGAGGACGGCGACGGCCGACAATCCCGTTTCGCCGATCGGGGCCACGGCGGCGGTCTGGGCGCGCCCGTCCGGCCCCTTGACCGCCAGGTCGGGCGCGGCCGGCGCCTGGCCCGAGGGCAGGACGATCAGGCCGGCCTGCTTAAGGGCGGGCTCCAGCGGCGGCAGGGGCGTGCGCGCGACCAGGACGTGGCCGGTTTCGGTTTCGCGACGCGTGGTCAGGCCGTCGTCGCCGACCGTGAAGCCGGCGGCGCCTTGAGGCTCGTTCAGGCGCGCGCCGCTGGCGGCCAGGACCCGGCCGTTCGGGGCCGCGACCAGGAAGGCGGCCTCGGGGTCCTCCAGGCGGGCGCTGTCCAGGGCCTGGACCGGGCGCGCGGGCGTCTGGGCGAGGATGCGGGCGGCGGCGTCCAGGGCGCGGTCGGTGCGGGCTAGGCGAGCCTCGATCCGGGCGGCGGCCAGGCTAGCCTCCAGCGCCAGGGCTTCCAGCCGGGCGGCCTCGACCTCGCGCCGGGGACGTTCAGTCTCGCGCGCGATCAGCAGGACATAGGCGGCCAGCGCCAGGGCCACGGCGAGCGCCAGGATGCGGACCCAGGGCGCGGAGCGCGCGTCCTGATGGTCCGTGGCCCGACGGCCGGGCCCGTAACGACGGCGCTCGGTGCCCCGCAAGGGCGACCCTCCTGTGACGATTCAGCCGGGAATCTAGGCTGTGTCGCGGAGTCCGTCGAGGGGGGGAGGGCGACCTAGGCCTCGGCGGCGAAGTCCGGTTCGGCGGCTTCGCCTGGCCGGGCGGCCGAAGGCGGGGCGGCGATCTCGGTCAGACGGCGCAGGATGGTTTGCGCCTTGCGGGCCAGCCGCTGGGTCTCCGGCGGGGCGTCGTCGGGCGCCTCGGCCACGGAGGTGATCAGTTCACGGGCCAGATCCAGCAGTTCGGGCGCCGCCGCGATCAGTCTGGACTGGAATTCGATGCGCTGCGGGTCGCGGTCGTATTCTGCGCCGGGCACGCGCCAGCCGCCCCAGTCGGCCTTGTCGGTGACCACGACCGGATAGCTGCCGGGGAAGGGGTGATGGGCGCAGTCGGCCTGATCCTGCCACTTGTTGCGCGCCCGCAGGATGCGCCAGTCGCCGAGGGCGCCGGCGGTCGGGTCCTCGGCTGGGACCTGCAGTTCGGCGGCCGCGAATTCACGCCCCAGGCCCACGTCGTAGGTGATGCGCACCGGCTCGTCGAAGCCCTTGGCCCAGACGGGCAGGACCTTCTCGACCTGGGCCCAGACGCCCACGCTCTCGACCCAGACCTTCTGGCCTTTCTGGAACTGGGCGCGCGCCATGCCCGACCTCATTGCGATGAAAGAGGGGGATCATGCGCCGTCGGCCGTTATCGTCGGGTTCCGCGACGTGGTTAGCGGCGGTTAACCTTTCCCCTTCCGCTCATCCCGGCGGACGCCGGGATGAGCGGTGAAGGCAGGAGCCTAGGGCCGCGAAATCTCCTCCAGCGCTTCGCCGGCGTAGCGTTCCTTCACCCGCGTCGACAGGTCGCCCAGCGAGACCACCCCGACCAGCCGGCCGTCCTTGTCGACCACCGGCAGGCGGCGGATCTGGCGCGAGGACATCAGGTCCAGGGCGATCTTCAGGTCGTCGTCGGCGCGCACCACCAGGGCATCGCGCGACAGAACGTCCATGACGCGGGCGTCGGGGCCGGCGCCCGAGGCCACGCCGCGCACCACGATGTCGCGATCGGTCACAGCGCCGATCAACCGGTCTCCGTCGGCCACGGGGATGAAGCCGAAGTCGCCCGAGGCCATGCGCCCGGCGACGTTGTGCAGGGTGTCGTCGGGGCGGGCGACCTGGACGTCCGTGGTCATCACATCGCGAATCTTCATGCTCTTCTCCCTCGGCGGAGCCCCAGCGGCTCGGCCTAGGGAACCCGCCCGGCCGGTGACGGTTCCGGCCGCCCCCGCAGCGGAACGATGGAGGCGGAACGGCGGGAGCGGGGCCGTCGTTAGCCCGATGAACCGACAGGAGGCGAGCATGACCGAAGGCTCTTCCCCCGGCGCCCCCGAGCCGCGGCGCGGCATGCCCTCGCCGGAGCTGAGCCGGGCCGCGTTCACCGCGCGGTTCCTGAGCCGCTTCGCCGACCCGGCCTTCGCCCCGCTCAAGGCCGAACTGGACCGCGTCGCGGCGGTCGCCTGGGACGGCTACATCCAGGGCCGCAAGAGCCCGGTGACGCGCAAGGCCGGGCCGGGCTACGCCGATCCGACCTATGATCTGGCCGTCGACTGGCTGAACGCCCGGGCGGCGCTGGACGCGGCCGAGGCGCGCCATGCCGACCCGGCCGGGCCGCTGCGCGCCCTGCTGATCAACGGCTCCTCGCGCTCGGAGCACACCTGCCCCGGCGAGATGTCCAAGAGCTGGCGCCTGACCCAGATCGCCGAGGCGGCGCTGCAGGAGGCCGGGCTGGCGACGACGGTGCTGGACCTGTCGCGCCTGGCCTCGGAGTTCGGCCGCGACATCCATCCGTGCAAGGCCTGCTTCTCGACGGCGGCGGCGCTGTGCCACTGGCCGTGCAGTTGCTACCCCAACTATTCCCTGGGCCAGGTCCAGGACTGGATGAACGACATCTACCCCCTGTGGGTCGAGGCGCACGCGATCTTCATCGTCACCCCGGTCAACTGGTATCAGGTCTCCAGCCCGATGAAGCTGATGATGGATCGGCTGGTCTGCGCCGATGGCGGCAATCCCGATCCGACCCTGACCCGCGGCAAGGACCCGAAGGCGGCCAAGGCGGTCGAGCTGGCGGGCTGGGGCTATCCGCGCCATCTGGCGGGGCGGGTCTTTTCGGTCGTGGTCCACGGCGACGTCGAAGGCGCCGAGAACGTGCGCCGGTCGGTCTCGGACTGGCTCACGTCGATGAAGCTGACCCCGGCCGGTCCCGACGCCGAGCTCGACCGCTACATCGGCTATTGGGAGCCCTACGCCACCAGCCATGAAGCCCTGGACCGCGACGGGGGCGTCCAGGCCGAGGTCCGCCTGGCGGCCCAGGAACTGGCCCAGGCGGCGACGGCGCGCCGCGAGGGACGGCTGGTCCGCACCGACGAAGGGCTGGGCGGGCCGCGCCAGAAGTAGGGCGCACCCTCTCGCAATCGCGCGGCTTCGATCCCACTATCAGGCTGGAAACCATAAGGGCGCACCATGGCCGAGGCGACGACGGGACTGGATATCGGCCATGTCGCCGCCCTGCTGGCGGCCGGGGTGGTCGCCGTGCCGGTGTTCCGCAAGCTCGGCCTGGGATCGGTGCTGGGCTACCTGGCGGCGGGGGCGGCGATCGGCCCGTTCGGCCTGGCCCTGTTCCGCGAGCCGGACACCATCCTGCACGTCGCCGAGTTCGGCGTGGTCATCTTCCTGTTCATCATCGGCCTTGAGATGCGGCCGTCGCGCCTGTGGGGCCTGCGGCGCGAGATCTTCGGCCTCGGCTCGGCCCAGGTGGGGCTCAGCGGCCTGGCCCTGACGCTGACGGCCATGGCGGCCGGGGCGCCGCCGGCGGCGGCCTTCGTCGGGGCCATGGGCTTCGTCATGTCCTCGACCGCCGTGATCGTCCAGATGCTTGAGGAGCGCGGCGAACTGCCCGCCCCCTCGGGCCAGAGGGCGGTCTCCATCCTGCTGTTCGAGGACCTGGCCATCGTGCCGCTTCTGGCCATCGTCGCGGTGCTGTCGGCGGCCGTGGGCGGCGGGGACGAGGCCGCGCCGCCCCTGTGGCGCACCGTCGGCCTGGCCGTGGCGGCGGTGGCAGCGGTCCTGGCCATCGGCCGCTACGGCCTCAATCCGGCCTTCCGCTTCCTGGCGCGCTACGGCGGGCGCGAGGTGATGACGGCGGCGGCCCTGCTGGTGGTGGCGGGCACGGCCTTCCTGATGGACCAGGCGGGGCTGTCCATGGCCATGGGCGCCTTCCTAGCCGGGGTGCTGCTGTCCGACTCCGCCTTCCGTCATCAGCTGGAGGCCGACGTGGAGCCGTTCCGCGCCATCCTCTTGGGCCTGTTCTTCCTGTCGGTGGGCATGGCCCTGGACCTGGGGGTGGTGCTGGCGGACTGGCGCATGGTGCTGGCGGGCCTGGCCGCCTTCATGCTGGTCAAGGCGGGCGTCATCTACGGCGTGGCGCGGCTGTTCGGGGCGCGGCGGCGCGAGGCGGTCGAGCGCGCGGCCCTGTTCGCCCAAGGGGGCGAGTTCGCCTTCGTTCTCTATGGGGCGGCGGCCGCCGGCGGGGTGATCGACGCGAGGGTCAGCGCGGCCCTGACGGCCATCGTCATCCTGTCGATGGCGCTGACGCCCCTGACCACCCTGGCGCTGAAGCGACTGATGCCCAAGGAGCGCGGCCTCTCGCCCGAGGACGCCGAGGGGGTGGATTCCGCCGAGGGCCTGGGCGGGCGAGTGCTGATCATCGGCTTCGGCCGCTTCGCCCAGGTCGTGTCCCAGCCCCTGCTGGCGCGCGACGTCGACGTTTCCATCATCGAGATCGACGTGGAGATGATCCAGGCGGCGGGTCGGTTCGGCTTCAAGGTCTATTACGGCGACGGCGCACGGCTGGACACGCTGCGCGCTTCGGGGGCGGGCAAGGCCGAGGCGGTGCTGGTCTGCGTCGACAAGCCCGAGACGGCCGACCGCATCGTCCAGTTGGTCAAGTCCGAGTTCCCGGCCGCCAAGCTGTTCGTCCGCGCCTATGACCGGGGCCACACGCTTCGCCTGATCGAGGCCGGGGTCGACTATCAGATCCGCGAGACCTTCGAATCGGCGCTGAAGTTCGGCGAGGCCGTGCTGGCCGGCCTGGGCTTTCCCGACGAGGAGGCGGCCGATGTCATCGCCGAGGTGCGCCGCCGCGACGCGGCGCGTCTGGATCTGCAAGTGACCGGCGGGCTCCAGGCGGGCCAATCCCTGATGCGCGGCAACCTGCCCACGCCGCAGCCGGCGCCCTATATCACGCCCAGCCGCGAAGGGCGGCTGCTGAACGAAGACGAGGCCCCGGCCGGGGCGGCGCAGGAGAACGACTGAGGACATGGCGAGCGTCGACCTGGCCAAGCGGGCCTATGATCACGGCTGGCGGCTGGACCCTATCGTCCGCAGTCTCCTGGACACCGACTTCTACAAGCTGCTGATGCTGCAGCTGATCTGGCGGCGGTTCCGCGACGTGCCGGTGACCTTCTCGGTCATCAACCGCACCGCCTCCGTGCGCCTGGCCGCGGAGGTGGACGAGGCCGAGCTGCGCGCCCAGCTGGACCACGCCCGGTCGCTGCGCTTCACCAACCGCGAGCTGATTTGGCTGGGGGGCAACACCTTCTACGGGGTGAAGTCGATCTTCAGCCCCGACTTCCTGGCCTGGCTGGCCGACTATCGCCTGCCGGAATACGACCTGTCGCGCGGGGCCGACGGCCAGTTCCGGCTGGAGTTTTCCGGGAGCTGGGCCGATGTCACCCTGTGGGAGATTCCGGCCCTTTCGATCCTCAACGAGCTGCGCAGCCGCCGCGCCCTGCGCCGCATGGGCCGGTTCGAGCTCGACATCCTCTATTCGCGCGCCAAGACCAAGCTGTGGAGCAAGATTGAACGGCTGAGGGCGCTGGACGGCCTGGCCCTGTCGGACTTCGGCACGCGGCGCCGCCACGGCTTCCTGTGGCAGGGCTGGTGCGTCGAGGCGCTCAAGGAGGGACTGGGCGTCGCCTTCATCGGCACCTCCAACGTGCTGCTGGCCATGAACAACGACCTAGAGGCCATCGGCACCAACGGCCACGAGCTGCCCATGGTGCTGGCGGCCATGGCGGGCGAGGACGATGCGGCCCTGCGCGCCGCGCCCTATCGCGTGCTGGAGGAATGGCGCGCGGCCTATGACGGCAATCTGCTGGTGGCCCTGCCGGACGCCTTCGGCACCCGCGCCTTCCTGGCCGACGCGCCCGACTGGCTGGCCGACTGGAAGGGCTTCCGCCCCGATTCCGCCCCGCCGATCGAGGGCGGCGAGGAGATCATGGCCTGGTGGGCGTCCAAGGGCCGCGACCCGCGCGAGCGGCTGCTGGTGCTGGCCGACGGCCTGGACGTCGACGGCATCGAGGCGGCCCACGCCCACTTCAAGGGGCGGGTGCGCACCAGCTTCGGCTGGGGCACCAACCTGACCAACGACTTCCGCGACTGCGCCCCGGTTCCGGCGCCCGAACTGATCCCGCTGTCCCTGGTGTGCAAGGTCACGAAGGCGGCGGGCCGCCCGGCGGTCAAGTTGTCCGACAACGTCGAGAAGGCCACCGGCGACCGGGCCGAAATCGACCGCTATCTGCGCGTCTTCGGCGAGGCGGGGCGAGGACGGCGGGCCGTGCGCGTCTGAGGGCGGAACCCCGCCGTTTCGCCGGACATTTCATAGACGGCGGCGGTCGGCGCTGCCTTCACCAGCGAGATGCGCGTCATGACCAGCTACAATGTGGGCTACATCATCGGCAGCCTGGCCAAGGACTCGATCAACCGCAAGCTGGCCAAGGCCCTGGTCAAGCTGGCGCCCGAGAAGCTGAAGATGCACGAGATCGGCTTTTCCGGTCTGCCGCTCTATTCCTATGACTACGACGCCGCCTATCCGGCCGTGGCCACGGACTTCAAGGCGGCGATCAAGGGCTCGGACGCCATTCTGATCGTCACGCCCGAATACAACCGTTCGATCCCCGGCGGGCTCAAGAACGCCATCGACTGGGCCAGCCGTCCCTATGGAACCAACGCCTTCGCCAACAAGCCGACGGCGGTGATCGGGACCTCGCCCGGCGCCATCGGCACGGCCGTGAGCCAGCAAAGCCTCCGCTCGGTGCTGAGCTTCCTCCAGGCGCCGCAGATGAACGCGCCCGAGGCCTATATCCAGTTCAAGCCCGGCCTGGTCGACGACGACGGCAATGTGTCGGCGTCCGACACCGAACAATTCCTGCGCGACTACATGGAAGCCTTCCACCAGTTCATGGCGCGGGTGCTGACCGTCCTGCCGCGCGACGCCTGAGGGGGGCTCCGCTTCATTCCCCCGTCGTCATCCTCGGGCTTGACCCGAGGATCGAGCCGTCCGCCCGCTGGGGGCAACGAGGCCGATCGCGCCATCGCCCCCGATCCTCGGGTCAAGCCCGAGGATGACGGCGTGGGGGAGGAAGGGCGGCGTGCGAAGGGAAGGCGGTGGCCCCTAGCCGTCCAGCGACCAGACGCGGGTGCGCTTGACCTCCTGGTCCTCCAGCTCGCGCGTGGTCGGCACGCGGTATTCCGCTAGCCGGGTCAGGCCCGATGTGGGGAAATAGGTGCGCCCCGGATCGCCGACCAGCACCTCGGCCCCTTGCGCCCGCGCCGCCTTCAGCCAGGCCAGCACCGCCTCGGCCATCGGCCCTTCGTAGAAGACGTCCCCGGCGCAGATCAGGTCGAACGGCGGGGGCGGGTTCTCCAGCAGGTTCTCGGCGGTGAAGGCGATCTCGACCCCGTTCGCCAGGGCATTGGCGGCCACGGCGGCGGCGCAGAAGGGGTCGATGTCGGCCGCCAGCACCGAGGCCGCGCCCGCCTTCATCGCCGCGATCGCCACCAGGCCCGACCCCGTCGCCAGGTCCAGCACGCGGCGGCCCCTGACGCTCTCGGGATGGTCCAGCAGCCAGCGCGCCAGCGCCTGCCCGCCCGCCCAGGCGAAGGCCCAGAACGGCGGCGGCAGGCCCATCTCGCCCAGCTCCTCTTCCGTCAGCCGCCAGATGGGCGTGACTTCGTCGGCCAGCCACAGCGAAATCTCGGGCGTGTGCGAGACGGGCTGAAGGCGGGTGTTGTCGCGGATGAAACGGGCCGGATCGGCGATCCGTCTAGTCGACGTCACGGGCGCCCTCGACCACGGCCTGATAGACCAGCGACCGGTCCGGTCCCCGCGTCATGTGCAGTAGCACCCAGGTCGCCCCCTTGCGCGCCACGGTCACGCGCAACTGGTCGTTGAAGACGCCGTCGGCGAAGCCCGGCGGCGACACCGCGTCGCCCAGCAGGATCAGCGCGCCCATGCCCGCGCCGCAGCGGCTGATGCCGGTGCAGGCGAAGACCGTCTCATAGCCCGCTGAGCGCAGGGCCTCCTCATAGTGGCGGTCGATGTCCAGCGGGCTGATCGCCGGGCGGATCACATAGTCGGTATGGCTGATCTGGCCCTGCAGGCGCACCGCCTTGTCGGGCGCGCTCCCCTCGGCCACCGGCCCGGTCGGCAAGGTGATCTCGGCCACCGCCAGCTGGCGCCAGGCGCGGACGTGGGCGCCCTCGACGCGCGGCAGGTCGGCGAAGTCCCGTGCGCCCCGGACATCCTGCGCGAAACTCGGGGCGGAGAGGGCGGCCGTCAGGAACGCGCCGGCGAGGGCGAAAACACTACGCATGGCGACAGGCTAGGGGGCGCCGGGGCGGCTGGCAAGAAAGTCAGGATGTGCTGACGAAAAGTCAGGTTGACATGACATTTCGGGCGTGTCAGGTTACCCTTACACAAAGTCAGGAGCGCCTGTCATGTTGTCCTTAACTTCCAGCGTTCTCACCCCGGCTTCGCGCCGTTACGCCCGGCGCACCTTCGCCTTCATGGGCGGCTATGTCGTTCTGATGGTCGCGGTGATCGGCGGCGTCTTCGACGCGGTTCAGGGCAAGCCTGTCGCCTGGCTCCTGGCCTTGGCCGCCGCCGCCCCCATCGCCTGCCAGATCTGGGCGCTGCTCAGCTTCATGCGCGACTCGGACGAGTTCGTGCGCGCGATTATGGCCAAGCAGTTCATCGTCGCTTCGGGGGTCGCCATGGCCGTGTTCGCCGCCTGGGGCTTTGGCGAGAATTTCGCGGGCGCGCCGCATCTGCCTGGCTGGCTGATCATCCCGCTGTTCTGGGCGGCGTTCGGCGCGACGGCGCCCTTCATCCGGTCGTCGAATTGATGAAGAACAAGCTGAAACTGCTGCGCGTCGAACGCAACTGGACCCAGGAGCAGTTGGGGCAGGCGCTGGGCGTCTCGCGCCAGGCGGTCAACGCGCTCGAAACCGAAAAGCACGACCCCTCCCTGGATCTGGCCTACCGCATCGCCGCCCTGTTCGAGCGGCCGGTCGAGGACATCTTCGAAAACCCTCACGCCTGACCCTTCACACAGGCCCCCCCACCTCCGCCATCCTCGGGCTTGACCCGAGGATCGAGGCCGGCCGCGCGCTCGTCTGATCCGGCGATGCGCCAGCGGATCACCCGATCCTCGGGTCAGGCCCGAGGATGACGGCCGGGGAGGGCGCCGAACAAAGGAACCGCCATGACCACGATCTCCGCTCCCGCCAGGACCCTGCGCGCCTTCCTCCTGGCCGCCGCCGTCGGCTTCGCGGCCGCCAGCATCGTCTTCCCCGCCCAGGCCGAACCGGCGCGCGTCGCGGCGCCCGCCTTCGTCTCCGACCGCCTGTCGGTCGAGGTCATGGGGCAGGGGCCGGACGTCATCCTGATCCCCGGCTTCGCCTCCTCGCGCGAGGTGTGGCGGCCGCTGGCCGAGCGGCTGTCGGCGACCCATCGCGTTCATCTGGTCCAGCTGGCGGGCTTCGCCGGAGAGGCCTGGACGCACGGCGACGGCGCCTTCGTCCAGCCCGCCGTCGACGACCTCGCCCGCTACGCCGTGACGCTGAACCGGCCCGCGATCATCGGCCACTCCATGGGCGGTCTGGCTGGCCTGCTGCTGGCCCAGCAACATCCCGAGGCGGTCGGTCGGGTGATGAGCGTCGACAGCCTGCCCTTCTTCAGCGCCATGTTCGGCCCGCAGGCCACGCCGGAAACGGCGCGCCCCTTCGCCGATCAGGCCGCCGCCGCCCTCCTGAGCGCGGACGCCGCGAGCTTCCGCCGCCAGCAGGAACAGACGGCCGTGGGCATGATGCGCAACGCGGCCGGGCGCGCCGCCATGGTCGACTGGTCGATGGCCTCCGACCGCCAGGCCATGGCCAGCGCCATCCGCGAGGTGATGACCACCGACGCCCGTCCGGGCCTGGCCGCCATGACCACGCCGGTCTGGGCCGTCTATGCCTCGGACGCCGACGGCGGGGCGCCCGCCGCCCTGGCCGACGCCCTGTGGAGCCGCGAATACGCCGCCCTGCCGGGCGTGACGCTGACGCGCGTCGACGACGCCCGGCACTTCATCATGATCGACCAGCCCGAACGGCTGGACGTCCTGGTCGACGCCTTTCTGGCGGACTGAGAAACACACCGCTCATCCCCGCCTCCGCAGGGATGAGCGGTAGAAGGGTTAGCCCTTCGGCCGCAGGTCCTCGGTGACGTCGCCCGCCTTGGCCGGGGCGCCCTCGAACTCGCCCGCATAGGTCGGCGACAGGGCGCTCTGGAAGGCCGAGAGCGGCAGGGTCAGATAGTAGGCGCCCTCGACATAGGGGCCGACCGCATAGGCGTCGATCAGGAAGGTCAGGCCCCCCGCCTTGCCCGGAACCGCGCCGGGGGCCAGGGTCACGGCCACCTTGTCCAGCTTGGGGCAGGTCCAGATGTCGCCGGTCGCGGCGACGGGCTGGGCGCCGGGGCGGGCCTTCTTGGCCGTGTTCACCGCCTGGCACAGGGCGCGCTCCACGCCCGCGCGGTCGGCGCCCTTAGCGAACAGGTCGGCGGCGGCGATGCGACGGCCCTCGGCCTTGTCCCACAGCAGGCCGGTGGCGACGGTGTTCGGATGGGCGCCGCCGGAATAGTCGAAGTCGGTCCGCATCAGGCTGAACAGGCGGCCGGTCTCGACCGGGGCGCCGAAGACGATGGTCTTCTCATAAGGGGGCATGCCCTCGGGCGAGCCCGCCTCGGTGCGGTCGGCCTGGGCGCCCTCGGCGTATTCCTTCAGCCTGGCCACCTCGTCGCGGTACAGCGGCGCATAGAGGGCGGGGTAGGCCAGGACGGCCTCCGGCAGGCTCAGGCTGACCTTGGCGTAGGGGGTGGCGCTTTCATACTTCAGCGGCCCCTCGGCGACGGCCTGGGCGGTCGCCTCCGGCGCGGTCGGTGCCGCCTTCTTCTCTTGGCGCTGGCAGGCAGCGAGCGAGGCCGCGACGGCGACGGTGACGAGAAGGGCGCGAACGGGGCGCGAAGGGATCATGCCGGGCTCCTTGGGAACGGTTCGATCAGAAAGCTAGGCCGTTGAACGCGATCGCGGCCAGAAGGATCAACCCCGCATCGCGATTTGACTTGAAAAGCCGCAGACACAAGACCGTGTCCTGCGGGTCCAGCCGCCGCGCCTGCCACGCCAGATGTAGGGCGTAGAGCGCCAGGCCGACATAGAAGACCGGCCCCAGACCGGCGGCGAAACCGGCCGCCCCGGCCAGGACCACGGCCAGGACGTAGAAGACGGCCACGCCTTCCTTGACCTTGCCGCCCAGGGCGCGGGCCGAGGACTTCACCCCGGCCATGACGTCGTCCTCGATGTCCTGAAGGGCGTAGATGGTGTCATAGCCCAGGGTCCAGAACAGCCCGCCCGCGTAGAGCAGGCCCGCCGACAGGGCGAGGTGACCCATCCGGTCCAGTCCCTCGGCCATCCAGTAGCCGTCGCCGCTGGCCTTGACCCTCAGCACATAGAGCCAGCCCAGGGCGAACAGCCCCCCCGTCGCCGCCGCGAAGCCCAGCAGGGCGCCCCAGTTGAAGGTCAGGCCCAGCCAGGCCTG
Organism: Brevundimonas naejangsanensis; assembly: GCF_003627995.1. Classification (NCBI taxonomy): domain Bacteria; kingdom Pseudomonadati; phylum Pseudomonadota; class Alphaproteobacteria; order Caulobacterales; family Caulobacteraceae; genus Brevundimonas; species Brevundimonas naejangsanensis. Next base: position 514,482 of record NZ_CP032707.1, on the reverse strand, counting down.
GGGCCACCAGGTGATGCGCTTCATGAAGGGATAGGCCGCCACCAGGCCCAGAGACAGGGCGCCCAGCAGGACGGACATCAGGTTCATGGTCAGCAGGATGCACAGGCTGACCAGGCACAGGCCCGCCACGAACAGCCAGGCCTGCTTGACGCTGATCTGGCCCGCCGGGATGGGGCGCAGGGCGGTGCGCGCCACCTGGGCGTCGAAGTTTCGGTCGGCGATGTCGTTCACCGCGCAGCCCGCCCCGCGCATCAGGGCGGCGCCGACGGCGAAGCCGCCCAGCAGCCACAGCTCATAGCCGCCGAACGGCCGGTCGTACTGGTTCAGCGCCAGCATGATCCCCTGCCAGCCGGGCAGCAGCAGCAGCCAGGTGCCGATCGGGCGGTCGAAGCGGCCCAGCTTCAGCCACGGCTTGAGGCCCTCGGGGGCGTGGCGGTCCACCCAGTTCTGGCCGGCGGCGTCGGGAAGCGGGGCGGTGGTGTTCATGCAGGGGTCTTAGACCCTGAGGCCGTCGCGGGTGAAGGGGGCGCGTCCGATCCGCGTCATGCGAGGCCCATTGCGCAGCGCGGCGGTCGCGCGTCTAGTGGCTCGCAAACGCGAGGAAGCCGCCGATGACTGAAGCGCCGATCAAGGGCCCTGCGTCCTATTTCCCCTCTATCGAGAAGAAGTACGGGCGACCCATCGCCGAGTGGAAGGCGGAGGTCCGCGCCCGCTATCCCGCCAAGCACATGGAGCTGGTGACCCTGCTCAAGGACGAGCACGACCTGGGCCATGGCCACGCCAATGCCATCGTGGCGCACACGCTGGCGGAAGATGGCTTGAAGTAGGCCTAGGCGCCGGAGCGCTCGGCCCTGAGCCTCTCCAGCGCCTCGGGATAGCGGCGCGACAGCGGCGCCTCCAGTGATCCCAGTTCGACGGTCCAGTCGCCCGAGCCTTCGGGCCGCAGGCCGCTCATCCGCGCGGCGTTGACCAGCCAGCCGCGATGGGTGCGGACGAAGCCGCAGCGCTCCAGCTCCGCCTCCACCGCCGCCAAGGTGGCGCGCATCAGCGGGCGACGGCCGTCGGCCAGCACGAATTCGACGTAGTTGCCCGCCGAGGTCGCGGCCAGGATGTCGTCCAGCGGCGCGCGGATCAGCCGGGCCCCGTCGCGGATGTCGAAGCTGACCGGCCGCAGCGGCGTCTCGCGCGCCTCGCGCAGGCTTCGCACCGCCCAGAAGACGCCGACGAACAGGCCGTAGCTGAGCAGATCCTTGCGGAACTCATAGATGAAGCGCTCGACCGGCGGGCCGTAGTCATAGACCTCGCCCAGGGCGGCGTAGACGCCGTGGCGCATGGCCCCCATCACCAGCACGTGCAGCAGGCTGTAGAAGACCGCCGTCGCCAGATGCAGGGCGAAGAAGCGGGTGCACGCGCCCCAGCCGTCGTTCAGCCGGGCGGGCGGGGCGATGCGGCCCGCCAGCCAGGGCAGCCAGACCACCAGGGCCAGGGCCAGGGCGCTGGTGGCCTCCCACACCCAAGGCGCCCAGAGCCGCAGCGACGGTGAGTCGGTCAGCTCCGTCAGGGCGTTGACCACCATGAAGGCTGCGATGACGCCGACCGCGACCGTCCAGCCCTGCACGAGGTCGCGCCGCGCCCCGTTCGCCCCCTGAGCGTCGCCGCTCGTCCCCGGCGTCTTCGGATCGGCCCCGCCGGGCCTCCGCCCGGCCCCGGCCGGTTGCGGCCCGCCGCGCCGAAATGAGAGCCCAGGCCTCGCTTCGTCATTCCTCACAGGTCGCCCCCATGCCCGCCGAACCTCTCGCCCCGCCGACGCGCCGCCATGATCTGGACTGGATCCGCGTCGGCGCCTTCATGCTGCTCATCCTTTATCACGTCGGCATGTTCTACGTGCCCTGGGACTGGCATGTGAACAGTCCGCGCCCCGTCGAGGCGCTGGAGCCGGTGATGCAACTGACCAGCCCCTGGCGGCTGACGCTGCTGTTCCTGGTGTCGGGGGCGGCGACGCGCTTCCTGTTCGACGGCTTCGCGCGGCAAGGGGAGGGCGGCGCCCGCCGCTTCGCCGGATCGCGCCTGCTGCGCCTGGCGCCGCCGCTGCTGTTCGCCATGTTCGTGATCGTGCCGCCGCAGACCTATTACGAGGTGGTCGAGGCGGCGCGGGGGCTGGGCGTCGCCGACCCGGCGCATTCGCCCTGGCTGACCGACTTCTGGGTGAAGTACGCGACCGCCTCGGGCGGCTGGTGCGACGCCGACGGCTGCCTGATCACCCCGACCTGGAATCATATGTGGTTCGTGGCCTATCTGCTGGCCTACAGCCTGATCCTGGCGGGGCTGCTGGCGGCCGGGCGTCGCTTCCTGACGCCGATCCAGGCGGGGCTGGAGCGCGTCCTCAAGGGCTGGGGCCTGCTGGTCTGGCCGATCGTCTGGCTGGCGCTGATCCGCCTGGCCCTGGCCCCGATCTTTCCCGTCACCCACGCCCTGGTCGACGACTGGTACAACCACGCCCTGTCGTTCAGCGTCTTCCTGTTCGGCTTCGCCAGCGCGCGCTCCGAGGCGCTGAAGGCGGGCTATGAGCGCTTGCGCCGCCCGGCCCTGATCCTGGCCCTGGTGGCCTGGGCCGGGTGGGCGGCCTACGCCTGGACCTGGCGCGCCGAGGACGCCGTGCCGCCCGAGGCGCTGCAGGCGGCCATGCGCCTAGTCTATGCCGTCGACCAGTGGGCCTTCATCGTCGCCGTCCTGGGCTATGGCGCGCGCTATCTGAATCGGGGCGGGCCGGTGCTGCGCTATCTGACGGTCGGGGTCTTCCCCTTCTACATCATGCACCAGACGATCACCGTGGTGACGGCGCACCATCTGGCGCCGCTGGGCCTGCCCTTGCTGCTGGAGGCGGGGCTGCTGATCGCCGCCACCTTCCTGGGCTGTTTCGCGACCTATGAGGCGGCGCGTCGCCTGGGCTGGCTGGGCCTGCTGCTGGGCGTGCGGCCTCAACCGAGGGCCAGGCGGGCGCGGCGCCTCGAGCCTCTGGCCGCCGAGCGCTGATCGTCGGCGAGGGCGGCGCAGGCCTACTTCGCCAGCCGCCCCTTGGTCTTTTCGGCGGAGAAGACGATCTCGGAATCCGGCTTCTGGCACTCCAGCCCAGGGGCGGCCAACCGGTGCAGGACGTGGCGGATGATGTTCAGCCGCGCCTTCTTCTTGTCGTCGGTGGCGACGACCGTCCACGGCGCATAGTCGACGTGGGTGCGCTCCAGCATCTCGTTGCGGGCGGCGGAATAGGCGTCCCAGCGTTTCTGGGCCTCGGCGTCCAGCGGCGAGACCTTGAAGCGTTTCAGCGGATGGCTGACGCGCTCCTCCAGCCGCCGGTCCTGCTCGGCACGCGAGATGTCGAGCCACAGCTTGATGAGAATGGTGCCGGACTGGGTCAGCATCCGCTCGAAATGGGGCGCGTCGTGAAGGAAGCGCTCGTGCTGCTCGGGCGTGCAGAAGCCCATGACCGGCTCGACTCCCGCCCGGTTGTACCAGGAGCGGTTGAAGAAGACCGTCTCGCCCGCCGCCGGCAGGTGGCTGGCGTAGCGCTGGAAATACCACTGGGTCAGTTCGCGGTCGCTCGGCTTGGGCAGGGCGACCACGCGGGTCTGGCGCGGGGCCATGTATTCCGTCATCCGCTTGATCGCCCCGTCCTTGCCGGCGGCGTCGCGGCCTTCGAAGACGATGACGATCTTCAGCCCCTGGTCGATGGCCCAGGCCTGGGTCTCGACCAGTTGAATCTGCAGCATCTCCAGGGTGGCGTCGTAGTCGTCCTTGGCCATGGGGAGTCCTTTCGTCGCTGAGGGAGAACCTTGCGACCTTTTAACTGGACGCGCCAGAGGCGGGCGTCAGCATGGCGCCGTCATCGCCCTCGGAGCCGCCATATGATCACCCGTCGTCATGCCCTGGCCGCCGGCGCGGCCGCTGTCGCCCTGCCGTCCATCGCGAGCGCGGGATCGGCAGAGGCCCTGGATGCGGCGCTCAGCGCGGCTTTTGACGCGGTCGGGCCGGTCGCCCTCGCCGGGGGTCTGGTCACGCCCCAGGGGCTGGCGTGGTCCGGCGCGCGCGGTGTGCGTCGGGCGGATCACGAAGCTCTGGCGACGGCGGACGACCGCTGGCATCTGGGCTCCAACACCAAGGCCATGACGGCGGCCCTATGGGGACGGCTGGTCGAGCAGGGCCGCGCGCGTTGGGCCATGCCCCTGGCCGACGTCTTTCCGGGCCTGCGCATCGACCCCGCATGGGGAGCGGCGACGATCGACGATTTCATGAGCCATGCGGCCGGACTGGCCGACGCCTCCGTCATGGGGCGGCCCTGGCTGATGACGGCCCGGGCCGATCCCAGGTCCCTGCCGGAGCAGCGCCGCGCCCTCGTCGAGCAGGCGCTCAAGGCGCCGCCGGCGGGAACGCCGGGCCTCTTTCAATACGGCAACGCCAACTACGTCCTGGTCGGGGCGGCGATCGAGGCGATCACGGGCGGGTCGTGGGAGGACGCCATGCGGGCCGAGGTCTTCGCCCCCCTGGACCTCGCCAGCGGCGGCTTCGGCGCGCCCGGGGCCAAAGGGGCAGGGGGCGACTACGCCTGGGGCCATCGCCGCACGGGCGGCGAGGCTGTCCCGATGAACCCCGCCGATCCGGGGGCGGACAATCCCCTGGCCCTGGGGCCGGCGGGGACGGCGCACATGAGCCTGGCCGACTACGCCCGCTTCCTCGCGGTGTTCCTGACGGACGGCGGCGGCTGGCTGTCGGCGGAGACGGTGCGCCGTCTGACGACGCCGAGCGCGGGCCGGAGCTACGCCCTGGGCTGGATCGCGCTTCCGCCGCAAGCCTGGGCCGGGGGGCCGGTCGTGGCGCACGAGGGGTCGAACACCCTGTGGCGCGCCCTCGCTCTGGTGGACGTCCGGGGCGGGCGGGCCTTCATCGGCCTGTCCAACGACGGCGAGCGTGGCGGCCCGGCTTGCCAGGCCCTGGCCAGGGGACTGATCGCGGCCGCGTCGGGAGCCGGAAATTAAACTGTAAAGCTGGGGGGCCGCCGTTCGCTTTACAGTTGACCGCTGTGGATAGTCGGGTGACAACATCGCCGCAGTCCGGATTTCACGTGGGGTCCAAACCCGCGTCTCGCTCCTTCGCCTGAACGAGCTTGTCCAGATGGGCTGACGGGCGCTCCCGCGTGGACGTCCGACTGGCAAAGCGCGTTTACGGAGACGCAATATGGCGACCGGCACGGTCAAGTGGTTCAACCCCACCAAGGGCTACGGCTTCATCCAACCCGACACCGGCGGCTCGGACGTTTTCGTCCACATCACCGCCGTTCAGAAGGCGGGTCTGGCGGGTCTCGATGACAACGCCAAGGTCGAATACGAGCTGGAAACCCAGCGCGGCAAGACCTCGGCCGTGGAACTCAAGCTCCTCTAAGGCCGACGGACCTTCAGGTTCGTCAGACGAATGAAGACGCGGAGGGCGACCTCCGCGTCTTTTTTGTTGGACGGCTTTCAGCGCGCTATCGCTCGCCGCGCGGCGGCTCGCTGCTTGAGCGCGGTTGTCCTGCCGCTCGCCGCTCGCCGCGCGACGCGCGCCCGTCCTGGCCCTTCAGAATCCCAGTTCGGCTTTCAGCGCCTCGGGCGTCAGGCCGTCTGCGCGCAGTTCGGACAGGGTCGCCGAGCGGTCGCGCTTGGCGTAGCGGCGGCCGTCCGGCCCGGTCAGCAAGCGGTGGTGGCGATAGACGGGCGCCGGCCAGCCCATCAGGGCCTGGATCAGCCGCTGGATGTTCGTCGCCTCGAACAGGTCCTGGCCGCGGATCACATGGCTGATCCCCTGCAGGGCGTCGTCGTGCGTCACCGCCAGGTGATAGGCGGCCCCGGCGTCCTTGCGCGCCAGCACCACGTCGCCCGCCGTCTCGGGCCGCGCCTTGACCAGGCCGGTCTCGCCGTTCGGTCCTGCGCCTTCCTCGACGAAGCTCAGCGCCTCCCATGCCGCCCCGCCCAGCGCCGCCTTGGCCCGGTCCAGCGACAGGCGCCAGGCGAAGGGCCGCTCCTCGGCCAGAAGGCGTGCTTCTTCTTCCGCCGGGTGCGGGCCGGGCCGGGCCGCCTCGGCGGGGCCGTGGGGGGCGTCGCCGATGGCGTCGAGGATCTCCTTGCGCGTGCGGAAACAGCGGTAGAGCAGGCCGCGCGCCCTCAACGCCTCGCCCACGGCGGCGTAGTCGGCCAGGTGCTCGGATTGCCGCCGCACCGGCGTCTCCCAGTCGAGGCCGAGCCAGGCCAGGTCTTCATAAATTCCCGCCTCGAACTCCGGCCTGCACCGCGTCGGGTCGATGTCCTCGATCCGCAGTACGAAGCGGCCGTCTTCCGCCTTGGCTGCGCTCCACGCCGTCAGGGCCGAAAAGGCGTGGCCCTTGTGCAGGCGGCCTGTGGGCGAGGGGGCGAAGCGGGTGGCGAACATGGCGCGTCCGAGCGGGTCAGACCCGCTTCAACACTCCCGTCTTTTCGGCCTGATCGACGGCGGCGCGGATGTCGGCTTCCGGCACGAAGTCGAACTGGGCGATGACCTCCTCTAGGGCGAAGGCGGGCTGGGACAGCGCCCAGTGCATGGCATGGGCGACAGGTCCCTCATAGGCGGGGCCCAGAAGTCCGTTGGTCTTGTATTGCGTCAGCGGTGCGCGGGCCGGCAGGGCGAAGCTGTGCGTGCGCGGCGTCAGGCGTTCCTGAGTCATGGCCACCTCGTCGCGGAAGGTTGGAGAGGCGGTCAATTGCGCCAGCCGTCGGCCCAGGTCGGCGAGGTGCTGCTGCAGCGCCCGGCCGCCGTCCTTTTCGGCGGCCGGCAGATAGGCGCGAAAAGCGGAATCCTGCATGGCGGCCTGCTCGAGCAGGTTGAAGATGATCCGGCCATGAAGGGAGGCCAGCGAAAAGGTCACGTGAAGCGAGGCCGTGTCCTGGGCCAGGGCGTCATGATACCAGCCGCGCGGCAGATACAGGACGTCTCCCGGCTTCATCACGATCTCGGCCTGGAGGCGGCCTCTCGTCTGCTCGAACCATCGCCGCACATCGCCCACGCCCGAGGGCATTTCCACGGGGGCGTCCGCGCAACTCTCGTAGAGGCGCCACAGCTTCTCGCCTTCGGTCTGCACGGCGAAGACGTCGGTCAGGTCAAAGTGGGTTCCAAAGGCCTGAACGCCCTTGAACGAACAGTAGATGTTCGCGCCCACGGCGGCGGCGAACGGGCGTCCCAGCGCGGCTGAGAGGGCGGCTATGGGGGGCGTCAGATCCTGCACGTCGCCTGCAATCAGGCTGGCGCCTCCCGTCAGGAAAAGCGCGACCTTGGCGGGATCGGGGCGGAACGCCGCGCCGGACTGCGTCTGCACCGAACGACAATATTGCTCGGGCGGCACGGGCTGAGTGTCGCGCACCAGCTTCAGGCTCTGGGCGGTCCAGATCGAGGGCTGGTTCAGCAGGCTGTTGAACGTGCGCCAATCCAGAAGCGCCCGCTTCGGCGCGCCTTCGTCAGCCGGGATGTGCAGCGGTTTTCGGCCGTGGAACTCAGCGAAGAAGCGATCAGGGGTGATCGGGTGAAGAAGATCGTCCAGAGTACGCATGGGCGCGATGCTAGAGCGGCGCTGTTTTCCTGTCGATACGACCTCATGGCCCTTGCTCCGTCTGCTTCCTCCATCGCCGCCGCCCGCGACGCGCTCGCCGTGGCCGATCCGGCCCTGGCGCGGGCCCATGCCTCGACGCCGGTGTTCGAATGGCGACTGCGGCCCGGCGGCTTTGAGGGGCTGTTCCGCATGATCGTGGAGCAGCAGGTCTCGGTCGCGGCGGCGGCCTCCATCTGGAAGCGGGTGGTCGAGGGGCTGGACGGCCAGGTGACGCCGGACGCCGTGCTGGCGCTGGACGTCGAAGCGTTGCGGACCTTCGGCCTGTCCGGTCAGAAGGCGAAATACGGCCAGGAAATCGCTCGCGCCCAGGTCGAGGGGTGCATCGACTTCGACCACCTGGAACGACTGGACGACGCCGAGGCCGTCGCCGCCCTTGTCGCCATCAAGGGGGTGGGCCGATGGACGGCCGAGACCTTCCTGATGTTCTGCGAGGGGCGGCTGGACGTCTTTCCCGGCGGCGACGTGGCCCTGCAGGAGGCGATGCGCTGGGCCGACCGCGCCGAAGCCCGTCCGAACGAGAAGCAAGCCTACGCCAGGGCCGAGATCTGGCGGCCGCATCGCGGGGTGGCGGCGCATTTGCTCTGGGGGTGGTATGGAGGCGTTCGGCGCGGCGAGATCGCGCTGGACGAAGGGGCCTGAGCCCCGTTTTCCATTGACGACCGGGGGCGACCCCGAAGACGGCGCCCCTGAGCGGCGCCCTGGGGATGATGACGATGTTGGAGCCGATCGCCGGCGCAGACCTGGCCCGACCGGCGGCCGTCCTGCCGTTGCTGGACTTCGCGGGCGTGGCCGTGTTCGCGGCCACCGGGGCCCTGGCCGCCGCGCGCCAGAAGCACGACGTCCTGACCCTGGCCTTCTTCGCCGCCGTCACCGGGGTCGGGGGCGGGACGTTGCGGGACCTGCTGATCGGCGCCCCCGTCTTCTGGGTGCAGGACTGGCGCTACATCGCCGTCTGCGTGGCCGTGGCGGTCGCCTTCTGGACGCTGGGGGCGCGGTCATGGCGCTTCCGGGCCCTGCTGTGGCTCGATGCCGTCGGCCTGGCGGCCTACGGGGTGATGGGGGCGGCCAAGTCCGCCAGCTATGGGGTCGCGCCCCTGATCTGCATCGTCATGGGGGTGCTGACGGCCTGTTTCGGCGGGATCGTGCGCGACGTCCTGGCGGGCCAGCCCTCCATCCTGCTACGGCGCGAGCTGAACATCACCGCGGCCCTGGTGTCGGCGGGCCTGTTCGTCGGGCTGAAGGCGGCGTCGGTCCCTATCTGGCCGGCGGTCGGCGCGGGCCTGGCGGCGGGCCTCCTGCTGCGCGCCGGCGCCTTGATGTGGGGCTGGAGCCTGCCGGCCTTCCCCAGCGCGGCCAGCCGCTACTGAGCCCGCGGCCCGGAGCCTGGCGCGGGTCGTCACGAAAACTCCTCATGCCGGTCATGGCGATGCGCGGGAATCAGGCGTAGGATTTTCGTCAGCAGACCAAGGAAGGAGACGTGTCTTCAGTCCTGTAGCGTCGATATCCCCCCGCATGGACGGGAGGGCCTGATGCAGGTCCTGACCCGTCCGCCGTCCGGTTTTCCAGCCCTGGTGCTGAACGCCGACTTCCGGCCCTTGTCCTACTTCCCCTTGTCGCTGTGGCCCTGGGAAGAGGTGGTCAAGGCTGTATGGCAGGACCGCGTCGACGTGGTCGCCACCTATGACAAGATCGTCCGCAGCCCCTCGCTGGAGATGCAGCTGCCCAGCGTGGTCTGCCTCAAGTCCTACGTCGATCAGGACCGCAGCCCCGCCTTCACCCGCTTCAACGTCTTCCTGCGCGACGGTTTCGCCTGCCAGTATTGCGGCGAGCCGGGCACGGCCCAGGACCTGACCTTCGACCACGTCATCCCCCGCTCGCGCGGTGGCCGCACCACCTGGCAGAACATCGTCGCCGCCTGCGGCCCCTGCAATCTGCGCAAGGGCGGGCGCACCCCCGGCCAGGCCCAGATGCCCCTGCGCCGCACCGCCCACCAGCCCAGCGCCTGGCAGCTACAGCAGGCGGGCCGCCGTTTCCCGCCGCACTTCCTGCATCAGAGCTGGCTGGATTACCTCTACTGGGACATCGAATTGGAGCCTTAGACGTCAGGTCTTCGGCGTCTGCGACGCCTTCCACCGCTCCAGATATTCCAGGCGGCGCAGCACCTTGGAGCCGGGATCCAGAAGGATGTGCGCGCTCGCGGGCGCACTGAACGTCGCGCGGCCGTCGGCCATGGGCAGGACGCGCCGCTTGCCGTCCACCTCGATCTCGACCGGCAGGGGGAAGGGGCGGGCGTTGCCGGTCTTCCATTCCAGGCTCACGCGCTCGCCGTCGCGGGTCATGACCAGATCGGGCAGGGCGGCTTGGTAGAGGTAGGCGTCGAAGAACCAGCCCAGATCACGGCCGGTCACCTCGTTGACGATGGCCACATACTCCGGCGTCGTGGCGTAGCGCGGCTGGAAGTTCCCCGGCTTGGGATCGGGGCGGCCGTACACCAGGCGGCGCAGGGATTCGTAGAAGGCGTCGTCGCCGATGTAGAGGCGCAGGGTGTGGGCGATCAGGGCGCCCTTGTAATAGAGGTCCAGCGCCGGTCCGGTCTCGGCGTTATAGACGGTCCCGGCGTCCTGCGGCCGGCCCGAGACGACGGGGAACCGGTTGGCGAGCGTCAGCCGCATGGTCTGCAGTTCGGCCTGCATGGCCCGCTCGCCGTTCAGCCAGCGGGCGTAGAGGGGCTGCATATAGGTGCCGAACCCCTCGTGCAGCCACATGTCGTCCCAGTCGGCGTTGGTCATCTGGTTGCCGAACCACTCGTGCGCCAGTTCGTGCTGCAGCAGCCAGTCGTAGCCCTTGCCGTCCAGCTTGTAGCCGTTGCCGTAGGCGTTGATGGTCTGGTGCTCCATGCCCAGGTGCGGGGTCTCCACCACGCCCATCTTCTCGTCGCCGAAGGGGAAGGGGCCGATCGTCGCCTCGAAGAAGTCCATCATCTTGGGGAATTCGTCGAACAGGGCCTGGGCCTTGGCCGGATCGTCGGAGGCCAGGCGCCAGAAGCGCAGGGGGATCACTTTGCCGAACCGGCTGGGGTAGTCGGCGGACATCTCCATATAGGAGCCGACGTTCAGGCTGATGGCGTAGGTGTCCGGCTGGCGCGCGGTCCAGTTCCAGGTCGTCGTGCCGTCGCCGTTGTCTGTCTTGCCGAGAAAGCGGCCGTTGGCGGGGGCGCTGAGGTCCGACGGCACGGTGATGTGCAGGTCCACCCGGTCGGGCTCGCCCTGCGGATGGTCGATGCAGGGCCAGAACAGGTCGCAGCCCTCGCCCTGCACCGCGCTGGCGACCCACGGCTGGCCGTCGGGCGTGGTGGTCCAGACGAAGCCGCCGTCCCAGGGCGCCCGCTTGGCCTGATGCGGGCGGCCGGCGTAGGCGATGCGGACATTAACGACTTCATCCACAGCGAAGGTCCGGGGTAGAGCAATGCTCAGCCGACCTTCGGGATTGCTCCAAGCTCCGGGTGGTAAGGACTGACCGTTCAGCTGAATCTCGATGATGTCGAACACAGCGTCCAAGTCCAAATCGATGAACTCTATCGGAGCTAGCGGGGCGAAAGTCAGGGTGGCTTCACCCCGCAAAGCCTGCTCGTCGGGCAATACAGTGAAAGACAGGTCCGCCTTGTCGAACCGCACTACCTTTTGCGAACCTCTGCGGGCTGTGCCGCTGGATAGGGTGAAGGCGGTGGAGTCGCGCAACTGGGCGACTGATTGCTTCTCCTGCGCGAGGGCGGGCGACGACAGCAGGGCCGTGGTCAGGCAGAGGGCGGCGAGAGGGCGCAAGACGAGGGCTCCGGCGAGATGAGCCGAGAGGGTAGCGGGGGAGCGCCGTGCGGCAACCCTTTGCTTTGCGTCATTGCCCTTGCCGGCGTCCCACAGGTGAAGCCCTCCCCCTCGATGGGGGAGGGTTGGGTGGGGGTGGAGGCAGGAGCTGGATCGCCAAGCTCGGAGACGCCGGCGCCTCACGCGCCTTTGCATTTAATGCCTCGCGGGCACCCCCATCCCCGCCCTTTCCCCATCGAGGGGGAAGGGAGACGCTCTGGAAGCGCGCCAAACAAAAAGGCCGGCGTTTCCGCCGGCCTCTTCAAAATCCGTCAGTCGACGCCGATCAGGCGGCGGCTTGCTCGGCCAGCTTGGCGCGGACCTGACGCTTGATGCGCAGGGCGGCGGTCGACAGCTGCTCGTCGCGGGCCTTGACGATGAAGGCGTCCAGGCCGCCCTTGAAGTCCAGGGTGCGCAGGGCGGCGTTCGAGATCCGCAGCGAGAAGGTCTGGCCCAGCGATTCCGACTGAACCTTGACCGTCTTCAGCGACGGCAGGAAACGGCGCTTGGTCTTGATGTTGGAGTGGCTCACGTGATGGCCGACCATGGGGCCGATACCGGTGAGTTCGCAGCGACGCGACATCTTAAGATCCTCAAGGTCACATCCGCGGACCGATGCGGACGCATGAAACAGGGGCGCGGCGAGCAAAGGGGCCCGCGCGAGAGGGGGCCGTATAGAGGAATGACTCGCCGGGCGTCAAGGCTGGAGTCATTCTGAAGGCGACGGATCGCTGTCGTTCAGCAGCCGTTCAAGCCGTGCCTATATAGAAAGATCCATGAACAGTTCCATGAACGCCAAGCCGATGAAGACCCTGACGCCCTTCGCCAAGCTCGCGGCCATGGCCGCTCCCGTGCTCGCCGGCGCCGTCATGCTGGCCGCGCCCGCTTCGGCCCCGCATGCGCAGTCGGCGGCCCAGAGCGAGGTCTTGCCAGGCTACTGGGAATACACCACCAGCGTCATGGGCGCGCGCGACACCGAACAGAAATGCGTGCGGCCCAGCGAGATCAACCGCTTCTTCGGCGGCCTGTCGACGCGCAAATGGCAATGCACCTATCCGACGCGCGAGGTCGGCGACGGCAAGGCCCGCTTTGAAGGCAGTTGCCAGGACCGCAAGGGCCGCCGCATCAATGTGCGCCTGAACGGCACCTATGAGCAGCAGGCCTTCCGCTTCAACGGCGGCGCCCAGTTGGTGCGCGGGACCCCCTACATCCCCGCCAGCATCACGGCGCGACGTCTGGCCGCCCAGTGTCCGGCCGGCGCTGAATATTTCTGAGGGAAGCTGAAAAGGGCGGCGGCCGCCGGTCGCGCGTCACAAAAAAGGCCCGGCGTCGCCGCCGGGCCTTTTGTCGTCTTCGAAGGGCGCCGGGTGTCAGGCGGCCTCGGCCTCGGCGGCCGGAGCGACGGGCTTCTTGGCGCTGAGCGACTTGCCCAGCAGGGCCATGGCCTCGTCCTTGTCGATCTTGTTGGCCGCGGCGACTTCGCGGGCCATGCGGTCCAGGGCCGATTCATAGAGCTGGCGCTCGGAATAGGACTGTTCCGGCTGGGTCTCGGCGCGGTGCAGGTCGCGCACCACCTCGGCGATCGAGATCAGGTCGCCCGAGTTGATCTTGGCTTCGTATTCCTGGGCGCGGCGCGACCACATGGTGCGCTTGACGCGGGCGCGGCCCTTGAGCGTGGTCAGGGCCTTGGACACGGTGTCGTCGGCGGCCAGGGTGCGCAGGCCGGCAGTCTTGGCCTTCTTGGTCGGGACGCGCAGCGTCATCTTCTCGTGCTCGAAGGTCACGACATAGACTTCCAGCGCCATGCCGGCGACTTCCTGGGTCTCGATCGCGGCGACCTTGCCGACGCCGTGGGCTGGATAGACCACCGCATCGCCAACCTTGAATTCCAGACCGGTCTTGCTCGTCATGTCATTCCTTTCCCGAACCAGGGGAAGCGAGATCGCCGCCGTGTCTTCCAAGCAAAAACCGCCCGTCCGCCGGGCGTCGGGCCCGTCGGTTGAGCGGAGGGTCGCACTGTCAGACGCGAAAACGGATCACCGAACCTCTGGCCGACCCCGTCCTCGCGGCGGGGCTCTGTCGCAAATGCGGGCGGCGCGCAGAACTGCGGAACCGCCCGTTTCGAATAGGCAGGAACCTATCATAAAATTAGGGAATCTCAAAATATCCACAGGGCGGTCGGCGTGGCCGGGCACAATGTGACCGCAATGTGGCGGGTTCTTAGGAGCCCTTGCCCGGCTTGGGGCTGAAATACTTCTCGAACTTGCCGGTTTCGCGCTCATACTGCTCGCGATCCGCCGGGGGCGTGCCCTTGACCGTGATGTTCGGCCAGACCTTGGCGTATTCCGCGTTGACCTGCAGCCACTTGCCGTCCGGCTCATCCTCGGTGTCAGGGACGATGGCGTCGACGGGGCACTCCGGCTCGCACACGCCGCAGTCGATGCATTCGTCGGGGGCGATGACCAGGAAGTTCTCGCCCTCGTAGAAGCAGTCCACCGGACACACTTCGACGCAGTCCATGAACTTACATTTCACGCAGGCGTCGGTGACGATGTAGGTCATGGCGGGCGGGGATCAGCCTGTTGCAGGGACAAAAACGGTCGAGGGCGGGGAAATGACCCCGCGAGACCCAACTGTCAACCGAGGGCGCGGTCGCGCGCCGCCCCCGCTTGACGCCGTCCCGGCCAGCCGACATCCAAGGCGTCGGCATATCGTCGTTCAGAAGGAGGTTCGCCCATGCGTCTCATCGCCCGATCCGCTGTCGCCCGCATCGGCGCCGGAGCTCTCGCGCTCAGCCTTCTGGCCGGCGGCGCCGTCGTCGCCCAGGCGGCCCTGACCAAGGTCCCGTCCGAGGTGCAGGCGGGCGACTACAGGCTGGATTCCGCCCACGGCAAGATCACCTGGTCGGTCGATCATCTGGGCTTCTCGACCTATACGGGCCAGTTCGTGAACGTGCAGGCCCAGCTGAAGCTGGACCCGGCCGATCCGTCGGCCAGCCGCCTGACGGCGACCGTCCCCCTGACGGACGTCGCCTCCAACTCGGACGGGCTGAACCGCCACCTGCAGACGGCGGACTTCTTCGGTACGGCCAACCACCCGACCGCGACCTTCCGCTCGGTCCACATCATGCTGGACCCGGCCCAGCCGAACCGGGCCATGGTGCATGGCGAGCTGACCCTGCGCGGGGTGACCAAGCCGGTGACCATGCAGGTCAGGTTCAACCAGGCCGGCCCGACGCGCGGCGGCTACAAGGCCGGCTTCGACGGTGAGGCGACCATCAAGCGCTCGGACTTCGGCATCACCTACGGCCTGCCCGCCCTGGGCGACGAGGTGACGCTGCACATCGAAGGCGAGTTCGTGAAGCCGCAGGGCTGAGTTTTCCTCCCCATGGAATGGGGAGGGGGACCGCGTAGCGGTGGAGGGGCTTCTGCGCTTGAGGAGGCGGCCCCTCCGTCTCGTCGGCTGCGCCGCCGATCCACCTCCCCATTGCACGGGGAGGTGGGGCGTCAGTCCAGCGCCTCATACAGGGCGCGGGCTTCCTCGGGCGGGCCGCGCCTTTCGCCCATCTGCAGCACGCGCACGGCGATCAGCCGCCCGCCCTGGGCGAACAGCACCTCGTCGCCGGGGTGGACGCTGCGGCTGGGCTTGTCGAGCCGGGTCTGGACGCCGTTGTGGGACAGTCGGATGGCGCCCTTCTCGACCAGGGCGGCCGCCAGGCTGCGCGTCTTGGCGAAGCGCGCCCGCCACAGCCAGACGTCGATACGGCAGCTCTCGACGCTCATTCAGCGGTTTTGGCGGCTGGCCGCCTCGGGCGGCGGCGGGGCCTGCGCGCCGCCTTGGGCTTGACGGAGGGGGCGGGGCGCGGCGGCTGCGTCAACTGCGCCAGGGCGGCGAAGGGCGAGTCCTTGGGCGGCGGCGTCGGCTTGCCGGGATGCAGCGCCCGTTCGGCGCGCGGCGTGCGCAGGGCGGCCTGGATCGCCTTCGCCTGCTCCGCCGTCCAGCCGAGGCCGGCCAGCGCCTGATCCGACGGCGGCGCCTTGCCTGCCGCGCGTTGGGCCTCGGCGAAGGCCTCCAGCGCTTCGACCGGCGCTGTCCAGCGGTCGACCGCGCGTCGGCCGAAGGCGGACAGGGCGCGCGCTGGGGGCGCCGGCTCCGGCAGGGGCAGCAGGCCCTCGCCGGCCAGGCCGTTCGTCGCCTCGCGCGGCAGGAAGGCCTGGGCCAGTGCGGCGGCGCGCGGCTTCATCACGCCCGGCAGCCAGACCGAATGGGCGCCGACCCGGATGGCGAAGGTCTTCAGCGTGCGCCGCTCATGCTGGCTCAGGGCCGCTAGGTCACGCTCGACCTCGCGCCGGGGAATCAGGCCGCCCGCCTCGACCAGGCGGAAAGCCAGGCCGCGCGGCAGGCCGGTCAGGGCGCCGCTCTCGATCGCGTGGCGCAGCCGCTTCAGCGGCTTCAGCGCGCGTCCGGCCTCGCCCGCCAGCCAGGCCTCCATGCGCCGCTCGGCCCGCTCGCGCGCAGGCGCCGGCCCCAGTTCGCCCAGCAGCCGCACGCGCGGCGAGAAGGGGTCTTCGTTGACGATGCGGCCGGTCAGGGCGCCGCTCCACAGCACCCCGCCGTCGGGCGTGACGGCGAAGGCGTCGTCGCCGTCGGCCGTCAGCCGCCCCAGCCGCCGCGCCACCTCCGGCCCCACTGCGCGCGTCGCCGCTTGCCGCAGCGCCCGATCGGCCAGGGCCGAGCCGCCCGCGTCGACGGTGAAGCGCACCCCGTCCAGATGGCCGACCACCTCGCCCTCGACCGTGACCTCGCCGTCCTTGGCCACCCCCGCCAGCACGTCGGAGCGCACATGCAGCGCCCGCATCAGGGCCGCCGTGCGCCGGTCGACGAAGCGCGCCGTCAGCCGTTCGTGCAGCACGTCGCTGAGCCGCTCCTCGAGCGCCTTGGTCCGGTCGCGCCACTCCTGCGCGCCCGCCATCCAGTCGGGCCGGTTGGCGATGTAGGACAGGGTCCGCACCCCCGACAGCCGCGCCGACAACTGGTCGATCTGGCCGTCGTCGCGGTCCAGGTCGTTGAAGCGCGGCGCCACCCAGTCCTCGGTCAACCGCCCGCGCCGACTGGTCAGGGCTGTGAAGATCTCCTTCGACAGACGGGCGTGCTCGTCCAGCGTCGTCTTCTGGAAGTCCGGCAACTGGCACGCCTCCCACAGACGCATCAGGGCGCCGCGCGAGCGGGCGATCTTCTTCACGTCCTCATCGACCGCAAAGCGCCGCAGCAGGGTCTCGTCCAGCGCCTGCGCCGTCAGCCGCAGCCCATGCCGATCCGGCGTCACCGTAAGCGAGCGCAGCAGGTCGGGCAGCGCATCGAAATCCAGCCGCCCGCTGCGCCATTCGGCCGCCTCAACCGGATCGAAGCGATGCTCGACCACCTGTTCGACCAGGTCCTCGTCCAGCTCTTCCGCCTCGCCGGTGACGCCGAAGGTCCCGTCGCGCAGGTGCCGCCCCGCGCGCCCGGCGATCTGGCCGATCTCGGCGGCGTGCAGCCAGCGGGTGCGCCGCCCGTCGAACTTGCGCAGGCCCGCGAAGGCCACATGGTCCACGTCCATGTTCAGCCCCATGCCGATGGCGTCGGTGGCGACCAGGAAGTCGACCTCGCCCGACTGGAACAGCTCGACCTGGGCGTTGCGGGTGCGGGGGCTGAGGCTGCCCATGACCACCGCCGCCCCGCCCCTCTGACGACGCAGCAGTTCGGCGATGGCGTAAACCTGCTCGGTCGAGAAGGCGACCACGGCGCTGCGGCGGGGCAGGCGGGTCAGCTTCTTCGACCCGGCGTAGCTCAGCGTCGACAGCCGCTCGCGCGAGACGATCTCCGCATCGGGGACCAGCGACCGCATCAGCGGCGCCATCGTCCCGGCGCCCAGGAACATGGTCTCGAACCGGCCGCGCGCATGCAGCAGCCTCTGGGTGAAGACGTGGCCGCGCTCGGGATCGGCGACCAGCTGGATCTCGTCCACCGCCAGGAAGTCGACCGACCGCTCCAGCGGCATGGCCTCGACCGTGCAGACGAAGAAGGCCGGGCGCGGCGGGACGATCTTCTCCTCGCCGGTGATCAGGGCGACCGAGGCCGCCCCGCGCCGCTTGACGATCCGCTCATAGATCTCGCGCGCCAGCAGGCGCAGCGGCAGGCCGATCATGCCCGAGGCGTGGCCCAGCATGCGCTCGACCGCCAGATGGGTCTTGCCGGTGTTGGTGGGGCCCAGGATCGCCGTGACGCGCGAGGGGGCCATGCCTGCGGAACGGTCGCTCATGACCGGCCCAAGGTGGCGAACCGCGCCCGCTTGCACAAGCGGCGCCGAGGGGGCGGAGCGACGATGCGGGGAATGGTAAGCGGAACCTTACCGCGCCCTGGAACACGGGCGAAACGAATCATGACCGAATCAGCGACGCTCGCCGATTCAGGCTTTGTTCCATACTAGGGATAGTAGCTTAACGCAGCTTAACCACAAGGCCGAACCATCGAGCGGTCGCCGTCGCGCGTTCAGTTTTCACAGGGGCTTCCCTGCGACCTCAACCTCCTTTAGGCAGACACACGTGGCCCCGTAGCTCAGCTGCATAGAGCAAGGCTTTCCTAAAGCCGAGGTCCCAGGTTGGAGTCCTGGCGGGGTCGCCATTCCTTGTCGGGACCACTTAGAACTGGCTCAAAACCAGTTAAAAGTGGCTCAACATGAGAATTGATCGCAACTTCAGCCTCTAGTTTCGTCTCGGCGGGTTCTGACTCAGAACGGCGATTCGCAAGGTTCGCTTTGGGGCTCGGATTGCGGTGAGTTGGGCGATGTCAGCTTTGGCATCGCCGCGAGAGCAGCAAGCAAAGCCAGTTGCCTATCCCTCTAAGGGCTTTTCCCGAGCCATCCTCGAACGTCTCCCTAAGGATACGGCTCGTCTCAAATCCAGCTGCACATTAGGAACAAACGGGAAACAAATCTTGGGGGGAGCCTTGGTTACGATCGCGAGCACATCATCGAAGCGCTTCATCGAGGCGCTGGTCGACGAACTGGACATCAGCGAAGGACGCTACGAACAGGCGAACGACAGCTACCTCTCGCTCGGGCGCTGGCTCAACCGGCCAGCCTCCACGATCGGAGCCTATGGACCGGCGGTCTACATCCAGGGGTCCTTTGGCCTCGGGACTGTGATCAAGCCGTTGAGCCTGGAAGAAGAATATGACGTCGATGCCGTTTGCGAGTTCAAGGCGATCGCAAAGCACACCGTTTCGCAGAAGAGCCTGAAGATTCTGCTGGGAACCGAGATCGAGGCGTACCGCAAGGCCCAGAACATGGTGAAACCCTTGGGAGAGGGGCGGCGCCGCCGGTGCCGAGTGGGGCGCCTATATGGGCCAGCCCCCTTGGCTGTACTGCGACAATTCGGTCCAGAAGTATTTTGAAGTCGCTGAAATCAATTTTCTTGCGCCGTTCAACGGGGGCGTGAATGGTTCTTGTGCCGCCGTTTTTCTTCGGTATCTGAAATGTAGTGTATTTTTGGCTATCCGGAATTCCATAAATTCTATGAGCCAGTATCTTCGGTTATATGCCCAGAACCAGTGCTAAATCAGTTAGAGATTTGCATTTCTTGAGATTGTCTAGTCGAGACATAATAACTCAAAATTAAGTGAACGCTTGCGGATACTCGTTGGCAACCAAAGGTTACATTGAGGGGCGAATTGTCGCGTATGGGCAATGTCTGCAACATTGCTTTCAACTATCACGAAGCATGATAGCAAAATCTATCCGCAAGCTTGGCTGTAATATGTCGCGCGGCTTTAGGCTTGGCAACCGAAATTCACTGCGTTGGAGCAATAGTCCCGCTGCGCAACGTTGGTTTTGGGTGCCTTCGGGACGGCTTTTCATTTTGGCCTTTCACCCTCTCCGACGAGGGGTAGGTTCGCAGGCCCAGCCGTCGCCGTCTCTATCGTGCTCAGGGTGATAGCCGGGTTCGCCTCTACGGGCGGGCGCTAGACGCATTAGCCTGGCAGCCGAGCAGTTTGGCTTGGCGAGGGTGTGTCTCACTTGCTCCGCAGCGGTGAACGGGCGCTCCATGACTGGTTTTGACGGCCATAGAACCACTGCGCCGAATAGGCCGATGCAAAGCGCAATCGTGAGGGTCGCTTCGACGGAAAGATTTCGCCGTAAGTGCCGCTGCATTCTTAGAACAGGGAGTTGAAGAGCTTGGAGCTGTGATCGAAGACGCGACGTGCCATCTCGTTGACGTAGAATCTATCAGGTTGGGAGGGCAGGGCGCGTACCCGTAGCGAAAAATCGGGGTTCTCAGGGTCGAGAGCGAATGTCACGAGGCCGATTCCGTAAAGCGTGGCTAGAGCCTCGAGCCGTTCCATATCGGGTTTAGAGACCGTGTTCGGCATCACCATGTAGGACTTGTGGGAGAAGAGCCGGTAGGCGACGGCCTGTCCGAAGGCGACCACTGGCGCGTTCGCGTCTGTCTTGATTTCGGCAGACACGATCTGGGTTTCGAATTTGATCAGGTCGGATGATTTTGGCCTGAGGACGCCGATAACGTCCGGTGTACCCCATTTGCCTTTGAGAATGTTTCCGCCCACGGCCTCGGCATGGTTTGCCTCTTCTAGCTCTTCCGTCAGCCACTCAGCGAAAGCGCCGTAATATTGGTGCTCAATGTGAGCGGGCAGCGAGGTGGGGGAGGTGGCAGCCGAGAGTGTTTCGAGATCGCCAGTGACGTCAATAGCTCCCGCGAAGGCCGCCAGAACGTACGTGCCCTTTGCAACCTTCACCACGTCGTCAGCACTTTTCAGGAAGTGATGTACGCCTCCATGAACTGAGTTGTGTGGGGTTTCAGGCTCGTCCTTTTCGACCGCCCGCAACAGTTCCATCCAGCGAATGCCTTTGGGATTCTGCTCCAGAACAGCTCGGGCCTTTGCTCCAATTTGCGCGCGGTTTAGCTTTGCCATGATTGCTTCTCCCCTATGGCGTGAAGCTATTGCAACGCTTGCAATGGGGCCAGTGCCTAGCGTCTCGCTACGCGAAGTGAATTTGGGGCGAGTTTTGGGGCGAAATGGCTGGCGATCATCGTAACGTATTGTTTTGATGTAAGAATGATCGCTGTGGTGGCGGACAGAGAGGGATTCGAACCCTCGATAGAGTTGCCCCTATACACGCGTTCCAGGCGTGCGCCTTCAACCACTCGGCCACCTGTCCATTCCACCTGAGCCCGGATGCGTCCGGGGCGGAGCCGTCGGGAGCGGACCGACGGGAGGGGCTGATTAGAGCATGACGCCCCCATGGGCAAGCGCCCTTGAAGCCTCCATATAGGCGGCGAAGGTGTTTTCCCGGAGTTCGCCCCATGTTGTTGAAGAAGACCGATGAACTGCCCACGGCCGAGACGGCTCTGCCGGGTCGGGCCGAGGCGCTGGCGACCGACGAGACCCACTTCGTTCTGGGTCATGCGCTGAAGGGGCCGCATCCGGCGGGCATGGAGACGGCCGTGTTCGGCATGGGCTGTTTCTGGGGCGTCGAGCGGGTGTTCTGGCAGCTGCCGGGCGTCTGGGTGACCTCGGCGGGCTATGCGGGCGGGATCACGCCCAATCCGACCTATGAAGAGGTCTGCTCGGGCCGCACCGGCCATACGGAGGTGGTGCAGGTGGTGTTCGATCCGGCCCGGATCAGCTACGGCGACCTGCTCAAGGCCTTCTGGGAGAACCACGACCCGACCCAGGGGATGCGCCAGGGCAACGACCAGGGCACCCAGTATCGCTCGGCGATCTATACCTTGAATGAGGCGCAGCATGCAGAGGCCGAGGCCTCGCGCGAGGCCTATCAGGCGGCGCTGAGCGCGGCTGGGCGGGGGACGATCACGACCGAGATCGCGCCGGCCGGCCCCTACTACTTCGCCGAGGACTATCACCAGGGTTATCTGGCCAAGAACCCGGCCGGCTATTGCGGCATCGGCGGGACGGGCGTGGTTTGCCCGATCGGCCTCGGCGTCGGCGCCTGAACCCATGGATCGTGCGGGGGTGGGCAAGGTCTGCCTGGCGATGCCGGGGGTGACGCTGGAGCATCCGTTCGGGGATGATCACGACGCCTACAAGGTCGGCGGCAAGATGTTCGCCATCGTCGGCGGCGAGGGCGGGCTGTCGTTCAAGGTGTCCGACATCGCCTATGAGGTGCTGATCGAGACGGGGCGGGCGGCGCCGGCGCCGTATCTGGCGCGGGCGAAATGGGTGCATCTGGCCGATCCGGCGGACTGGCCGGATGAGGAACTGGCCGATCACCTGAAGTCGGCCCACGCCCTGATCGCCGCCAAGCTGACGAAGAAGGCGCGGGCTGAACTGGGGCTTCTCCTCCCCATGTAATGGGGAGGTGGCGCGGCGCCCAAGGCGGCGTCCACCGCTACGCGGTCCCCCTCCCCACGAAGTGGGGAGGAGAGGCGCGGCTACTTGGCCTTCTGCTCGGCGATCCAGCGGTCCATGCGGGTGTCCAGCAGGGCCAGCGGCAGGGCGCCGTCGACCAGCAGGGCGTCGTGGAAGGTGCGCACGTCGAAGCGGTCGCCCAGTTCGCGCTCGGCCCGGCTGCGGATTTCGCGCAGGCGGATCTCACCGATCTTGTAGGCCGTGGCCTGGCCGGGGTCGCCGATGTAGCGCTGCAGTTCGGTCTCGATATTGTGCGGCGACAGGGCGGAGTTGTCGCGGAAGCAGGCGCGGGCCTGCTCCTCGCTCCAGCCCAGCCAGTGCAGGCCGGTGTCGGCCACCAGGCGGCAGGCGCGCCACATCTCGTAGCTGAGGCGGCCGAAGCGCTCATAGGGCGTGCGATAGATGCCCATCTCTTCGCCGAGGAATTCGGAATACAGGCCCCAGCCTTCGCTGAAGGCGGTGACCGAGGCGTCGCGGCGGTAATAGGGCTGGTCGGCGGCTTCCTGCTGCAGGGCGATCTGCAGGTGGTGGCCCGGCACGGCCTCGTGCACCGTCAGGGCGGGCAGTTCATAGAGCGGCCGCTGGTCCAGCTTGCCGGTGTTGACGATGTAGCCCCCGGCCACGCCCGTCGCCATCGAGCCGGGGTTGTAGCGGCCGGTGGTGTAGGTCTCCTCCATCTCGCGCGGCACGGGACGCACGCCGTAGGGCAGGCGCGGCAGGGTGGCGAACAGAGACGGCAGGCGGTCGTCGGCGCGCTTGGCGATCTCGGAGGCCTTCTCCAGCAACTGCTCGCGGCTGACGGCGTAGAATTGCGGGTCGGTGCGCAGGAAGGTCAGGAAGCCGGCGAAGTCGCCGGTCCAGCCGGCGGCGCGCATCTCGACCTCCATGCGGGCGCGGATGCGGGCGACCTCCTCCAGGCCGATCTGGTGCACCTGGTCGGGCGTCAGGTCGGTGGTGGTGTGGCTGCGCACCAGGAAGGCGTAGAGGTCGCGGCCGCCGGGGCGGTGGACCAGGCCGGGCTCCTGCGGGGCTTTCGGTGCGTATTCGTCGCGCAGCAGGTCGCGCCAGGCGGCGCGGCGGGCGGTGATCGGCCCCTCGACCAGGGCGCGGGCGCGGGCGCGAAGCTGCGCCTGTTGCGCGGCGGGGATGACGGCGGGCAGGGCGTCGAACGGGCGCAGCAGGACGTCGCCCGCCTCGCTCGGCGTCAGGTCGCGCTCGGCCTGGGCCAGGGCGCTGTCGACGACCGATCGGGTCTGGATCAGGCCGGTCTCCAGGCCGCGGCGCGTATTGGCGATGCCGGCGTCGTAGAAGGCGGGCGCCGCCTCCATCCGCGACAGCCAAGCCTCGGCGTCAGCCGCGGTGGCGATGCGCGTCCCCGAGGCCAGATAGGCCAGAAGCTGGCCGGGGCCGCCTTCGGAATCGAAGCCCAGACGCGACGGATCCAGGGCGATGCGCTCCAGCTCCCGCCCGATCAGATAGCCGGCGAAGGCGTGGTCGAGGCGGCCCGCTTCGTCGAGGGCGGCGGGGGCGATGGCGTCCAGCCGCGCCTTCAGGGCGTTCAGCGGCGCGCGGCGGGCCAGTTCGCCCGCGCGCGTGGCGTCGGGCAGGCGGGAGAGGGCCGCCCGGTCCCCGTCCAGGCCCGAGCCGATGGGATCGGCGTCGCGCAGATAGGCTTCATAGTCCTTGAGGACGGCGTCGAGGGCGGCCGAGGCGGACGGCGAGGTCTGCACCGTCGCGGCCTGGAGCGGCAGGGGTGCGGCGGCTCCGGCGAGGGCCGCCAGGCCCACTCCGGCGGCGAACAGAAGATGACGCATGATGAAACCCCTCCCAAAGGACGATGGCTGAGTCCACCTAGAGTGTTGGTGATTGTCAGAACAAGGCCCTCCCCCTCGATGGGGGAGGGTTGGGTGGGGTGAAGGCAGGCCGGGTCCCGCAGGTCTCAGGAGACGCTCGCCTCAGGCGCTCTATCGGCAATGTCGCGCTCACACCCGCATCCCCGTCCCTTCCCCCATCGAGGGGGAAGGGGGCCATTGGGTGACCTCAGCCAAAACATGGGGAAGGGAACGGGCGACGCGGTCAAACGTCCTGCTCAGGCGCACAGGTCCAGGAAGCGGGCGGCGCGCGTTTCGGAGCCGGGCTGGGCGGCCATCATCCAGCGCGCCTCGCCCTCCAGCAGCGCCAGCCAGCCGAGGCGGCGAAAGCGCTGGAAGACGGGGTCCGACGTCGGGGCCGAGGCGACCAGCTGGACGCCGTCGTGCATCTCGGCCGCTTCGGTCCGGGCGGGGTAGGTCTCTGTCTCGCCGCCGGATTCCAGGGTGATGGCGCCGCCCGAGCGGCGGTCGCCGGCCAGGGCCAGGCCGACCTTGCCAGAGCCGGGGGCGCACATGAGGCTGAGGGGAACCTCGTCCGACTGGGCCAGGCCGTAGGACAGGCGCGGCTCGTCGGGGTCCTCGTTCAGGAACCAGTCGTAGCCCTCGGCCGGGCGGGGCGTGCCCGCGGCTACGAGCGACAGCGGGGCCATGCGCGGGGCGCAGGCTCCGAGGGCCGCGATGGCGGCGGCGGCGATCAGCCAGACGGTCGGGCGCATCCTTCTCCTCAGCCGGTGCACAATTCGGCGAACCGGCGAAGCTTGGGCAGATTCGCGCGATCGATCTCGATTGAAAGCGTCTGGTCGCCGACGGCGAGGCTCAGCCGCCCCGAGGCCAGGAAGGCGGCGAAGACGGGGTGGTCGGCGCGCAGGGCGGTCTCGAGCCGTCCGCGTCGCGACCGCGTCTCCACCTCGGCCGAGGCGGCGCCGGAGCGGACCGTGGCGAAGCCGTCGGCGCCGGGCGTCTCATGGAAGGTCAGGCGGGCGATGCTGGAGCCGGGCATG
The DNA here is from genome assembly GCF_003627995.1 of Brevundimonas naejangsanensis. Classification (NCBI taxonomy): domain Bacteria; kingdom Pseudomonadati; phylum Pseudomonadota; class Alphaproteobacteria; order Caulobacterales; family Caulobacteraceae; genus Brevundimonas; species Brevundimonas naejangsanensis. Next base: position 489,656 of record NZ_CP032707.1, on the reverse strand, counting down.
CACTCCAGGGTGGTGCGCAGACGCGGCGTGTCGGGAATCTCATTGGCCAGGACCAGCGGGCCGTCGCCGTTGTAGAGGGTCCAGGTCCAGGCCTCGGCCGGACGCGCGGCGGCGGCCGGCGCGGTCTGCGAGGCCGCCTGAGGCGCCGTCTGCACGGCCATGGCGAGCATCAGGGCCTGGGCCAGGCCGAGCACTGCGGTCATGATTCAGCCCCCGCTGAGGAAGACGGCGGGACTGTGATCAGGCCTGTCCCGAAGCGCAATAGCTAAGAAAGCCCTGGACCATGCGCCGCTCGGCGCGGGTGGCGGTCAGCTGGCGGTCTCCGGCCTCGGTCTGGACGGTCATCCGCCCGCCGCGCGCCAGGCCGGTCAGGGCCGCGTCGCTGAGCGGCAGCCGCGCCTCATAGGCCTCGCCGTCCGACAGGGGGTCGATGGGCTGCGGTCCCTGGGCGGCCAGGACCAGGGCCGGGCTGCGGGGGTGGACGTCGCCATAGACCACGGCGGCGCGGTCGCCCGGCGCGCAGGTCAGCATCAAGGCCAGCTGGTCCGAATCCGGCAGGCCGTAGGCCAGTTTGGCCATCGCGCCCTCATGGAGCATGTGCCACCCGGCAGCGCCGTTCTGGGAAGAGGCGGGGGCGTAGGTCGCCGCATGGGCGGCGAAGGCGGCTAGCCCCACGGCCGCCAGGGCGGAGAAGACGGTTTTACGCATGACAAGTTCACTCGCGTTCGACAGGGCAAACGCGGGTCGCTTGTTAACGGTTCACGGCTCCGCTGGGCCGAGGTGCGATTCGTGATGAGGAGACACCTGAATCACACGTTTCGGTGAACAGCGATCAGAAGGGGCTGAAGCGCTCGACCAGGGACTGGGCCGCGGGCGTCGCCTGCATCCGGCTGATGTCGCCGCGTCCGCCGTAGCTGATGCGCGCCTCGGCGATCTGGCTGTGGCGGATGGTGTTGGCGCTGGAGATGTCCTCGGGCCGGACGATGCCGGCCACGGTCAGCTCGCGCACCTCGCGGTTGGTGCGCACTTCTTGCCGACCCTGGATGACCAGGTTGCCGTTGGGCATGACGGCGGTGACGACGGCGGCGACCGTCAGGTTGACCCGCTCCGAGCGGTTGACGCTGCCCGAGCCGTTGGCGGTGACTTCGCCTTCCGTACCGATCATGTTGGCCGGGTCGAAGCCGCCGGGGAAGGCGCGGCCCAGGCTGTTCTCCAGGCCGAAGAAATGGGTCACCCCGCCCGAGGCGCTGTTGGAGCGGCTGCGCTGGGTCGCGTTCTGGGTTTGGGCGCGGTCGTTGATGTCGATGGCCACGGTCAGGATGTCGCCGACGCGGCGCGCCCGCTGGTCGCCGAAGAAGCTGCGCGCGCCGGTGCGCCACAGGCTGTTGGCGCTGGCCGAGGTCGGCTCGGGCAGATAGGCCTGCTCGACCGGGACCAGGGCGGCCGGATAGCCGATGGGGGCCAGTTCGGGCCCCTTCACCGCCTCGATGGCGGTGGAGCAGGCGGCCAGGGAGAGGGCGGACAGCGACAGGGCGGCGACGGTGATGGGGCGCATGATGACTCTCTCGCTCAACGGGCGGCGAACTGTTGCGGGTTGCGGCGGGCCGCCTGGGCGGCGGGGCCGGCGACAGCCCGGCCGGGGGCCACGGCCACGGCGTCGATGGTGCGGTTGGACTGGACGTTGAGGATCGGCACGGCCTCGCCGGCCGAGGCGTTGCGGGTCGCCTTGCCGGTGACGGTCAGCTCGACCCCGTCGGAGAGGTAGGCCACCTCGACCATGTCGTTGCGGGCGATGACCTGGGGCGAGGCCAGGTCGCGCGGGCCCACGGGCGATCCGGCGCGCAGGGCGCGCTTGGCCTGCAGGCCGATCACGGCCTCGGCGTCCTGGGGCGCGCCGGCGGGGGCCAGGTGCGACTGCACGGGGGCCCAGACCACGTCCTCGGGCTGGACCACCTCGCCGGCGGCCAGGCTGCGGGCGTAGGTCAGGACCTCGACGCTGGCGCCCATGCGCGCCGGGGCGCCGATGCTGGCGGCGGCGGGACGGGCCGAGGCTTCGGCGGCCAAAGCCCCGCCGGGAAGGGCGCCGCCCTCGCGCACCACGATGCGGCGCAGGCCGCTGGGGTTGCTCCACTCCAACCCGGCGCGGCGGGCGGCGATCTGGACCTGGGCGGCCTCCAGCACGGCGGTGGCCCCGGTGCGGCGGCCGACGACCACGCCGGACGCGGCGCCCGCGCCGTCGAACAGCTCGCCCAGGGTGATGCGGCCGTCGTCGTCGACCGGATCGGCCAGCAGGGTGACCGGCCCGGCGAGCGCCGGGGCGGCGAGGGCGGTCAGGACAGCGGCGAGGACCAGGGCGCGCTTCATGGCTCAGCCTCTCCCTTTAGCTCTTCACCTGGGCCGAGACGGACAGCATCTCGTCGGCGGTGGTGATGACCTTGGAGTTCATCTCATAGGCGCGCTGGGCCACGATCAGGGCGCTGATCTCGCTGACCGCGTCGACGTTCGAGGCCTCGGTGTAGTGCTGCAGCAGGGTGCCGTAGCCGACCTCGCCGGGCGCGCCGACCGTGGCCGGGCCCGAGGCCGCCGTCTCCAGCAGCAGGTTGTCGCCGATGGCTTCCAGGCCCGCCTCGTTGAAGAAGGTGGCCAGCTCCAGCTGGCCCACGACCTGCGGCTCGGTCTGGCCGGCGGTGGTCACCTGGACCTGGCCCGACTTGGAGATGGAGACGTCCAGGGCGTCTTGCGGGATGGCGATGGCGGGCTCGACCGCATAGCCGTCGTCCGTCACCAGCTGGCCTTCGCCGTTGACGGTGAAGTTGCCCGCGCGGGTGTAGGCCAGCTCGCCCGAGGGCATGGTGATCTGGAAATAGCCCTTGCCCTGGATGGCGATGTCGTAGGTGTTGCCGGTGCGGTTCGGGCTGCCCTGTTCGGTGATCCGATAGACGCTGCCCGCCTTGACGCCCGAACCGATCTGGATGCCGGTGGGAACCACGGTGCCCTGCGACGAGGACTGGGCCCCCATGCGCTCGACGTTCTGGTACAGCAGGTCCTGGAACTCGGCCCGCTGGCGCTTGTAGCCGACCGTGTTCATGTTGGCGATGTTGTTGGAGATGACCTCCACGTTCAGCTGCTGGGCAGCCATGCCGGTGGCGGCGGTGCGAAGCGCGCGCATGTCTCAGCTCTCCCTTACGAGACCCGGCCCAGCCGCTCGACCGAGCGGCGCGACAGGTCGTTGGTGCTTTCGATCATCTTGGTCACGCGCTCATAGGCGCGGTTGATCTCGATGAGATTGGTGATTTCCAGAAGCGGATTGACGTTCGACCCCTCCAGCATCCCCTGGCGGACCTGGGCGTCGGTCGCCTCCATGGGCTGGGCGTTCGAGGCGTTGCGATACAGGCCGTCGCCGCTCTTCTGCAGGGCGCCCAGGGCGTCGAAGCGCACAACGGTCAGGCGGCCGACGGCTTGGCCTTCCTGGCTGATCGTGCCGTCGTGGCCGACGCTGGCGGGGCCGCGCTGCGGATCCAGAACGATCTCGGCGCCGTCCGCCAGGACCGGCAGGCCCTGCTTGGTCGTCAGCCGTCCTTCGGGATCGGTCACGAAGGCGCCGTCGCGGGTATAGGCGGGGCCGGACGGGGTCTGCACGGTGAAGAAGGCGCCTTCGCCCTCGATGGCGAAGTCCAGGTCGCGGCCGGTCTGCTTCAGCGCGCCCTGGCCGAAGTCGCGGCCCACGCCCTTGTCCAGTACGAAGCTGGCCGAAGGACGGATGGCGTCATTGCGGGCGCGCGGGCCGATCTCGGTCCCGACCATCAGCTGTTCGACCTTGAAGCCGGTGGTGTCGGCGTTGGCGACGTTGTTGGCCACGATGTCCAGCTCGCGGCGAAGCGTCATCTGGCGCGACAATCCGATGTAGGCGGCGTTTTCCACGAGCGGGCTCCTTTCGCCGCTCTCCGTCGCAACGACCGTGCCAACAGGGTTAATGCCCGTGGAATGGGGGTTTGAGCGGTTTTCACCCCTGCGGCGCCCGGCAGGAATTGCCGATCGTAAACGCCTCGTTAACCAAAATCGGCCCACACCCGGCAGGGTGAGGATCGGGGCGGCTTACGCATGCTGAAACTGAAGCTGGGCAAGAAGAAGAGCGAGGCGCCGATCGGCGACGACGCCAACCTGCCCGCCGTGAGCGAGGGCGAGCCCGGGGCCGAGGGCGAAGCCGCGTCCGGCAAGAAGAAGATCCCCCTGCTGTTCATCATCATCCCGGCCGCCCTGGTGGTGCTGGGCGGGGGCGGGGCGGCGGCCTTCCTCATCATGAAGCCCAAGCCCGCCGAGGCGGCGGGCGGCCATGCGGCTCCGGCCAAGGCGGAGAAGAAGAAGGAAGGCGGCGGCCACGGCGGCGGAGGCAAGGAAGGCGGCGAGGCGGCCGAGGGCGCGGGCAAGATCGCGGCCGGTCCCGACGGCGTGACCTTCTACACCCTGCCCGACATGATCGTGAACATTCAGTCGGTCGACGGCCGTCCGACCTATCTGAAGCTGCGCCTGACGCTGGAGATGAAGGACGCCGAGGTCGCCTCGCGCCTTCAGGCCGAGGCCCCGCGTCTGCAGGACATGTTCCAGGGCTTCCTGCGCGAGCTGCGGCCCGAGGATCTGGCCGGATCGGCCGGGTCGTTCCAGCTGCGCGCCGAGATCCTGCGTCGGGTCAACCTGATCGCCGCGCCGGGCAAGGTCGACGCCGTGCTGATCGAAGAGATGCTGGTGCAGTAGGCATGACCGACTCCCTGGCGCCCGACACCCTTCTGGACCCCTTTGGCGAGGCCGACGCCGGGGCGGCCCTGGCCGAGCGCGTGCTGAACCAGGATGAGATCGACAGCCTGCTGGGCTTCGACATGGGCGACGGCGACGATAATGAGCGCAGCGGCATCCGCGCCATCATCAACTCGGCCCTGGTGTCCTACGAGCGCCTGCCGATGCTCGAGATCGTCTTCGACCGCCTGGTGCGGCTGATGACGACCAGCCTTCGCAACTTCACCTCCGACAACGTCGAGGTCAGCCTCGACACCATCAGCTCGATCCGCTTCGGCGACTATCTGAACTCCATCCCCCTGCCGGCCATCCTGGCGGTGTTCCGGGCCGAGGAACTGGACAACTACGGCCTGCTGACGGTCGACTCCAACCTGATCTACTCCATCGTCGACGTCTTGCTGGGCGGGCGTCGCGGCACGGCGGCCCTGCGGATCGAGGGCCGGCCCTACACCACCATCGAACGGGTGCTGGTGCAGCGCATGATCGAGGTCATCCTGAACGATGCGCGCCAGGCGTTCGAGCCGCTGACCCCCGTCCACTTCAATCTGGACCGGCTGGAGACCAACCCCCGCTTCGCCGCCATCGCGCGCCCGGCCAACGCCGCCATCCTGGTCAAGCTGCGCATCGACATGGAAGATCGCGGCGGCCGGGTCGAACTGCTGCTGCCCTATTCGACGCTGGAGCCCATCCGCAAGATGCTGCTGCAGCAGTTCATGGGCGAGAAGTTCGGCCGCGACAACATCTGGGAAGGCCACCTGGCCACCGAGCTCTGGACCACGGAGACCGAGGTGCGCTGCGTGCTCGACGAGCAGCAGATGCCCCTGTCCAAGGTGCTGGACCTGAAGGTCGGCGACACCCTGATGCTGAACGCCACCCCGGACTCCGAGGTGTCGGTGCGCGCGGGCTCGATCCCGCTGACCACCGGCCGCATGGGCCGCCGGGGGCAGCACATCGCCGTCCGCGTCGAGGCCCCCATCAGCACCGACGCCGCCGCCCGCATCACCAGAGGGAACAGCTGACATGACCGGCATCATCCTCGACTCCATCCTCATGCTGCTGCTGGTCGCGGCCATCGGCTACGGCATCAAGCTGGAGCGCAAGCTCAGGACCCTGCGCGAGGGGCAGCTGGCCTTCGCCGCCGCCGTGACCGAGCTGAACAGCGCCGCCGGCCGCGCCGAACAGGCCCTGGCCACCCTGCGCGCCTCGGGCCAGGAGACGGACCTGCTGCACGACCGCATCATCAAGGCCCGCGCCGTGAAGCAGGAGCTGGAGGTGCTGATCGCCCGCGCCCCCGCCCGCCCGGCCGAAAGCCGCATCGAGACCCGCGCTGACGAACTGCGCGCCGCCGCCCGGATGCCGGCGCCTGCCGAACCGGCGCCGGAACCCGTCCTTGAGCTTGGCCGCGCCTCCTCCGTCGCCCCCCTGCTGGACGACGAGACCCGCGCCCGCCGCATGGCGGCCCTGATGGAGCGCATCGAGGGCGCCCGCGCCGTCATGAAGGCGCCCTCGCCCAAGCCGGCGCCCGAGCGCGCCTCGCCGGTGATGCAGGCCCTCGCCGCTAACCATGCTGCGCAACAGAGCCTCAACCGCGCCCGTCGTAGCCTGGACGAAGACCTTTTCGCTGCTTGATAGCGGCCCCTATGTCCGGCGCGCGGCGCCGGACGACTTGAGGGGCGAAGTATCTTTCCTGCCCTATGTCCGGCGCGCGGCGCCGGACGACTTGAGGGCGCCGCCGTTTCGAGTTTGACCGATGAGCAAGCTGCCCCGCCTTCTGCCCCTGATCGCCGTCGCCATCGGCGGCGTCGTGGCCGTGCGCGCCGCGGGCGTGGCCCCGGAGCTGTTCCAGGGCGCGACCGCCTGGGCTCAGGAAGCCGTCGCGGGCGAAACCCCGGGCGAGGGCGGCGGCAAGGCTGAGGCCAAGCCGGCCCCGGCCGTCTGTGCCCTGACGCCCGAGCAACTGGCCCAGCAAGCGGGCATCTCCCCGGCCGAGCTGCGCATCATCCAGTCCCTGTCCAAGCGCCGCGACGCCCTGGACGCGCGCGACGCCGACTTCGCCACCACCCTGCCGCTGATGGTCGCCGCCGAGCAGAAGCTGGACGCCAAGCTGCAGGCGCTGGAGGCTCTCAAGGGCGAGATCAGCGCCCTGGTCGGCCAGGTCGACGAGAAGGAAAAGGCCGAGGCCGACCGCCTGGTCGCCGTCTATTCCGCCATGCGGCCCAAGGAGGCGGCGGCCGTCTTCGCCACCCTGGACGACAGCGTGCGCCTGCCGGTCGCCTCGGCCATGCGCCCGCGCACCCTGGCCGCCATCATGGCCCAGATGCAGCCCGCCGCCGCGCGCGAACTGACCGAGAAGCTGGCCAAGCGCTTCCAGGCCCAGCAATACGCCGCTCGCGCCGCCGCCGCCTCGGCCCCGGCCGAGACGACGCCCGCTTCGACCCCCGCCGCCCAGCCCGCCGCCGCGCCCACGCCCGCCCGCGCGACGCAACCGACCCCAGCCCGCCGCCCGGCGACGCCAGCGGCCCGTCCGGCGGCTCAACCCGCCGCGAAGGCCCCGACGACGGCTGATGCCGGCCCGCGCCCCTACGCGCCCGCCGCCGATGACTCACCGGTCGCGCCGCGCCAGTCAGTGCAATAAATCACCAAAGCCCTCCCCTCGATGGGGGAGCGACCAGCCCCATCCCCGACCCTTCCCCCATCGAGGGGAAGGGAGAGTGGTTGCTGTTGTGGCGACCCGCCCGCCCGGCTATTCAGCCGGCTCCCCTTTTCATGAGACTTGCCATGTCCGACGTCATGCCTGACCGCCTCTCGGTCGATCCCGACAGCCCCTTCCACGACGCCGACCTGCTGGCGCGTGGCGTGGGCATCCGCTTCAAGGGCGAGGAAAAGACCAACGTCGAGGAATACTGCGTCTCGGAGGGCTGGGTCCGCCTGGCCGTCGGCAACCGCGTCGACCGTCGCGGCAAGGCCCTGACCGTCAAGCTGCAAGGCCCGGTCGAGCCCTATCTGAAGGGCGAGTAATTTCGCACTGAGAGGGGCCTCCCCCTTTCGTCATCCTCGGGCTTGTCCCGAGGATCCAGAAACACGACAGGTAATCCTTTTGAGTGGCGCGCCTCGCCGTGGTTTGCGGCGGAGCGCCTGAATCCCCGGGAGAAGCCCGGGGATGACGATGGGAATAGCGATCCGCGAAGCTGAGACTTTCGGTCGCAGGCTTCGCCCGCTAGGGTCCGCGCCTCATTGTTGAGTTGGGGAGGCGCTTTTGTCGTTCAATGCTCGTCTGATGGCCGCCAGCGCTGTGGCGCTCGGCCTCATCGCCACGCCGGTCCTGGCCCAGGACGCCAGGACCATCCGCGCCGCCGAACAGGTGCGCGACCAGGCGCTGAAGGGCAACATCGCCCTCGATTACGTCACCCAGATCACCACCCGCTTCGGCCCGCGCCCGGCGGGCTCGCGCGCCGAGCAGGACGCCTCGGCCTGGGCCGCCGACTACATGCGCGCCCACGGCTTCCAGAACGTCCGCATCGAGACCTTCCCCCTGATCGGTTGGGAGCGGGGCGAGGAGAGCGCCGAGATTCTCGGCGCCCGTCCGCAGAAGCTGGTCGCCGCCGCCCTGGGCCACTCCATCGCCACGCCGGCTGGGGGGATCGAGGCCGACATCGTCTTCTTCGACGGGCTGGACGCCCTGATGGCCGCGCCGGCCGGGTCGCTGACCGGCAAGATCGCCATGGTCGACGGCGGCCAGATGGTGCGGATGCAGGACGGCTCGGGCTACGGCCCCCTGTCGCGGCTGCGCAGCCAGGGCCCGACCGAAGCAGCCAAGCGCGGCGCGGTCGCCTTCGTGATGCGCTCGGCGGGCTCGGACGAGCACCGGATGCCGCACACCGGCACCACCCGCTATGTCGACGGCAAGGTGCCGCTGCCGTCCTTCGCCCTCAGCGCGCCTGACGCCGATCAGATCGCGCGCCTGGTCGGCATGGGCGAGACGGTGCGCCTGCGCCTGAAGTCCACCGCCCACACCTATGAGACGGTCAGCCAGAACGTCATCGGCGACATCGTCGGCGCCTCGCGCCCGGACGAGATCATCGTCCTGGGCTCGCACATGGACAGCTGGGACCTGGGCACCGGCGCCATCGACGACGCGGCGGGCGGGGCCATCACCCTGGCCGCGGCCAAGCTGATCGCCGAACAGGGCCGTCCGGCCCGCACGGTGCGCGTGGTGCTGTACGGCTCGGAAGAGGTGGCCCAGCCGACCGACCACGGCAACGGCGGCGGCGCCTATGTCCGCAACATCGGCGCGGGCGTCGAGAAGCACGTCATCGCCGGCGAGAGCGACTTCGGCGCCGATCGGGTCTACGCCCTGGGCCTGCCGCCCGGGTCGCAAGGCACCGACTTCGCCAGGATCGCCGAGCGCGTCCTGCGGCCGCTGGGCATCCTGCCGGGCGAGGCGGAGCTGTTCGGCGGCGTCGACATCGGCCCGCTGGCGCGCGCGGGCGTGCCGGTCTTCGGCCTGCGCCAGGACGGCACGCGCTATTTCGACCTGCACCACACGGCCGACGACACCCTGGACAAGATCGACCCGGCGCAGATGACGCAGAACGTCGCCGCCTGGGCGGCCCTGGTGCGTCTGATCGCCGATTCAGATGTGGACTTCCGGGCCGCCCGTGCGGCACAGGAGGCGAAGCGCTGAGGCGCGCGCCGCGAGCGTGGCGGAACTGGTAGACGCAAGCGACTTAAAATCGCTCGGCCTCGGTCATGCGGGTTCGATTCCCGCCGCTCGCACCACGGCCCCTCGGCGGGGCGGTCAGGCCGCCACGCCGAACAGGGCGCCGATGCCGGCGCGCGCCGGCTCTCCCTCTGCCTTTTTTGCGCGGCCCTCCGGGGCTTGGCGCCTCCGTCAGCCTTGGTCCAGGCTCGCGCCATCTCGGTGTGAATGATGGTTTGGGATGGCTGTGATTTCTTTCAGTGATCTTGGTCGCCTTTCATCATCAAGTAGAGATCTCTTTGAATAGGGTATCAATCACGGCTCGTCGTTCGAGCAGTAAGATCTTCATCGATCTTGAAATTCTTTCCTGAATCGCCGCGCTTTTGGCAAGGTTCATGTCAAGCATTTTGCGGTGCACAAAAACTTTACCGCGACTTGACGGTTCTTGTATTAGGGTCCGTCGCCGTGGCTCGGGGTTCGAGCCGCGCCGGCGCCTGATGCGCCGAACCTGCGCCCGGCCGGGTCGGGCGCGAATGCAGCCGTAACATCCCGTCTGCCTGCGCCTGGCGCGGCGACGTCTTGCGGCTGCGCGGATCGCGGGCCGGGGGCTCGCTGGACAAGAGACAGGAGCGCTGGCGCGCGTGGACGACTTGCAACTTCAACAACTGGGCGGGCCGCTGACCGTCGGTCTGCTGGTTCTGTTCTTCGGGCTGACCATGCTGATTTCGCTGAGGATCAGCCGCCGGAAGGAGAACGCCGACGCCTATATGACCGCAGGAAATAAGATCGGGCTGGGGGTCTCGGCGGCTTCGATGACCGCGACCTGGATCTGGGCGGCCTCGATGTACGCCTCGGCCACCTCGGGCTATGTCTATGGCGTCTCCGGCCCCATCCACTACGGGCTGTGGGGGGCGCTGATGATCCTGTTCATCTACCCCTATGGCCGCCGCATCCGCGCCGTGGCGCCGAACGCCCACACCCTGGCCGAGGTCATGTACGCCCGGCACGGTCGGTCCAGCCAGTTGATGCTGGCCGGGTCCAACATTCTGGGCAGCGTCATCAGCCTGACGTCGAACTTCATCGCCGGCGGCGCCCTGATCGCCATGCTGTCGCCGTTCAGCTTCAGCCAGGGCATCGCCGTCATCGCCGGGGGGGTGCTGCTCTATACGCTGTGGTCGGGCTTCCGCGCCTCGGTGCTGACCGACTTCATCCAGGTCTGCGCCATGCTGGGGGCGGTCGTCGTGGTCATCCCCGCCATCTTCTTCGCCATGGGCGGCCCGGCCGTCTTCGTCGAGGGCGCCGCCAATCTGACGCCGCAGCAGACCAGCTTCTTCTCCTCAGACGCCTTCCTCAACCAGGGTGCGCCCTATATCGCCGCCGTCCTGGCCTACGCCATCGGCAACCAGACCATCGCCCAGCGCCTGTTCGCCGTGCGCGAGGACCTGATCAAGCCGACCTTCATCACCGCCACCATCGGCTACGGCGCGACGATCATCGGGGTGGGCATGCTGGGCGTGGTGGCGCTCTACGCTGGGATCAATCCCATGGAGGGCGACCTCAACAACCTGATCCCCCAGATGGCCGGGACCTATTTCGGACCGGTGCTGCTCAGCGTCTTCTTCATCATGATCATCGGCTCCCTGGCCTCGACGGCGGACTCCGACCTGTCGGCCCTGTCTTCGATCATGATGGCCGACGTCTATGGCCGCGCCGGCCGCCGCAAGGCCGATCCGCGGCTGATGCTGACGGTGGGGCGGGCCACCATGGTGGTGGCCACCGGCGTCGCCCTCTACTTCGCCGGGGCGCGGATGAACATCTTGGACCTGCTGGTCCTGGTCGGCGCCATCTGGGGCGCTCTGGTCTTCCCCGTCATCGCCAGCTTCTACTGGGAGAAGGTGACCAACAAGGCTTTCACCGTCTCGGTCATCGCCGCCCTGGCGATCTTCTTTCCGGTTCGCTTCGGCTGGATCCCGATGCAGGGCGCCGTGGGCTACGCCTTCGACGCGGTCGCCGTGGTCGGCGTCGGCGTGGTGGCGGGCCTGATGGTGTTCGGCTTCTTCGGAGCCCGGCCCGCGCGCATCGTCGGCGTGGTGGCGGCCCTGGCCGCCGCCCCCTTCGCCCTGGGCTTCCTGCACGACTACCCCGTGCTCAGCGGCTCGCTGATCGCCTATGCCGTCAGCACCGTGGTCTGCACCCTGATGTCCCTGTCCAACCGGACCGGTTTTGACTTCTCCCGCATCGCCCGCCTGACCGGGGATTTCGATGTGGAGGAGGCGTCCGCCGCCGCCCGAACGCCCGCACCGGCGTCGGCTCGCGCCGGCTCGCCGATCATTCACCCGCAGCAAATGGAGAACTGACCATGGATGCCGTCTGGCTGACCGCCTATGTTCTGATCTGGCCCGTCATCGTCGCGGGAGTTCTAGGCTTCATCGCCTGGGCCTTCTTCCGCGAATGGCTGGAGTCGCGCCGACGCGGCGAGCCGATGATCTGAGGCGAAGGGGGCTGCGGCCCCCTTTTTTTCAGGACGGTCGGCCTGCGCCGTCTTGGCCTCGGCAGGCGCGCCGCGAGCGTGGCGGAACTGGTAGACGCAAGCGACTTAAAATCGCTCGGCCTCGGTCATGCGGGTTCGATTCCCGCCGCTCGCACCACGGCCCCTCGGCGGGGCGGTCAGGCCGCCACGCCGAACAGGGCGCCGATTCCCGCCGTCGCCGCCAGGGCCACGGCGCCCCAGAAGACGACGCGCACGACGGGCCTCAGCATGGCCGCCCCGCCGGTCCGAGCGCCGACCGCGCCGAGCAGGGCCAGGAAGACCAGCGCCGCCGCCGACACCACGGGGGCCATGACCCCCGCCGGCGTCACGGCCACGGTCGCCAGCGGCAGGGCCGCGCCGACGGCGAAGGTCGCGGCCGAGGTCAGGGCCGCCTGAATGGGACGCGCGGTGGTGATCTCGGAAATGCCCAGCTCGTCCCGGGCGTGGGTCGACAGGGCGTCGTGGGCCATCATTTGTTCGGCGACCTGCCGGGCCAGGCCCGGCTCCAGCCCGCGCTGCACATAGATGGCGGTCAGTTCGCGCCGCTCGGCCTCGGGGTCGGCGGCCAGTTCGGCCGTCTCGCGCGCCAGGTCGGCCTTCTCGGTGTCGGACTGGGAACTGACCGAGACATATTCGCCCGCCGCCATCGACATGGCGCCCGCGACCAGGCCGGCGACGCCGGCGATCAGGATGGCCGATTTCGGCGAGCCCGCCGCCGCCACCCCGACGATCAGGCTGGCGGTCGAGACGATGCCGTCGTTGGCCCCCAGGACGGCGGCGCGCATCCAGCCGATGCGGCTGACCAGGTGGGTTTCCCTGTGAAGCCCGCGGCTCATGACGCCTCCCTTTTCTGCGCGGCGCAGCCTAGCACGCCGCCCCGGGCGCCGCACGGTCTTGGCGCCGTCATGAACGAGGGGTAGTCCGGTGCCGCTTCATCATTTGTTTCGTTCAGGTAGGTTCATGCGTCTGCGCCGCGTTCTGACTTCGACCCTGGCTCTGGCCCTCATGGCCGGTGCCGCGGCGCCGGCCCTGGCCGAGGCCGCGCAATCGACCCCGGTGATCGCCGCCCAGGGCGACCGCGCCTCGCCCTCCCTGATCGTCACCGTGGTGGTGGACCAGCTCAGCGCCAATCTGTTCAACCAGTATCGCGGCCAGTTCACCGGCGGGCTCAAGACCCTGGCCGACCAGGGCATGGTGTCGATCAACGGCTATCAGACCCACGGCGTGACCGTGACCTGCGCCGGCCACTCCACCATCCTGACGGGCGCCCATCCGGCGCGCAGCGGCATTCCGGCCAATGACTGGGTCGACACCCGGACGGGCGAGACCACCTACTGCCTCGCGGCGCCGCAGAACGCCCTGGCCCACGGCAAGAACACCGACAACGGGCCGGTCGGTCCCGGCAACCTCAGCGCCTCGACCCTGGGGGACTGGCTGAAGGCGGTCAGCCCTGAAAGCCGCGTCTATGGCGTGTCGGGCAAGGATCGCGGCGCCATCACCCTGGCCGGCCACAACGGCGACGGCGCCTTCTGGCTGACCGACGGCTTCGGCTTCACCACCTATGTCGAGCCGGGCCAGTCGGCCGAGGGGCGCCTGGCGCCCATGGCGGCGCTGAACGCGCGCATGATCGACCGTTTCTCGCGCACGCCGCCGACCTGGACCTATACGAACGAGGGCTGCCGTCGCCTGGCAGGCCAGTGGACCATCGCCGGCCAGACCTTCGACTCCAAGGTGCCCCCGGCGGACTTCAGCCTCGACAGCTCGCCCATCCTGGACGAGCTGACGGTCGAGGGCGCCATCGAACTGCTGGACAGCCAGCAGCTGGGCCGTCGCGGCGTCGTCGACATGCTGGGCGTCAGCCTGTCGGCCACCGACCGCATCGGCCACGGCTACGGCACCCAGGGCCCCGAGATGTGCGAACAGATGCTGCGCCTGGACGCGGCCCTGGGCGTGCTGCTGGACAAGCTGTCGACCCTGCCGGACGGGGCGATCGTCGTGCTGACGGCCGACCACGGCGGTTCGGACTTCCCCGAGCGGTCGTCGGTCGAGGGCTATCCCAGCGCGGGCCGCGTCGACCGCGCCCTGCAGCCGCGCGTCAACGCCGCGCTCAAGGCCCGTTTCGGCCTGGACGCCGATCCCCTGGTGTCCTCGGCCGGCGGCTTCGTCATCGTCGACAAGGACCGCAAGTCCCTGGCCGAGCCGCTGCGCTCCCAGGTGCTGGCCGCCGCCGTCGAGCTGCTGAACGCCGAGCCGCAGGTGGCCCTGGCTGTGGCCCGCGACGAGCTGCTGGCCGAGCCGGTTCCGGCCTCCGGCAATCCCGAGGAGCTGAGCGTGCGCGAGCGCCTGCGCCTGTCGGCCGTGGCCAGCCGCTCGCCCGACATCCTGCGCGCCTGGCAGCCGGGCCTGACCGGCCAGGGCCGCGTCGGCGGGGCCATCTCCAGCCACGGTTCGCCCTGGGACTACGACCGCCGCGTGCCGATCGTCTTCTGGTGGCCGGGCGCGCAAGGCCAGGAGCGCTTCCTGCCGATGCGCACCATCGACATCGCCCCGACCCTGGCCAATCTGATCGGCGTCAAGCTGGACGCCGAGATCGACGGCCGCTGCATGGACCTGCCGCAGTTCGCCAAGGGCCGCTGCGAGGCGAAGTAAGGGCGCTCGCCGCCATAACTTCGTGTTTCGCGGTCATAAACTCGTGTTTCCGCGCCGGGGGCCGGCCTTACGCCCCCGGCGTTTCCTTGCCACAAGAGGCTGAACAAGCGCCTCTGAGGGGAGGCGCCGGCCGTCAGAGCCAGAGGAAACAGTTTCATGCAAAGAGCCCGCCGCGCCCGCATCGTCGCGACCCTAGGACCCGCCAGCCGTGCGCCGGGAACGGTCAAGGCGCTGGCCCAGGCTGGGGTGGACGTCTTTCGCCTGAACTTCAGCCACGGCTCGCACGACGACCACGCTGCCGCCTTCAAGGCCGTGCGCGGGGCCGAGATGGCGTTGAAGCGGCCGCTGGGCATCTTGGCCGACCTGCAAGGCCCCAAGCTGCGGCTGGGCCGCTTCGCCGACGTCGAGATCGAGGTGAAGCCGGGCCACAAGATGCGCTTCGACCTGAACCCGGCGCTGGGCGACGAGACGCGGGTGCAGATGCCGCATCCCGAAATCTTCCGCGCCCTGCGCACCGGCATGCTGCTGTTGATCGACGACGGCCGGGTGCGGCTGCGGGTGGGCGAGCGCACCGACGAATGGTGCGACGTCACGGTCGAAAGCGGCTCCAAGCTGTCGGATCGCAAGGGGGTGGCCGTGCCCGAGGCGGTGGTGCCGGTCTCGGCCCTGACGCCCAAGGACCGCGAGGACCTGGCCTTCGCCCTGCGCCTGGGCGTCGACTGGGTGGCCCTCAGCTTCGTCCAGAAGGCTGAGGACATGGCCGAGCTGAGACAGATCGTCGACGGCCAGGCCGCCTGCCTGGCCAAGATCGAGAAGCCCCAGGCCCTGAACGACCTCGAGAGCATCCTCGACTACTGCGACGGCGTCATGGTCGCGCGCGGCGACCTGGGCGTCGAGATGGAGCCCGAAGAGGTGCCGGTCGCGCAGAAGAAGATCCTGCGCGCCGCCCGCCAGCGCGGGGTGCCCGCCATCGTCGCCACCCAGATGCTGGAGTCGATGACCAGTTCGCCCGCCCCGACGCGGGCCGAGGCGTCCGACGTGGCCAACGCCGTCTATGAGGGCGCCGACGCCCTGATGCTGTCGGCCGAGACGGCGGCGGGCGACTATCCGCTGGAAGCGGTCACCATCATGAACCGTATCATGGAGCGGGTGGAGCGCGATCCCCTGTGGCCGGGCCTGATGGACGCCGACCACGCGGGCATGGACATCCACGACGTCGACGCCCTGGTCGCGGCGGCGCGCAAGGCGGCCGAGGCTTCGACCACGGCCTGTATGGTGGTTTTCACCACCCTGGGCGGCACGGCGCGGCGCATGTCGCGCGAGCGGCCCCTGCAGCCGGTCCTGGCCCTGACGCCCAAGCCCGAAACGGCGCGCCGGCTGGCGCTGGTCTGGGGGCTTGAGCCGCGCCTGGGGGACCAGCCGTCGTCGCTGGAAGGCCTGACCGACGACGCGGTCGAGGCGGCCATGCTCTATGGCCTGGCCGAGCCCGGCCAGCGCATCCTGATCCTGGCCGGAACGCCTTTTGGCGCGCCGGGGGCCGCGAATCTGTTGCGTCTGGCCCATGCTCCGGCCCATGTTGAGCGTGGGGCGAAGCGCGCCCGCAGGACCTAACGGGACGGAATGATCAAATACATCGGCTCAAAGCGCGCGCTTCTGGGCCAGGTGATCGGCGCTGTGCGGGCCGCCCAGCCTGACGGGGGGACGGTCTGCGATCTGTTTTCCGGCACCGCGCGCGTGGGTCATGCGCTGAAGCGCGAGGGGTTTCGCGTCTGGTCCAATGATCACAACGCCTATGCCCACGCCCTCGCGACCGCCTATGTCCAGGCCGACCGAGAGCGCTGGGTGGACAAGGCCGAGGCGGTTCTGGCCGAGCTTCGGGGGGTGGCGCCCGCCCCGGGCTGGTTCACCCGCACCTATTGCGAAGAGGCCCGCTTCTTCCATCCCGACAACGGCGCCCGCATCGACGCCATGCGTGAGCGCATCGAGGCCATGGGGCTGGAGCCGGAGCTCAAGGCCGTGGTCCTGGTGGCCCTGATGGAGGCGGCCGACCGGGTGGATTCCACGGCGGGCCTGCAGATGGCCTATATGAAGCAGTGGGCGCCGCGCGCCTTGAAGCCGCTGGAGCTGCGTCTGCCGGACCTGCTGCCCGGCGTGGCGGCGGGGCCGTGCGTGGCGACGCGCGGGGACGCGGTGGAGGTGGCGGCCGAGGTCGAGGCCGACCTCGTCTATCTGGACCCGCCCTATAACCAGCACTCCTACCTGGGCAATTATCACTGCTGGGAAAGCCTGGTGCTGTGGGACAAGCCTCAGACCTACGGCGTGGCGCGCAAGCGGGTCGACGTGAGGACGCGCAAGAGCGCCTTCAACTCCAAGCCCGGCATCGGCCCGGCGCTGCAGACCGTCGTCGAGCGGCTGCGGGCGCCGAATCTGATCGTCAGCTTCAACGACGAGGGCTATCTGAGCCGGGACGACCTGACCGCCATGCTGTCGGCGCGCGGCCGGGTCCAGGTGATCGAGATTCCGCGTCCCCGCTACGTCGGCGCCCGCATCGGCATCCACAATCTGAAGGGCGAGAAGGTCGGGGCGGTCGGACGCCTGCGGAACGTGGAATATCTGTTCATCGTGACGGATCAGCCGGTCGACCTGCCCGTGGCCGCCTGAGTGGAACATTCTCGCGGTGATCGGGTTACGGGTGGCATGAGTATGCCGAGCCATCGCGCACCGTCCCATCGCCGGGCTTCCACCGGTCTGCCGACTTGGATGATCCTTCTGGCGATGGCTGTGGTCGCCATCGTTCTGGGATTGCTCGTCGGCGGCGCCCTCGGCGTCTGACGCTAGGCCTCGAGCAGGGCCCTGATCGGGCTCCAGCCGCGCCGATGGGCGGGGCAGGGGCCCAGGGTCTTCAGCGCCTTCTGGTGGGCCGGGGCGCTGTAGCCCTTGTGGCTGGCGAAGCCGTAGCCGGGATATTGGGCGTCCAGTTCGATCATCAGCCGGTCTCGCGCCGTCTTGGCCAGGATCGACGCCGCCGCGATCGACAGGGACAGGGCGTCGCCGCCGACCACCGTGGTCACCGGGCAGGGCAGGGGAAAGCGATAGTTGCCGTCCACCAGGGCGTGAACCGGCGGATGGGCCAAGGCCTCGACCGCGCGGCGCATGGCCAGGCCGGTGGCGTGCAGGATGTTCAGCTCTTCGATCTCCTCGACCGAGGCGAAGCCGACGCCCCAGGCCACCGCCCGGGCCTTGATCTCGACCTCCAGCACGGCGCGGCGCTTTTCGTTCAGCGCCTTGGAGTCGTCGATGCCGTGAGGCAGGTCGTCGGGGTTCAGGATCACCGCCGCCGCCGACACCGGCCCGGCCCAGGGGCCGCGCCCCGCCTCGTCCACGCCGCAGACAGGCCCGCCCGAGGCCGCGCGGGCCTCAAGCTCCAGCATCAGGGTGGGAAGGGGGCGAACGATCTTGGCGGCGGCTTCAGGCGGCTTCATCGCGCGTCAGTGCCACGAACCTCGGCGCAGCGGAAGCGGGTGTATGGTCCGGTCGGTGCGGAGCAGACGCGCTGAACGTCCGCGAAGGGTGGTTAGCGGACATTTAGCAACTAAGCTGTCCCCAAAATGGGGAGAGGCAAATGTTGGGACGCTCGCTTCGAAAACTCATCTCGGCCGTCTTGATGATGGTCGGCGCCCTCTTGGTCAGCGGCCTCGTTGATATGACGCCGATGATCGGCTCTCCGCAGATCGACTACCCTGGCTTCAATCCCTATCTGCCGTTCTGGCCTCAACTTGCGCTTAACTGGGTCGCTATCGGAGGCGGGGCCACCTTGCTGGTTGCTCTTGGCATGCTCGCATGGAGTGACGAGCCAGTTCCTACTTTGAGTCTTGCCCGAACGGCAGTGGTGCCCGTCTCGTGGTTTGCAGTTATCAGTGGGTTGAAACTGGCTGGCTTTCTGGCGTGGGGCACTATGGGCCCGCTGAATGTTCAGCAACCGATCTTTCGCTTTGCGCTTACGAACGGTCTGATTTCCGCCGCTCTAATCACGCTGGCGTGGTTGGCCGCCAGGCGGGCAATTCAAAGCGCCAAAAATATCGGGCCATGGCTTCGGGGCGCTTGGATGCTTGTGGGCACAAGCGCGACGTTCTCCCTTGCCATTCTAGCGTTAGCACTTGGAACCGGACTGCCATTGCAGCCGCTGGCTGCTGACTGGTGGCCCTTAATCGCGATTATCGGTCCGGCCGCTGGGCTGCTCGCTTTCTTCACTTGGCGTAGCAACACGCCGATCCCGTAGGAACGTCCGCAACGGGTCGGGAAGCGAAGTTCGCTTGAGGATGGGAGGCGGACGTTGATCGCTGTAAGCGCTCAGAATCTGAAGAGGCAGACTTAAATGCGCTGGTATTACCCTCTCTTCGCCTGTGCGGCTGCTCTTCTCCTTGTAGGCGTCGCTCTCGCGCAGTTTTTCTGGCCGCTGCTTCTTCTCGGCCCGCTCTTCTGGATGGTGATGGGGAACTCGCTTCGGTGCCCCCGCTGTCGAAAGCACATCATGGACACAGGGAAGGGCTACGTCGCACCTTGGTTGCGGACACCTGAAAACTGCGTGGGGTGCGGACGCCGGAAAGACGACATTTGGCCTTTCCAATGGTCACTTCGCCCGGAATCGGACCCTCGCAAGAGCCGCTAAGGGTCGAGAACGGTCTTGGACATGGGCGCCGAAAACGGACCTTGGCCTCCAGGCCGGAGAGCCGTCGCCGTCGATGTCAGCGATGGGTGGGAAGCGGGCATTTGTAGCTCGAAGCGTCACTGGGCTAAAGTTACTCCATGAACAATGTCCGCCCGACGAACTCTGCTGTTCTCATCGCATTCATGTTTGTAGCGTTGGGCTGCTCGGCGCAGCCGAAAATTGGTCCGATGCTAGATGACGGACGCATGGCTTTTGACATTGATATTCCATCGGACTGCGCGATGGCGACAGATGGGGTCAAGCTAGATTTTCAAACCTTCAGTGTGACTTGTGGCGGTGTCCAATACGCTGGTCTGTATGTGGGCAACTTCGCAAATAGGTCGATACCGCGGAGCCGACTCCTCGCCGCACCATACGATTGGCCAAGTGAGGTCCAGGTCTGGAGCCTGGAAGTGCCCAATGATCAGCCTCGCGCAGACAGAATCTCTGCGTCCGTGCGCCTGCGGAAGACCGATTGAAGGTCGACTACGGGTCGTAAGCGGTCATCGCCGAGCCGTCTGCCGGCCGTCATCGCGGACGGCCCAGCGGCCGTCGTGTAGCTTAGGATTGAGCTCGGATCCCGCAGGCGGCCGCATGGCCTCGGGATGGCGGCGAGGGCGGGATCGGCCTTCATCGCATCTACGCTGAATTGCGTAGAGAATCCCGCTAGGCTCCCGCCATGCACGGTCGTTTCCCGATCCTCTACATCGCCGAGGCGGACGCCGAGGAGGCGGTCCTGTCGTCGGGGGCGCTGGCCCAGCTGGTCGAGGCCATACCGCAGGCGACCTTCACCGTCGTCGGCTCGCCCGCCAGCGCGCCGCTGTTCGCGGACCTGCCGCGCCTGCAACGGCTGATCACCCTGGACCGCGACGGGCGCTGGGACTGGATCGCCCTGTGGAACCAGGTGCGCGAGACCCACTGGGGCCTGGTGGTCGACATGCGCGGCTCGACCCTGTCGGGCAAGCTGCGGCGTCAGCGCCGGGCGGTGAAGGGCAAGGTTCTGCCGGGCGTGCACCTGGTCGAACAGGCGGCGCGGACGCTGCAACTGGACGAGATTCCGGCGCCGAAACTGTTCATCGGCCGCGATGCGCAGGAAGCCGCCGACGCCCTGATCCCACCGGGCGACGGGCCGATCCTGGCGATCGGGCCGGGCGCCGACTGGATCGGCAAGCGCTGGCCCGCCGACCGCTACGCCAAGGTCGCCATCTCCCTGCTGGGCGAAGGCGGGCCGCTGGCCGGGGGGCGTCTGATGATCGTCGGCGAGGAGGCGGACCGCGACGCGGCCAAGACCGTCCGCTCGGCGGTCAAGCGCGAGCGGGTGATCGAGCTGCAGGGCCGGCTGACGCGGCTGCAGACGGCGGCGGCCCTGTCGCGCGCCGACCTCTACCTGGGCGGCGACTCCCTGTGGACCCAGCTTGCCGTGGCGGCGGGCGTGCCGGCGGTGGCGGTCTTCGGCCCTTCGGACGAGACGCTGAAGCGTCCCTGGACCGGCGTCGCCGTGCGCGGCCCGCGCAGCCTGCAGGAGTTCCAGGAACTGGACCCGCGCCTGAACCAGCATATCCAGCACATGATGGACCTGCCCTATGAGCGGGTGCTGAAGGCGGCGAAGAAGCTGCTGGCGGAACGGGGAGCCTGAGGCTCCCTTACCCCTCGATGGGGGAAGGGCTCTGACCTCGTCCGCTTGCGTCCCCGAGCGTCCAGCGCGCATAAGCGCCGGGACCTCAGGAGAGATGCGCGCGATGACCCAGACCTATGACCTGATCGTTCGGGGCGGCGAGGTGGCCAACCACGCCGGACGCGGCCGGGCCGACGTGGGGGTCATCGACGGCCGCATCGCCTTCATCGGCGACCTGAGCCAGGCCTCGGCCGGAGAAGTATTCGACGCTGCCGGCCTGACCGTCCTGCCCGGCGTCATCGACACCCAGGTCCACTTCCGCGAGCCGGGTCTGGAGTGGAAGGAAGACCTCGAGACCGGCAGCCGCGCGGCCGCCCTGGGCGGGGTCGTCGCCGTGTTCGAGATGCCGAACACCAACCCCAACACCACCGACCCCGACACCATGGCCGACAAGCTGGTGCGGGCGAAGGACCGGATGTGGACCGACCACGCCTTCTACGTCGGCGGCACGCATGAAAACGCTGAGGATCTGGCCGATCTCGAGCGGCTGCCGGGCTGCTGCGGGGTCAAGGTCTTCATGGGCGCCTCGACCGGCGACCTGCTGATCGCCGACGACGAGGGGGTGAGGAAGGTCCTGTCGAACGTGCGCCGCCGCGCCACCTTCCACTCCGAGGACGAATACCGTCTGGTCGAGCGCCGCAGCCTGGCCCGCACCGGCGACTGGACCAGCCACCCCGAAGTCCGCGACGCCGAGAGCGCCATCATGTCCACCCGCCGCCTGGTGGGCCTCGCCAAGGAGACCGGCGCGCGCATCCACGTCCTGCACGTCACGACCAAGGATGAGATGGAGTTCCTGCGCTTCCACAAGGATGTCGCCACCGTCGAGATCACGCCGCAGCACCTGACCCTTGTCGCGCCGGAAGCCTATGAACGTCTTGGCGCCTACGCCCAGATGAACCCGCCGATCCGGTCGCAGGAGCACGTCGACGCCCTGTGGCTGTGGGGCATGCAACAGGGGGTGGCTGACGTGCTGGGCTCTGACCACGCGCCGCACACCAAGGAAGAGAAGGCCAAGCCCTATCCGGCCTCGCCGTCGGGGATGCCGGGGGTGCAGACCCTGGTGCCGCTGATGCTGACGCACGTCGCCAATGGGCGGCTGTCGCTGGAGCGCTTCATCGACCTGACCTCGGGCGGGGCGCAGCGGGTGTTCGGCACCGCCAACAAGGGACGGATGGCCGTCAGCTATGACGCCGACCTGACCATCGTCGACCTGAAGGCCAAGAAGACCATCACCCACGATCAGCAGGCCACGCGCTGCGGCTGGACCCCCTTCGACGGCTTCGAGGCGACCGGCTGGCCGGTGGCCACCATCGTGCGCGGTCGCGTGGTGATGAAGGACGGCGAACTGATCGGCCAGGCCCACGGCCAGCCGGTGCGGTTCCAGGAGACGCTGGCGGGGTGAGCCAGTCCCGGCCCCAACTCGGCCTGATCGGCTTCGGCGCCTTCGGGCGGCTGACGGCGAAGCATCTGTCGCCATGGTTCGACATCCTCGCCCACGACCCAGCGGCAAGCGACGGCGAGGGGCGGGCGCGGCTGACGACGCTGGAAGAGGCGGCGGCCTGTCCGATGGTGGTGCTGGCCGTGCCGGTCGGCGTGCTGGCCGAGACGGTGGCGGCCATCGCGCCGCACGTGACGCCCGGCGCCCTGATCCTCGACGTCGGGTCGGTGAAGGTGAAGCCGGCCAAGGTCATGCTGGACGGCCTGCCCGAGGGCGTCGACATCGTCGGCACCCATCCCCTGTTCGGCCCCCAGAGCGGCAAGGACGGCATCGCGGGCCTGCGCATCGCCGTCTGCCCGGTGCGCGGCGACAAGGCGGCGTGGCGCGTCGCCGCCTTCTGCCGCAAGGCCCTGGGGCTGAAGGTCTTCGTCGTCACGCCCGAGGATCACGACCGCGAGGCGGCGACGGTGCAGGGCCTGACCCATCTGATCGCCAAGGTCCTGCTGGCGATGGAGCCCTTGCCGACGCGCATGACCACGACCAGTTTCGAGCGCGTCATGCAGGGCGTCGACATGGTGCGCCACGACAGCGCGGCGGTCTTCCGCGCCATCGAACACGACAACCCCTTCGCCGCCGAAGTCCGCCGCCGCTTCTTCGATCTGGCCGAACAGGCGCGGGCGGAGTTGGACGACTGATTTTCCTTCTCCCTCAAGGGGAGAGGGGCGATTACTTCAGGATGAAGTCCGCCACGGCGGGCGCGACCTCGGCGCCCAGGGGAAGGGCGGCGTCGCCATAGGTCGCCAGGTTGGCGGCGCGGTCCAGCGGCGCCGGGCGCAGGACGTGGTTCAGCCCGTCGAAGATCGCCACCTCGGCCTTGGGCTGAGCCTTGGCCAGGCGCTCCGTATTGGACGGCGGCACCTGGATGTCGGCGGCGCCGTGGCCCAGCAGGACCGGGCGGTCGTAGTCGGCGATCAGGGCCTCGGGGTCCACGACGAGGTAGGAGATCAGATAGGGCTGGACCGAGGGGCGGAACAGGGCGGCCAGGGCGGGCGGCGGGTTCGCGACGGTGCGCCCCGCCTCCAGTTCGTCCAGGACGGCGAAGGCCTCGGGCTTCATGGCCTCGGGCAGGCCGGCGCCCAGCTGGCGGCGGATCAGCGCGCCCGCCCGCTCTCCGACCGGCGACAGCAGCACCAGGCCGCAGACCTTGGGATTGTCGGCCGCCGCGGCCTGGCCGATCAGGGCGCCTTCGCTGTGGCCGATCAGCCAGACGCACGGACGGCCGGTCCGCTCCGCCGTCAGCCGGGCCCAGGCGCGGGCGTCGTCGATCAGGGCGTCGAAGGTCAGCTTGGCCTCGTCCGTGGCGGCGGCGGCGCTGGCCGCGATGCCGCGCTTGTCATAGCGGACGGTGGCCACGCCGCGCTCGGCCAGGCTCTCGGCCAACTGGCGATAGACGCCGCCGGTCACGCCGACGGGGCTGTTCCCGTCCCGGTCTGTCGGGCCGGATCCGGCGATGATGACGGCGGCCGCGCGCGTCTCGCCCTCGGGCGTCAGCAGGGTTCCGTGCAGGGGCGCTGGGCTGGAGGCCAGTTCGACGGGCGTCGAGACCGGCGAGAGCAGCAGGGCGGCGGCGAGGGTCAGCATGCTTGTCTCCGTCGTGAGGTTTTCAAGGTCAGAAGGGCTGGCGCTCGGGGTCGGCGCGCCACACGCGCCAGCTTTCGAACACCGACCAGGCGGCGGCGATCAGGACGCCGATCGTGAGGGCGATCAGGCCCGTCGGTTGGGCCGCGAACGGGCTGGCGATCAGGCCGAGCGCGCCCAGCCAGAACATCAGCCGCCCGGCCAGGCGGTTGGAGCGGTCCCACGCCAGGCGCGACTTGTAGGCCCAGGGCGTCTTCACCCCGATGAAGGGGTTGGGGCCGACGCGACCCAGGACCGCCCCCGCGACCAGCAGGATGAAGGCGAGGAAGGCCATGGCCCCGCCCGGATGCGCCGCGCCGGTCAGGGCGGCGGGACTCAGGCTGGACCAGGCGACGAAGGCGGCGGTCGCTCCCATGATGATGATCGACAGCCACTGACCGCGCCGCAGGCCCTTCTGGCGGATCGGATCGGCGGCGGCGTCGGCCTGGCGTCCGGTCATCCAGGCGACCAGCAGGTTCAACCCCGCCAGCCCCGCGAGAGCCGCCGCCAGCTCATGGCGGTCGCCGTAGCGGTCGGCCTGGCCCGAGGCGTCGAAATGCAAGGGAATGGGCGCGGCGGGGCCGTAGATCGCCACCCACGCCGCCGCCGTGAGGATCAATAGGGAGACGATCCCGGCGGCCGTGTCGGCCAGGGTGAGACGGTTCATCGGGGCTCCTCCGTGTCGGCTTGGTCTGCGCCTGTTCCGGTCAGGTCCATCAGGAAGGCCAGGGCCTCCTCCACCGCCGAGATCTCCAGTCGATAGCGGATCGACTGGCCCTCACGTTCGGTGCTGACCAGTTCGGCCTCCTTCAGGGCGTTGAGGTGGCCGGTGACGGTGGGCCAGCTCATGTCGAAGGCGGCGGCGATCTCGCCCGAGGACAGCGGCCCGGACCGCAGCATGGCGATGATGCGGCGCCGAACTGGATGCGACAGGGCTTTGAACAGGCTGTTCATAGGCAGAAAGCTAATTAGGTAAGACGCTAAATGCAACCCATGTTCGTTAACTCTCGCCGCTCCTCCCGGCGAAGGCCGGGATCCAGATTGTATGGCTGGCCGCCGCCAGGCGACGCTCCACGACGCCTCTTGGCAGCAGCGAGCCCGGCGCTTGTGCATCTGGATTCCGGCCTTCGCCGGGATGAGCGGGCTAGGAAAGACCTGCTCAGGGATGACGCGGGGGAGGGCGCGGCCTATGGCTGGGCGTCATTGTTCAGAGTGAGGGCCAAAATGGACATCCGCGATCAGATCGTTCTCATCACCGGCGGCGCGCGCGGCGTGGGCGCGGCGGCGGCGCGGGCTTTCGCCGGGCAGGGCGCGCGGGTGGTCATCAACTGGCGCAGCAGCGGCCAGCAGGCCGAGGCGCTGGCGGCCGAACTGGGCGATCGCGCGATCGCGATCCAGGCCGACGTGACCGACCGCGCGGCGGTCGACGCCATGGTCGCCAAGGGGGTCGACCATTTCGGCGCTCCGGTCAGCACCGTGGTCAACAACGCCCTGGACTACAGCTTCAACGGCGACGCCCGCGCCCAGATGGCCGACATTCCCTGGGCGGACATGGAGCGCCAGTTCGCGACCGTGATCCGCGGCGCGCTGAACGTCATCCAGGCCACGGCGCCGGGCATGAGCGCGCAAGGCTTCGGCCGGGTGGTCAACATCGGCACCAACCTGTTCCAGAATCCGGTCGTGCCCTATCACGACTACACCGCCGCCAAGGCCGCCCTGCTGAGCCTGACGCGGACGGCGGCGGGCGACCTCGGCCCCTCGGGCATCACGGTCAACATGGTCTCGGGCGGGCTGTTGCGCACCACGGACGCCAGCGCGGCGACGCCGGAGGCGGTGTTCGACCTGATCGCCGGCATGACGCCGTTGCGTTCGGTGACGACGCCGCAGGAGTTCGCCGACGCCGTCCTCTTCTTCGCCTCGCCGTGGAGCCGGGCGGTGACGGGGCAGAATCTGGTGGTCGACGGCGGGCTGGTGCGGGATTAAGCCAGCGACAACAGTAAAGCCTCAGCCAGGACGGACATCATGAGCGGCGTCATTCTGATCACCGGAGCCACCTCGGGCATCGGCCGGGCGGCGGCGCGCCGCTTTGCCGGCGCGGGCTGGAAGGTGATCGCCACCGGCCGCCGCCAGGCGCGCCTGGACGAACTGGTCGCCGAGCTGGGGGCGGATCGGGTTCACGCCGCCCCCTTCGACATGCGCGACGAGGCCGCCATCGACGCCGCCCTGGACGCCCTGCCGGAAGGCTTCCGCGACATCGACGTGCTGATCAACAACGCCGGGCTGGCGCTGGGCACGGCGACGGCGCAGGAGGCCGACCTGGATCAGTGGCGGCAGATGATCGACACCAACATCACCGGCCTGGTGACCATCACGCGTCGTCTGCTGCCGCGCCTGATCGCGCGCAAGGGGGCGATCCTGAACATCAGTTCGGTGGCCGCGACCTATCCCTACAAGGGCGGCAACGCCTATGGCGGGACCAAGGCCTTCGTGCGCCAGTTCTCGCTGGGGCTGCGGTCGGACCTGCACGGGACGGGAGTGCGCGTCACCTCCATCGAGCCGGGCATGGCCGAGACGGAGTTCACCCTGGTCCGCACCGGCGGCGACCAGGCGGCGTCGGACGCCCTCTACGGCGGGGCGGCGCCCATGACCGGCGAGGACATCGCCGAGACCCTGTTCTGGGTCGCGACCCTGCCGCCGCACCTGAACATCAACGCCCTGGAGCTGATGCCGGTCAGCCAGTCCTTCGCGGGCTTCCAGGTGGCGCGGGGCTGACCCCAGCGGGGGCCGGTCGCCATTCCGGCCCATTGTCAGTATAGGGGCGGCCCATGAGCCAGCATCCGCCGCACCGGTTTTCCGTCGCCCCCATGATGGACTGGACCGACCGCAATTGTCGGGCGTTTCATCGTGCGCTGAGCGCGCGCGCCCTGCTCTATACGGAGATGGTCACGGCCCCGGCGGTGATCCACGGCGACCGCGACCGGCTGCTGGGCTTCGACGCGGTGGAGCATCCCGTGGCCCTGCAGCTGGGCGGCTCGGACCCGGCCCAGCTGGCGGAGGCGGCCAGGATCGGCGAGGCCTACGGCTATGGCGAGATCAACCTGAACGTCGGCTGCCCCTCGGACCGGGTGCAGTCGGGCAAGTTCGGCGCCTGCCTGATGCGCGAGCCGGAGCTGGTGGCCGACTGCATGGCGGCCATCAAGGAGGCGGTCCGCGTCCCCGCCACCGTCAAATGCCGTATCGGCGTCGACGATCAGGACCCGCAGGAAAGCCTGTTCGCCACGGTCGATGCCTCGGCGGCGGTGGGCATCACCCACTTCATCGTCCATGCGCGCAAGGCCTGGCTGAAGGGGCTGTCGCCCAAGGAGAACCGCGACGTGCCGCCGCTGGACTATGATCTGGTGCGGCGTCTGAAGCGCGAGCGGCCGCACCTGACCATCTGCATCAACGGCGGCATCGGCGACCTGGACCAGGCCGAGGCGCATCTGAAGGCCGACGACGGCGTGCAGTTGGACGGCGTCATGCTGGGCCGCGCCGCCTATCACGAGCCGGCGCTGATGGGGCAGGTGGACCGCCGCCTCTTCGGCGAGGCTGTTGAGGACGTGGACGTGTTCGAGGCGCTGGAGCGCTATCGCCCCTATATGGCCGCACGGCTGGACGAGGGCGCCAATCTGGCCAGCATGACCCGGCACATGTTGGGGCTGATGCACGGCCGCGCCGGGGCGCGCGCCTTCCGCCGCATCCTGACCGTCGAGGGCGTCAAGCCGGGCGCGGGCCTGGAAGTGGTCGACCGCGCCGTCGAGGCCGTGCGCGAGGCCGAGGCGCGCAAGGCGGCCTGAGTTCTTCTCCTCCCCACGCAGTGGGGAGGTGGATCGGCGGCGCAGCCGACGAGACGGAGGGGCCGCTTGGTTCCGCCGTCCTTGCCCCTGCACCGCTCCGCGGCCCCCCTCCCCATTTCATGGGGAGGAAAGGCGTCGCAAAAACCGTCATCCCGGCCGCAGCGAAGCGGAGAGCCGGTCCCGGATAAGGGCTGAGCCCTTTCCGGGATGACGCTGGCGGGTTGTGCCGCTAAGCCATGGCTCATGACCCTGCCCCTGTCCGAACTCGTGCTCATGCTCGCCGCCCTGGCCGGGGCGGGGGCGATCGCGGGCGTGATCGGCGGCCTGTTCGGAGTCGGCGGCGGCACGGTGCTGGTGCCCGCCCTCTTCTACGCCTTCTCGGTGCTGGGCGTGGGCGGCGAGAGCAATTTGCACGTCGCCATCGGCACCTCCCTGCTGACCATCGTCGCCACTTCGCTGCGGTCGCTGGCGACGCACCGGGCGCACGGGGCGGTGGACGAGCAGGTGTTGAAGACCTGGACGCCCTGGGTGGCGTTCGGCGGCCTGGTCGGGGCGGCGATCGCGGGGGTGGTCTCCATGGAGGGCCTCGCCGTCGTCTACGGCGTCTGCCTGCTGCTGGTCGCCCTGCAGATGGGGCTGATGCCCGAGCGCTATACCCTGCGCAAGGATTTGCCGACCGGCTGGGGACGGCGCGGCGTCGGCACGATGATCGGCCTGCTGTCGGCCATGATGGGCGTCGGCGGCGGCAGTTTCGGCGGCATGACCATGACCCTGTGCGGACGGCCGATCCATCAGGCGGTGGCGACGGCCTCGGGCTTCGGCCTGGCCATCGGGGCGACGGCGGCCCTGGGCTTCGCGGCCTTCGGCTGGGACGCGCCGGGGAGGCCGCCGCTGTCGCTGGGCTATGTCAACGTGCCGGCGGCGGTGATCATGGGGCTGCTGACGGCGTTGACGGCTCCCTATGGGGCGCGGCTGGCGCACCGGCTGGACCGGCGTCTTCTGCGCCGGGCCTTTGCCGCTTATCTGCTGCTGACGGCTCTGTCGGTGGTGCTGAAGGCGCTGTGAGCGCGACTACGTAGATGCCCCCACGCGGGCGCTAACACTTGGCGAACCCCCTCGCGGCTAGTCAGAAATTCTGACCTCCTGCCGAGTTGCCTGACCATGCTGCAAAATCTTTCTGTTCCCAAGAAGCTGATGGCGTCCTTCGCCGCCGTGATCGGCGCGTGCGGCTTGGCGACGCTTGTCGTCCTTTGGGCCGTCGCGGCTCTGCAGCGCGCCGACGCGGCCGACGCGGCCTCGAACGCGATCTTCAAGACGACCGACCTGATCCAGACCGCGTCGGTCGAGCAGCAGAACGGCCTGCGCGGCTTCGTCGCAACCCGCGACGAGGAGTTCCTGGCCCACTATCAGGAGGCCACGGCGCGCTACACCGCCCGTCTGGCCGATCTGGCGGCGGTCGATGCGACGGGCGCCTATCGGGCCGAACAGGATGCGCTGAAGGTCGGGGGCGACGCCTTCCGCCAGAGCGCCGAAAAGGAGATCGCCCTGGCGCGCGATCCGGCGACCCACGCCCAGGCGCTGGCGAACCTCAAGGCCTCGGCGCGCCTTTTCGACATCCGCGCGAGCGTCGCCGCCATCCAGGAAAAGGAATCGGTCGTCGCGGCCCAGCGTGAAAGGGCCAAGGCCGCGGCCTTCACCCAGGCCTATGTCGCCTTCGGCATCGGCGGCTTCCTGGCCCTGATCATCGCCGTGGGCGCCGCCCTGTGGCTGATCGGCGCCCTCAGCCGCCCGGTCGAGGCCATGACTCGCGCCATGACGCGCCTGGCCGGCGGCGATCTGAACGTCGTCGTCCCGGCCGTCGGGCGTCGTGACGAGATCGGCCGCATGGCCGGCGCCGTGCTGACCTTCAAGCAGAACGCCGAGGAGAAGGTGCGTCTGGAGGCCGAGACGGAGGCCGCCCGGCTGGCCGCCGAGCAGGAACGCCAGGAGCAGGCCGCGCGCAGCGCCGAGACCGCCCGCCAGCAGGCCCGTGTGGTCGAGGGGGTGGCTCGCGGGCTGGAGCGGCTGTCGCACGGCCAGCTGGCCTTCCGCCTGACCGAGTCCTTTCCGCCCGCCTATGAGGCGCTGCGCATCGACTTCAACGCGGCGATGGACAAGCTGCAGGGCGTGATGCGGATCATCGTCGAACGCGCGGGCGCCATCGGCTCCAGCGCGCGGGAGATCAGCCATGCGTCGGATGATCTGTCGCGCCGCACCGAGCAGCAGGCGGCCAGCCTGGAAGAAACGGCCGCCGCCCTGGAGCAGATCACCGCCACCGTGGCCCGTTCGGCCGAGGGCGCGGTCGAGGCCGGCGGCGTGGTCCGCGGGGCTCGGTCCGAGGCGGTCGAGGGGCAGGCCGTGGTGGGCCGCGCCATCGCCGCCATGGGCGAGATCGAGCGTTCGTCCTCCGAGATCGGCGCCATCATCGGCGTGATCGACGAGATCGCCTTCCAGACCAACCTTCTGGCCCTGAATGCCGGCGTCGAGGCGGCGCGCGCGGGCGACGCCGGTCGCGGCTTCGCCGTCGTCGCTTCGGAAGTGCGGGCCCTGGCCCAGCGCTCGGCCGAAGCGGCCAAGGAGATCAAGACCCTGATCACCGCCTCGGGCCGCCAGGTCGGCGAGGGCGTCGCCCTGGTCGGCGACACGGGCCATGCGCTGGAGCGCATCGCCGACCAGATCCAGCGCCTGACCGTCATCGCCGAAGAGATCGCCGCCTCCTCGAAGGAACAGGCCAGCGGCCTGCAGCAGGTCAACATCGCCGTCACCCAGATGGATCAGGTCACGCAGCAGAATGCGGCCATGGTCGAGCAGTCGACCGCCGCCAGCCACGCCCTGGCCGCCGACGCGGTCGAGCTGGACCGCATGATGGGACAGTTCGCCCTGGACGACACGCGCGACCTGGACGCGCGCGGCCGGATGGAGGCCCTGGCGCGGGCCGTGGCGTAAGCGCCAAATTCTCCCTCCCCGTCCCGGGGAGGGTGGCTGAGGCCGTCAGGCCGACCCGGAGGGCGGCGCGGAGCAGCCAAGCCGGGTGGGGGCGGCAGGGCTATTCAAGCGCCGAGCCCAGGATCGCCTGGCCCTCCCCACCCGGTCTCCGCTTCGCTGCGACCACCCTCCCCGGGACGGGGAGGGAGAGGCGCGCACTTCGCCGATTACGCCGCCGCCTTCAGCGTCACCGCGTCCAGCGCCTGCACCAGGTCGGCCAGGATGTCGTCCTGATGCTCCAGTCCGACCGACAGGCGCAGCAGGCCGTCTGTGATGCCCGCCGTCACGCGGGCCTCGGGCGTCATGGCCGCGTGGGTCATGGTGGCCGGGTGGGCGATCAGGCTTTCGACGCCGCCCAGGGATTCCGCCAGGGTGAAGACGTCCAGCTGCTCGATGACGGCGCAGACGGCCTCGGTCCCGCCGGTCAGCTCGAAGCTGAGCATGGCGCCCGGCCCTGACTGCTGACGCGTCGCCAGGGCGTGGCCGGGATGGGACGCCAGGCCCGGATAGTGAACCGCCTTCACCGCCGGATGCTGCTCCAGCGCCGCCGCGACCAGGCCGGCCGTGGCCTGCTGGCGCTCGATGCGGGTGAACAGGGTGCGCAGGCCTCGCAGGGTCTGATAGGCGTCGAACGGCGAGCCGGTGACGCCCAGGCAGTTGGCCCACCAGGCCAACTGTTCATGATCGGCCGGATCGGCCGCGATCACGGCGCCGCCGACCACGTCGGAATGGCCGTTGATGTATTTGGTGGTCGAGTGGACGACGATGTCGGCGCCCAGCTCCAGCGGGCGCTGCAGGGCGGGCGACAGGAAGGTGTTGTCGCACACCACCTTGGCCCCGACGGCGTGGGCGCGGCGACAGACGTCGGCCACGTCGACCACGCGCAGCAGCGGGTTGGACGGGGTCTCGATCAGCACCAGCCTGGCGCCGTCGGCCAGGGCGGCGTCCAGTGCCGGGCCGTCGTTCTGATCGACGAAGGCGACGCGGAAATGGCCTTTCTTCGCCCGGGCGGTCAGCAGGCGGTGGGTGCCGCCGTAGCAGTCGTGCGGGGCGATCAGCAGGTCGCCCGGCTCCAGCAGGCTCAGCGGCAGGTCGACCGCCGCCATGCCGGTGGCGGTGACCACGCAACCGGCGCCGCCTTCCAGCTCGGCCAGGGTCTCGGCCAGGACGTCGCGGGTCGGATTGCCCGAGCGCGAATAGTCGTATTTGCGCGGCTGGCCGAAGGCGGCGAAGGAATAGTTGGACGACAGATAAAGGGCCGGCATGACCGCGCCGTGGGCCGTGTCCGTATCGACGCCCGAGCGGGCGGCGATGGTGCGGGGATCGGCGGGACGGGCGCGGCTCATTGGTCGATGTCCTTCAGTACGGAAGTCAGAATGTCGCCGACCAGCGCGTCTTCCTTCAGGAAGGCGTCGTGGCCGTAGACGGAAGCGTGCTGTTCGAAGCGCCAGAGGTTGGGCAGGCGGTCGGCCAGCTCTCGCATGTCGTCGATGGGGCACAGGCGGTCGGTGGTGAAGCCGACCAGGGTGACGGGGGCGCTGATCGCCTCGGGCTCGACCCGGTGGCGGTCGATGGAGTCCGACAGGGTCAGCCAGCGCGAGGGGGTGGTGCGGTCGCGATAGGCTCGGCCGCGCGACGTCAGATAGTCGCAGACGGGATAGGCCTGGCCGGCATGGCTGGGGGCCTCGGAATCGAAGCGGTCGCCGAACTCCTCCTGGGTGCGATAGGTGGTCATGGCCAGTTCGCGCGCCAGGCCGATCGCCTGATCCACCCGGCCGGTCTCGAGGCCCAGTTGCAGGATGCGGCGCTGGATGCCACGCCAGGCCGTGGCCAGCGGGTGAGGGCGGTGGGCGGCGGACACCACCACCAGCTGCTCGGCCCAGTCGGGAAAGAGCTCGCCGAAGGCCAGGGCGATCATGCCGCCGTAGGAGCAGCCGATGAAGGCGGCGACCTTCTCGACGCCCAGGTGATCCAGCAGCAGGGCCAGGAGGCGCGCCTGATCCTGGGTGGTGATGGTCAGCGGCGCTTTGGGCTCGGTGACGCCGTCGCCAAATTCCGGCGCGAAATCAAAGGCCAGGACGCGGAACCGGGTCAGGTCGATGGGGGCGCGCACGCCCACGGCGCCGGACCACCAGCCCAGGCCCTTGGTCTCGGTGCGGTGGACGTAGCGGTCGGCGGAAATCCCGCCCGCGACCACGATCAGGGGGGCGTTCGCCTTGCCGTGCAGGCGGCCGACGACCTGTTTCTGGGTCAGGGTTCCGCCGAAATCCAGCTCGAAACCGTCCGGAATCGGAACCACGACGTCGTGGGCGCCGTCGCGTTGCAGCAGTTCGGACGGACGGCGCGCAGCCCTGGTCGCAGGCGCGGCGGCCTGACAGGAAGGCTCTTCGGGTGCGTCGATGGAAATCAGGGCCAGGGTCATGGGTCTCAACAATCACGCGCGGTTCCGGCTCACCCCGAAACCCATGCAGTGACAGACCCGTGGCGCGTCGCCTCGTCGACGCTCCACTCATCTCTCGCGGCCCGAAAGGGCCCCGCAGGAGTTGGCACCGTTTCGGGCGGAACCCGATGGTTGCCCCGGCGTCAAAGGGCCTAATCCCTCAGCCGGTCTTGATGAGTGAGCTTACGGTGCGGTTGCGAAGAGCGCCGGTCAAGCGAAAAATTTCACCCCGTTTCGCTGAGGTGACCGCCAAATGTCGGCGAAAACGGCCATGCAAAGCGTTGCTGTGAAAAATTCTTTCTGACGGGGGTTGACGCAGCGCGGCGCCGTGTCCCACCCTTGGGGCACGATTTTTCAACCGGACGCCGCCTGTGCTTCACCGCCTCGCCAGCATGCAGATGACCGCGCTCGCCGCCTCGGCGACGGGTCTCTTCGCGTCCATGATTACCACCACCGGTACCACCACCATGCCCTTGCGGGCGGGGACCGGATGATGCGCGCCGTCTAGGCGAGACACGCAAGAACCGATCACCCCGCCCGGACCCCCGGGCGGGGTTTTTTCTTGGCCCGAACCCAACCTTCCTCTCCCCGACACCCAGCCTTCAGGAACTGCTCCATGTCCGCCTCTCTCGCCCTCGTCGCCGATCAGTCGAAACCCGTTGCGGCCGCCCCCGCCGCCGATGTCGTGGTGCTGAAGTTCGGCTCCTCGGTCCTGCGCGACGCCGCCCAGGCGCCCGCCGTCGCCAGCGAGATCTACGGCCACGTCCGCGCCGGGCGTAAGGTGGTGGCGGTGGTCTCGGCCCTGGCCGGCCAGACGGACCAACTGCTGGCCGAGGCCCGCGGCCTGGGCCTGGATCACGAGAACGAACTGCTGCCCGCCTATGTCGTCCTGGGCGAGGAGAAGGCCGCCGCCCTGGTCGCCGTCGCCTGCGACCGGGTGGGGCTGGACGCCGTCGGCCTGTCGGTGCGCGAACTGGGCATCGTGGCGGAAGGCCCGAGCCAGCACGCCCGCCCGGTCGGGCTGAAGGGCGAGCGCCTGCATCAGGCCCTGGCCGAGCATGAGGTTGTCGTGGTGCCGGGCTTCGGCGCGGTGCGCGGCAACGGCCGCGTGGCCCTGCTGGGCCGGGGCGGGTCGGACCTGACGGCGGTGGTCCTGGCCGCCGAGCTGGGCTTGAAGCGGGTGCGCCTGGTCAAGGACGTGGACGGCCTCTACGACCGCGACCCGGCCTCCAGCGCGGGCACGCCGCAACGCTATCGCCGCGCCTGCTGGGACACGGCCCGCCAGGTCGGCGGCGCCCTGGTCCAGCACGACGCCATCGACCTGGCCCAGGCGCGCGGCGTCGAGATCGAGGTGGCCGCCCTGGGCCGCGCCGAGGGCACGGTGGTGGGCGAGCGCGGCGCCCCTCCCGGCCCGGTCCAGGTCCCGGCGCCGCTGAAGGTGGCCGTGGCCGGCTGCGGCGTGGTGGGCGGGGGCCTGCTCAGCCGCCTGCTGCCCGATAGCCGCTTCGAGGTGGTCGCCGTCCTGGTGCGCGATCCTAAGAAGAAACGTGACGTCGCCGCCCCGGCCGACCTGTTCACCAACGACGTCGACGCCGTGCTGGCCAAGAAGCCGGACCTGCTGCTGGAGGCCCTGTCCGAGGGCGAGGCGGGCCACGCCCTGATCCGCCGCGCGCTCGAGGCCGGCTGCGACGTGGTCAGCGCCAACAAGCAGGCCGTGGCCCGCGATCCCAAGGGGCTTCAGGCCCTGGCTGACGCCAACGGTTGCCGCGTCGCCTGGTCGGCCTCGGTCGGCGGCGGCTCGCCGATGATCGAGACGCTGCGCGCCGCCCGCGCCGCCGGTCCGGTGGCCGGTTTCGAGGCGGTGCTGAACGGCACGGTCAACTTCATGCTCGAGCGCCTGGGCGCCGGGGCGACCTTCGGCGACGCCCTGGCCGACGCCCGCGCCGCGGGCTTCGCCGAGGAGGACCCGTCCTCGGACCTGGAAGGCTTCGACGCCGCCGCCAAGGTCAAGCTGCTGTCCTTCGAGGCCTTCGGCCGCTCGCCCGACGACCTGCCGCGCGACGTCCTGGCCGCCGAGACGCCCCTGGGCGAGGCGCCGGTGCGCCAGATCGGCGCCTGCTTCGACCGCGACGGCGGGCTGGACGCCTCGGTGCGCCTTGACGGCGAACTGGAAGACGCGCTCTTCCTCTCCCTGAACGGAGAGCGCAACGCCTTGAAGGTCTATGGTCAGGACGGCCGGGTGTGGACGTGCAAGGGGCGCGGCGCCGGGCGCTGGGCCACGACCGAGAGCGTCCTGGCCGACGTGGCCGACGTCATGCGCGCCCGACGCGCCGCCGCGGAGCTTGTCTAGTCATGGCCGTCTTCACGCCCGTCACGCCGCAGCAGGCCGCCGACTATCTCATGCGCTACCCTCTCGGCGGCCTGGTCGAACTGACCCCGATCGCCGAGGGGGTCGAGAACACCAACTATCGCCTGGTGACGGATCGGGGCGCCTATGTCCTGACCCTGTTCGAGGGGCGGACGGACCCCTCGGCTCTGCCGTTCTGCCTGGGCCTCACGGGGCGTCTGGCGGCGCAAGGCTTCCCCACGCCCGCGCCGGTCGCGGACCGGGAAGGCCAGGTGATCGGCCGCCTGAACGGCCGCGCCGCCGCCCTCGTGGAATGGACGCCCGGCGCCTGGAAGCGTCAACCGACGGACAAGGACCAGTATCGCGCGGGCCAGGTCCTGGCCCTGCTGCACCTGGACGCCGCCGACTATGAGGGCGTGCGCGACAACCCGGTCGGGCCGCGCGCCTGGGCCGAGCTGGCCGCGCGCTGCGATATGGCCGCCAAGGGCGAGGACCGGCGAATGCTGGACCAGATGCAGCGCCTGCTGCCCGACCTGGCCCGGCCGTGGAGCGACCCCACCTTGCCGCGCGGGCCGATCCACGCCGACTATTTCCCCGACAACGTCCTGTTCGCGACGAACGAGCATGGGGCGACGGACGTGGGCGGGGTGATCGACTTCTATTTCGCCTGCGTCGACGTGCTGGCCTACGACCTGGCCATCGCGCTGAGCGCCTGGGGCTTCGACGCCGAGGGACGGCCCCTGCCGTCGGCCCTTCGCGCCTTCCAGAAGGGCTATGAGTCGGTGCGGCCCCTGTCGGACGCCGAGCGCGAAGCCCTGCCGGAGCTCGGCGCGGCGGCGGCGGTGCGCTTCACCCTGACGCGCCTGCACGACCGCCTGTTCCACGACCCGGCCAACCTGGTCACGCCCAAGGACCCGGCGCCCTTCTTCCGGCGGCTGGACTACTGGAAGG
Source organism: Brevundimonas naejangsanensis (assembly GCF_003627995.1). Classification (NCBI taxonomy): domain Bacteria; kingdom Pseudomonadati; phylum Pseudomonadota; class Alphaproteobacteria; order Caulobacterales; family Caulobacteraceae; genus Brevundimonas; species Brevundimonas naejangsanensis. Next base: position 452,891 of record NZ_CP032707.1, on the reverse strand, counting down.
CGGCGGAGGCGGTATGAGGGGCGGCTTTTCGCATTGAGGCGAGAGACTGCTTTCGACCCTTAGCGGAACTGCAGCGGAGCCGCTCTTGGGCCCAACCGCCGATGTCCGCTTCGGGCTTCGGTATCGATGACCGCTCCGCCCCCTCGCTGACGTTCAGTGTGCTGCTGTCTGACCGCCGCAGAACTGTTCGCTCTAGGGCTATGGCGGACGACCGATGCGCCCCCTAACAGAATTGTCGATTGTGCCAAGGCCTCATTTTGATCGGTAGGAAGGCGTGTAAAACGAAGCGCCCTTGCCTGGAACCCACTGCACATTGTCCGGCGCTTGCTCAACGATCGCATCGAAGGTGCCATCGTCCGAGACTATTCGAATGTGTTCATACGCAATATCTTCGAACAGGCGTGCACGGTTTTCAACCAGCCAACTAGAGTTCTCAACCTTCATGAGTGGCCACCAGTGACGCGGCCAACGAGGATCGGTGAGCTTCGGGTAGCCCCGGGAGAAATCGACGAGCGGCGAAGCAGCTTCATCAAAGAGGCTCGCGACTAACGAACGCATCTCGATGATCAAATCGCGGTCGCCGCCGTAGAACGAATACACAGCACGAACCGTCACCCATCCCGGCGCGGCGTCCACTTCGATCCCGCATGGCGACTGAGGGATATCCGGAAGTGGCACCCACGGAACAGCTAAGTCTCTCTTATGATCCATGGTGAGTGCTCCCGTTACGCGAGAGCATCAGCATGACAAAGCCAAGGTCCGCTATCCACCCATAGCTGTCCCTCACTAGGTCCGCTTCCAGCCCTGATGCAACGATCTCGCCGCGCGGGGTTTTGAGGGAGGGGCAGGCGAGGAGGCTTCCGATGGCGCCCGACGACAACGCACTGACATGGCCCGAACTGCAGCCCTCGGCGCTCTGGCCGACGGTGGAGACCTTGCAGCTGTGGGCGCAGATCGTCGGCAAGGTGCGGCTGTCGCAGACGCCCTGGCTCAACCACGGCTGGCACGTGACGCTGGGGGTGACCGCGCGGGGGCTGTCGACCGGGCTCATTCCGCACGGCGCGGTGGACTTCGAGATGGAGTTCGACTTCATCGCCGGAACCCTCGTCATCCGCGTCAGCGACGGCGGCGAGCGCCGCGTCGCGCTCAAGCCCGGAGCCGTGGCGGACTTCTACGCCCAGGTCATGGTGGCGCTGGCGGGGCTGGGCGTCGCGTGCCGCATCGACCTGACGCCGGACGAGATGGCCGAGGCGACGCCCTTTCCGGAGGACCGGCGGCATCGCCTTTATGATCCGGAGGTCGCGCGGGACTACTGGCGCGCCCTGGTGCAGGTCGATCGCGTCTTCAACCGGTTCCGCACCCGGTTCCTGGGGAAATGCAGCCCCGTCCAGCTGTTCTGGGGCGGGTTCGATCTGGCCGTGACCCGGTTCTCGGGGCGGCGGGCGCCGCTGCATCCGGGCGGGTTTCCGAACCTGCCCGACGCCGTCACGCGCGAGGCCTATTCCCATGAGGTGTCCAGCGCGGGTTTCTGGCCCGGCGATCCCGGTCAGGCGCCGGCCTTCTACGCCGACACCTATCCCGCGCCGCCGGGCTTCGACACAGCGGCGGTCGCGCCGGCCGAGGCTCGCTGGGATGCGGCGCTCGGGGAGTTCATCCTGCCCTATGAGGCCGTCAGGACGGCGGCCGATCCCGACGCGGCTCTGGGCGTGTTTCTTGAAACCACCTATGCGGCCGCCGCCGACCTGGGCGGGTGGGGTCGGGCGGCGCTGGAATGCGAGGAGGGGCGCCCGCGTCATCCGCGACGGGTGGGATGACGCCGCCGGGGAGCCTTACCCCGCGAACCCCTTCACCGCCGCCAGGGCCGCCTCGGGCGTGTTCTCGATCACCGTCAGCCGCTCGGGACGGTCGCCCAGGGCGCGGATGACGGGGGCGGGCTCGGGCTCGAAGCCCAGCACGTCGGAGACGAAGGCGCCGAACTTGGACGGGTGGGCGGTGGACAGGGCGACGATGGGCGCGCCGTTGCGGTCCAGGCGGCGCGCGGCGGCCAGGGCGACGGCCGTGTGCGGACAGACGACGCGGCCCCAGGCGGCGTAGGCATGGGCGATCTCGGCCTTGGTCGTCGCCTCGTCGACCGAGACGGCCGAGACCTCGGCGCGCAGGGCGGCCAGCAGCTCGGACGACAGGGTGACGGAGCCCTCGCGAGCGAAGGTCTCGAACACGGCGCGGGTCGCCTCGGCGTCGCGGCCCGAGGCTTCATAGACCAGGCGTTCGAAGTTGGACGGCGCCTGCACGTCCATGGAGACGCTGCCGCTCTCGACCGCCGGGCGGCGAGCATAGACGCCGTCGTTGATCGCCCGGGCCAGGGCGTCGTTCTGATTGACGGCGGCGACGAAGCCGGCGGCGGGCAGGCCCATCTTGCGGGCGGCGATCCCGGCGAAGGCGTCGCCGAAATTGCCGGTCGGCACTACGAAGGTTGCCGCCTGGCCCAGCTGGGCCGTGGCCGACACATAGTAGGGAATCTGGCCCGCCAGACGGCCCCAGTTGATCGAGTTGACCGAGGACAGGCGGCCCTGTTCGCGCAAGGACTCCTCGGCCAGCAGCCCCTTCACCAGACGCTGGCAGTCGTCGAAGTCGCCGCGCACGGCCAGGTTCAGCACGTTGTCGGCCTCGACCGTCGTCATCTGCTTGCGCTGCACCGGCGAGACGCGATCCAGCGGGTGCAGCACGATCAGCTTGATGCGTTCGGCGCCCGCAAAGGCGCGCACGGCGGCGGCGCCGGTGTCGCCGCTGGTGGCGGTCAGCAGGGTCAGGGTCTCGCCCGTGGCGGCCAGGGCCTCGTCCGACAGGGCGGCGACCAGCTGCATGGCCAGGTCCTTGAACGCCGCCGTCGGGCCGTGGAACAGCTCCAGCACGAACAGGCCGGGTTCCAGTTCGACCAGGGGCGTCACCAGCGGATGGTCGAAGCCCTGGACCAGCCGCTCCAGCGCGCGATCGAGCGCGCCCGCAGGCAGGGCGTCGCCGATGAAGGGCGCCATCGCCGCCTTGGCGATCTCGGCGTAGCCGCGGCCCGGGCGGGTGGCGTCGACCGGCAGGGCGGGCCAGGCCTGGGGCATGTAGAGGCCGCCGTCCGGGGCGATGCCGCGCAGCAGGGCGTCGGCGAAGCTGGTCGAAGCGGCGTCGCCGCGCGTCGAGAGGTATCGGTCAGGAGAAGCTGGCATATCGGGTCGTTTCTAGCCGCTGGCCTGCGCTTCGTCATGATTATTTTGCGCCTGCGAAGGCAATTTCGCCGTTTTGCGCAATAGCCTGGCGCGGGGCGGCGCGGAGTCTCGCCAGGCCGCGACGCGACGGAGGCTGGCGCATCGCCGCGCAGAAGTTCATGGAAGAGGGAATGAGACGCCGCTCCTTCCTGATCCGCGCCGCCGCCCTGACCTCGGCTGTCGCCGGGGGCCTGTGGCTGAAGGATCATCTGATCTGGCGCCGCCCCTCGGTGGCCTTCGCTGGGGACGGGAGCAGCGGCTGGCGGCCCTTCGTGGCGGGCGATGCGCTGACGCCGACGGTGCGGGTCCGGCTGGGCGGACGCGAGGTCGCCGCCCTGATCGACAGCGGGGCGCAGTATTCGGTGATCGACCGCGCCCTGGTGGCCGAGCTGGGGCTGGACGATTTCTTCGACATGCCGCTGGTCGCCTATGGCGTCGGCGGGCGGCCGCAGCTGGGACGCGGCGTCACCCTGGCGTTGCAGGTCGGGGGCATGGCGGTGACGGGCCTGCGGGTGGGCATCCTCGACCTGGGGCCGCTGGCCGTGGCCGAGGGACTGGGGACGCCGCTGATCCTGGGGCAGGACCTGTTGATGCAGACGGTTCTGGACCTGGACTTGAAGCGCCGCCGCGCACGCTTCGTCGCCCCGGCGCGCCACGCGCCGTCGCCCGCCCTGCGCTCCATCGGCGTGGGGCGCTCCGGCACCGCCATGGTCGCCGAGGTCACGGTCGAGGGGGTGGTGGTCCGCGCCGTGGTCGACACCGGCGCCTCGGCCCTGATCGCCCTCAGCCAGGGCGCGGCCGAGAGCGCGGGCCTGCTGGACGGCCGGCCCGAGGCGCCGGGGTCGAGCATCGTCCTGGGCGGGGTGACGTCGGCGCGGGTGATCCGGGCGCGGACCGTCACCTTCGGCGACGACCTGTGGCGTAACGTGGCCACGCCGGTCTTCGTCGACGCGCCTCTGCCCAACTATCCCGAGGCTCTGTTGGGCATGGGGGCCTTCCTGGGGCGCGAGGTATCGCTGGACCTGGGGGGAGGGCGGCTGCATCTTGCGCCGATGATGAGCGTTACGGTTGTCTAGCGTCTGACGCGCCCTGCCGCGCGAATTGGGTTTTGCCGCCGCTGGAAGGGGGATAACGCGTCATCCATGTCCACCGCCGCCCGCCTCGCTCCGGTCCCCGCCAGCCAGCGCCTGGAAAGCCTGGACCTGCTGCGCGGCTTCGCCCTGTGCGGCATTCTGCTGGTCAACATCATGCCCATGGGCGGGCCGTGGGAAGGCTATCATCCCAGCCTGCCGGCGACCCTGGCCAACCCGGACTGGTCAGCCTGGGTCGTCCAGCACCTGTTCTTCCAGGGCGCGATGCGAGGCCTGTTCACCCTGCTGTTCGGGGCGGGGATGCTGCTGATCACCCTGCGCGGGGAGGAAAGCCAGGGCACGATCCAGTCGGCAGACGTCTATTTCCGGCGCTGCATGGCCCTGCTGGCGCTGGGGGTGTTCAACGCCACCTGCCTGCTGTTCCCCGGCGACATCCTCTATGTCTATGGGCTTTCGGGCTTCCTGCTGTTCGTCTTCCGCACCGCCGCGCCTCGCACCCTACTGCGGATCGCGGCCCTGCTGATCCTGCTGCTGACCATCGAGACCGCCGTGGTCGGCCATCAGCGGGCGGCCGCAGCGCGGCACGGCCAGGCGGTGGCGGCCCAGGGCCTGGCCGGGGATGGCCTGGTGGCGGCCGAACAGGCCGCGGCGACGGCGCCTCGCACGGCCGCGGCGGCCCGCCTCCCCGACCCGCAGGCGCTTCAGGAGGAGGCGGCGATCCGCACCGGCGGCCCGGTCGGCCTGTTGGAATGGAGCGTCAGGACCTGGCTGGACTATGCGGCGTCCAGCTACACCATCACTCTGGTGCTGGAGTCGGCGGCCTTCATGCTGGCGGGCATGGCCCTGTTCAAGCTGGGGGTGCTGACCGGGCGCCGGTCGCTGGGCTTCTATGTGGGGATGGCGGCGGTCGGCTACGGCCTGGGCCTGCTGGTCAACGGCGTCCAGGCGATCGAGTTGTGGCGCAGCCAGTTCGCGCCCGGCGCCTGGGTCTCCCAGGCCAGCTATGAGATCGGCCGGTGCAGCATGACCTTGGGCCATGTCGGCCTGGTGCTGGTCCTGTGGAAGCTGAACGCCTGGGGCGTCGTCGGCGTCGGCCTGAGGGCGATGGGGCGGATGGCCCTGACCAACTATCTGCTGCAGTCGGCGATCGCCGCCCTGCTGTTCTACGGCTTCGGCCTGTGGGGGCGGCTGGACTGGTGGGGGCTGTGGGGGCTGGCCGTCGGGGTCTGGGTCGCACAGGCCCTGTTCAGCCTCGCCTGGCTGCAGGCCTTCGCCTTCGGGCCGATGGAGTGGCTGCTGCGCTGGGTCGCCTACGGCCGCCCGGCCCCGCTGCGTCGCCGCCTGATCGCGGCCGAGGCCCTGGCCGAACGCAGCGCCGGCTAGGCAGGAGGAGGCGGCTCGCGCCGCCTCCGATCACAGCTGGGCGAAGGTGTCGCAGGCGGCCGGGTCGCCGGTCTGATAGCCGCGCTGCAGCCATTCCACCCGCTGGGCCGAGGAGCCGTGGGTGAAGCTTTCGGGCGAGACCCGCCCGCCGCCGCGTCGCTGCAGGGCGTCGTCGCCGATGGCCTGGGCCGTCTTCATGCCCGCCTCCAGGTCGCCGGGCTCCAGCGCCACCTGGCCGCCCGAGGCCGCTGAGGCGTTGCGCGCCCAGACCCCGGCGTAGCAGTCGGCCTGCAGCTCCAGGGCCACGGAATAGCGATTGCCCTCGGCCTTGCTGCCCGCCTGCTGCTGGGCGCGCTGCACCTGCTGACTGGCGCCGGTCAGGGTCTGGACGTGATGGCCGTACTCATGGGCCAGGACATAGGCCTTGGCGAAGTCGGCGCTGGACCCGCCCAGCTTCTCCATCTCGCCCCAGAAGCCCAGGTCCAGATAGACCCTGTGATCGGTCGGGCAATAGAAGGGCCCCATGGCCGATTGGCCATAGCCGCACCCGGTCGTGGTGCCTTGCTCGTAGATCACCGTGGTCGGGGGCGTGTAGCCGTTCAGCTTGGCCTTCCACACGTCGTTGATGTTCGTGCCGATCACGTCGACGAACTGGCCGGCCTGGTCCTCGGGCGTGCCCATCCGGCCCTGCTGTTCGGCCTGGCCGACGCCGCCGAGCTGGCTGGCGACCTGCTGGGTGGTGTTGGGGTCGATGCCGAAGACGAAATAGCCGATGGCCGCCAGCACCAGCACGCCGATGCCGCCGCCCGCGACCGCGCCGCCGCCCATGCCTCGCCGATCCTCGACTCCGCCGCCGCGCCGTCCGCCCTGCCAACGCATGTGTCGCTCTCCGCTGTCCCGTCTGGTCTGAAGCTAGGCGAAAACGCAGGGCCTGGTGAAGGGATGCAAACGTAAAGGCGCGTCAGTGCGGCCGACGCGCCAGCCAGGCGTCGATCTCGTCCACCCCGCGCGCCGTCTGATCGGCGGGGGCGGGTAGTACGGCAGGCGCGGGCGCATAGGCCGTGGCGGGGGGCGAGGCGGGCAACGGCGCGCGCGCCGCTTGGAGCCGCTGGACGGTCAGGGCGGATTCGAGCCGGTTCTGACGCGCCTCGATCTCGCGCCGGTCGGCCTCGAGGCGCAGCTGCTCGATCGCCTGGCGGTGCTGTTCGGCGGCGGCCTGTTGCGGGTCGTATCCGCGCGGCGGCGGAGCAGGCCAGCCGGGCCAAGTCTGGGCCGAGGCCGCGCCGGTCATCGGCGCGGCGATCAGCAGCAGGGCGAGGACGAAACGGCGCATGGAGCGAAGATGGGCGCGCCTCGCCGTCGCGCCAAGCGCGGCCGCAACCTCTTCCGGGACGAGCGGTTTAGGGCGCACCGCCGCATCGCGTTCAAGGAGCCGCCCCATGACTCAAACTCTCGCCGGAAAGACCATCGCCGTCCTGGCCACGGACGGCGTCGAGCAGATCGAGCTGCAGGAGCCGGTCAAGGCGCTGAGGGCCGAAGGGGCGACGGTCGAGGTGGTCTCGCTCGAGCCGGGCTGGATCCAGGGCTTCGACCACCTGACGCCGGACGAGATGATCCCGGTCGACAAGACGCTGAAGGCGACGGACGCCTCCCTCTACGACGGCCTGGTCCTGCCCGGCGGCGTCGCCAACCCAGACCGGCTGCGCATCCATGAGGGGGCCCTGCGGTTCGTGCGGGCCTTCTTCGACGCGGGCAAGCCGGTGGCCGCCATCTGTCACGCGCCGTGGATTCTGATCGATGCGGGCGTGGCCGAGGGGCGCACCTTGACGGCCTACAAGTCCATCCGCACCGATTTGCGCAACGCGGGCGCCGAGGTGGTGGATCGGGAAGTGGTGGTCGACGAGGGGCTGGTCACGAGCCGCAGCCCCGACGACCTGCCCGCCTTCAACGCGGCGATGATCGAGGCCTTCGCCCAGGCGCCGCGTCGGGGTCGACGGAAGAAGGCGGTCGAGGGCGCGCGGCCCTCGGCTCACTAACCTCTCTTCGTCATCCCCGGGGCTGTCCCGGGGATCCAGACACACAGGCGTCGCCGGGGCGAGCATCAACCTCGAAGTCGGCGTCTATGGATTCTCGGCACAAGGCCGAGAATGACGAGGTTTATGGGAGGGCGCGCCCATCAGGGGCGCGGTCTCAGATCGAGAAGCTGACGCCGCAGCCGCAGCTCGAGGCCGCGTTGGGGTTGCGGATGACGAACTGGGCGCCCGCCAGCTCATCGACGAAGGCGATCTCGGAATCCTTGAGGAAGGGCACGGAGACCGGGTCGACGACCACGGCCTGGCCGTCGCGCCGCACCATCAGGTCGTCGGCCTCGGGGCCGTCGACCAGTTCGAAGCGATACTGGAAGCCCGAGCAGCCGCCACCGTCGACGGCGACGCGCAGCAGAACCGGCTTGCCCTCGGCTTCGGACAGCTTGGCCAGGCGTCGCGCGCCGCTTTCGGCCAGGACGATGCCTTCGGGCGACCGGGTTGCGACCGACAGCGACAGGTCGCGGGCTGATTCTGTGGATTGGACGGTGCTCACGGCCCTCTATATGAGGGGCTGACGGGCGTTCGCAAAGGCCTGTCGCCATCACGAAGTCCTGCCGCTTCCCCACGAGGCCTGACGAATTGAGCCAGACCCGCGCCCCTTACGCCGAAAACCCCGCCGCCAGCCGGGGCCGCCGCGTCTTCGAGCCCGCCAGCCGCACCCGCACCGCCTTCGCCCGCGACCGCGACCGCATCATCCACGCCACCGCCTTCCGTCGCCTGAAGGAGAAGACCCAGGTCTTCGTGGCGCACGAGGGCGACCACTACCGCACCCGGCTGACGCACAGCCTGGAGGTGGCGCAGATCGCCCGCTCCCTGGCTCATGCCTTGCGCCTCGACGACGACCTGGCCGAGACGGTCGCCCTGGCCCACGACCTGGGCCACCCGCCGTTCAGCCACGCGGGCGAGGACGAACTGCACGAGCAGATGAAGGCCTTCGGCGGCTTCGACCACAACGTCCAGAGCTTCCGCGTGGTGACCGAACTGGAGACCCGTTATCCCGGCTTCCCTGGCCTGAACCTGAGCTGGGAGACGGTCGAGGGGGTGGTCAAGCACAACGGCCCGGTGGCGCACCAGCTGACGGACCCGGCGTGGAAGGCGGTCGCCGCCTATGCGCCGGGCGGCGAGGCCGACTGGGACCTGCGCCTGGGCACCTATGCCTCCCTGGAGGCGCAGTGCGCGGCCATTGCCGACGACATCGCCTACAACAACCACGACGTGGACGACGGCGTGCAGGCCGGACTGTTCACCCTGGCCGACCTGATGGACGTGCCCCTGATCGGGCGCTGCCTGGCCGAGGCGCGCGGCGACTGGCCGGATATCGACGAGCGGATGCTGCGGCTGGAGGCGGTGCGCCGCATGATCGGCGTCATGGTCGACGACGTCCTGGCCGAGACCGAGCGCCGCCTGGCCAAGCACCGGATCGAGACGGTCGAGGACGTCCGCAACGCGCCCGAGACCCTGGTGCAGTTCTCGTCCGGCATGATGGCCGAGCTGGCCGTGCTGCGCCGCTTCCTGTTCGAGCGGATGTATCGCCACTATCGGGTCAATCGCACCCGCAGCCAGGCGCGCCGGGTGCTGGCCCAGCTGTTCCAGCTGTTCATGGCCGAGCCCGAGGTCATGCCGCCCGAATGGCAGGCCTCGGCCCTGACCGACGACCGCGACGCGCGGGCGCGGGCGGTGTGCGACTACATCGCCGGGATGACGGACCGCTACGCCATCGAGGTGCACCGCAAGCTGTTCAGTCTCGACCTCGCCCTCGATCTGTGATTCGAAAGCCGCCGGGGGCGGGTTAGACTGAACATCCCTGCGCGCCGATTCGCGCGCGGGCCATTGAGACCACCAAGGCGCGACCCATGTCCTACGACGACGATCACCGAGGCCACCCCAACGCGGGCCGCGAGCGCGGGGCCTACACGCCGCCGACCGACGACGACCTGCCCTTCACGCGCGGCGGCTATGACCCCCGTCGGGCCCCGGCCGCCAAGTCGCCGCCGATCACCCTGATCATCAGCGCCGTGGTCCTGCTGCTGCTGATCGTGGCCGTGGTGGTCTTCTATCGCTCGGGCGTGCGCTCCTCGACCGACGCCCCGCCCGCCGTGGGCTCGCCGGTCGAGAGCATGAAGGTCGAGGCGCCGCTGGACGCCCAGCCGGTCGACCCCGAGGCCGACATCCGCGTCTATCGCGACGGAGGCGAGCCCGCTGATACGGCGCCGACCTTCACCCCCGGCCCCGAAGACGTCCTGCCGCGCCCCGCGCCGACCGCCCCGGCCGCGCCGATCGAGGCCGCTCCCCTGACGCTCGCCGCCCCGGCCCGTGTCGCGGCCGCGCCCGCCTCGGCGCCTGCAGCGCCCGCTCCGGCGGCCAAGGCCCCCGCGCCTGCTCCGGCCCCGGCCCCGGCCCCGACCGCGACTGGCGGCTCGTCGGGCGTGCAGATCGGCGCCTTCTCCTCGACCGCTGTCGCTGACCGCGAATACGCCGCCGTCGCCGCTCGCTTCGGCCAGTACGCCTCGGGCGCCGAGAAGCGCGTGCAGGAAGTCACCGCCGCCAACGGCTTGACCGTCTATCGCACCACCTTCACCGGCCTGAGTCGCGATCGCGCCGTCGCCTTCTGCAACGCGCTGAAGGCCGCGGGCCGCGACTGCATCGTCCGCTAGGGCCTGACCGAATGACCTCCGCCGCCATCTACGGCTGTTCCGGCCACAGGCTGACGGCGGAGGAGCGCGCCTTCTACGCCGAGGCCAAGCCCTGGGGCTTCATCCTGTTCCGCCGCAACGTGGACAGCCCCGAGCAGGTGAAGGCCCTGGTCGCCGACCTGCGCGACAGCGTGGGCCGCGACGACGCCCCCGTCCTGATCGATCAGGAAGGCGGCCGGGTGCAACGTCTCGGCCCGCCGCACTGGCCGAAATATCCGCCGGGCGCAGCCTATCTGAAGGCGACCAACGACCCGGCGGCGGCGCGCGAACTGGTCCGCCTGGGCGCGCGCCTGATCGCCCATGACCTGCGCGAGCTGGGCATCACCGTGGACTGCGTGCCCGTGCTGGACGTGCCGGTGCCGGGCGCCCACGACATCATCGGCGACCGCGCCTACGCCCAGGACCCCGCGACCGTGACCCAACTGGGCCGGGCGGCCGCCGAAGGCCTCTTGGCCGGCGGCGTCCTGCCGATCATCAAGCACATCCCCGGCCACGGCCGCGCCTTCTCGGACAGCCATCACGACCTGCCCGTGGTCGAGACGGCGATCGAGGACCTGGACGCCTGGGACTTCGCCCCGTTCAAGGCCCTGTCGGACATGCCGATGGCGATGACGGCCCACGTCGTCTTCACCGCCGTCGACGCCAAGCGCCCGGCCACGACGTCGAAGAAGGCGATCCGCCTGATGCGCGAGCGGCTGGGCTTCTCCGGCCTGATCATGTCCGACGACCTGTCGATGCAGGCCCTGTCCGGCACCCTGACCGAGCGCGCCGAACAGTCGCTGAAGGCGGGCTGCGACGTCGTGCTTCACTGCAACGGCGACCTGACGGAGATGGCCGCCGTCGCCGAGGGCACCAAGCGCTTGAAGGGCGAGGCTCGACGCCGCGCCGAGGCCGCGCTCAACCGCATCGTCCGCGCGCCCGAGCCGCTGGACGTCGCCGAGGGCCGCGCCCGGCTCGAGGCGGCCCTGAACGGCCGCTTTGACGCTGCCAAGGGGCCGGACGTGGGCGAGGCGCAAGCCTAGATGGAAGGGGAGGGGGCATGACAGAGGCCTTCCAGCCCAACCTGGACTTCACCGCCGTCGAGCAGGTCGAGGCGCAGGAGGCCTTTGTCGTCGACCTGGAGGGCTATGAAGGCCCGCTGCACGTTCTTCTGGCCCTGGCGCGGACGCAGAAGGTGGACCTGCTCAAGCTGTCCATCACTCGCCTGGCCGAACAGTATCTGGCCTTCGTGCATGAGGCGCGGCGGCGCAATTTCGCGCTGGCGGCCGACTATCTGGTGATGGCGTCGTGGCTGGCCTACCTGAAGTCGCGCCTGCTGATCCCGCGCAACGAAAAGGACAAGCCGGAGGAGCCGCCGGCCGAGGAGATCGCCGCCGCCCTGGCCTTCCGCCTGCAGAAGCTGGAGGCCATGCGCACGGCGGTGGAGGCGATCACCGGCCGCCCGCAGCTGAAGCGTGACGTCTTCACGCGCGGCGACCCCGAGGCGACCGTCATCATCCCCTCGGACCGGGTGGACGCCAGCCTCTATGAGCTGATGAGCGCCTATGTCGCCCAGCGCCGCCGCGAGGAGCGCCGCAAATACGCCCCCGGCCAGCGGGTCGAGGCCTTCCAGCTGGAGGCCGCGCGCGACTGGCTGCGCGAGATCATGCCGCGCCTAGCCGAATGGACGCCGCTGGAGCGCGTGGCGCCGCAGAAGCCCGAGGGGCAGGAAGGTCCGAGCCAGGCCAGCTATACCGCCTCCACCCTGTCGGCCAGTCTGGAACTGGTGAAGGAGGGCGGCATGGACATCCGCCAGGAGCGGCCCTTCGACGCGGTCTGGCTGAAACGGCGCGGGCTGGCCCAGCCGCTGGAGTTGACGCCGTGACCCTCGACTTCACCCCCGACCACCTCGAGATCGAACGCCGGGTCGAGGCCCTGCTGTTCGCCGCCGCCGCGCCCCTGTCGTTGGCCGAGATCGCGCGCCGCTTGCCGCAGGGCGCCGACGTCGGCGGGGCGCTGACCGCGCTTCAGGCGCGCTATCAGGGCCGGGGGGTCGAACTGGACTGCGTGGCTGAGCGCTGGCGGTTCCGCACGGCGCCCGACCTCGGCTTCCTGATGACCGAGGAGCGCGAGGAGCCGCGCCGCCTGTCCAAGGCTGCGCTCGAGACCCTGGCCATCATCGCCTATCACCAGCCCTGCACCCGCGCCGAGATCGAGAGCGTGCGCGGCGTCTCCCTGTCCAAGGGCACGCTGGACCTGCTGCTGGAGATGGACTTCGTGCGTCTGCGCGGCCGGCGCCGCACGCCGGGGCGGCCGGTGACCTACGCCACGACCGACCGCTTCCTGGAGCATTTCAGCCTGGCCAGCCTCTATGACCTGCCGGGCGTGCAGGAGATGAAGGCCGCGGGCCTGCTGGACCTGTCCATGCCGGTCGGTTTCGAGGTGCCCGATCCCTCGCGCGGCGGCGACGAGGAGGGCGAGGACCTGCTGACCGGACTGGACGACGCCGCGCCCGAATTCGCCCAGGATTTCGTCAGCGAGGACGAAGAGTCGCAACCTTAGCCGGGACGGAACGTCGCGCCCCCAAGAAACCACGGAAAGTCATGGACTTAAGTCCAAGGCGCGCCGCCTTGACCTGCGGGCCTCCCGCCTATAGGTTCCGCGCCGAAATTCAGACCCGTTCCGGCCCGCGCCGGGCGCTGAGCGAACAGGCCCATGTCCCCGACGAAGGAATCGCGCGAAGAGGCGATCAAACGCCTCAACAAAAGCGCATCCGCTCTGGAGGCGAGGACGCAGGCGGACAAGTCCGCCGAGGTCGCCGCTCAGAAGGTGGTCGGGCAGGCCTATCGCATCATCGCCGAACTGCTCGGCGGCGTGGCGATCGGTCTGGCATTTGGTTTTGGCGTCGACCGGTTGTTCGGGACGACGCCGATGGGCGTTGTAGGCGGGGTCCTTCTGGGCTTCGCCTTGTCGATTTATATGGCGCGCCGCACAGCCAACCGGCTGATGGCGCAGGCCAAGGCGGCGGGTTTGCCCCAACAGGGCGAGCCCATCATCGAGGCCGATGACGAAGACAGGGAACGATAGGCTTAATGGCCGGTCCGATTGAACAATTTGAGGTCACGCCGCTCGTCGAGTTCGGCACGGTCAATGTTCCCGTCCTGGGCGAGCAGACCCTGGCCATCACCAATTCGCACGTGGCGATGACCATTGCCTTCGTCGGCGTCGTGGGCTTCCTGGCCCTGGCCACCTCGGGCGCCAAGGTGGTGCCGGGCCGGATGCAGGCTGCGGGCGAAAGCCTGTTCGGCATGGTCGACAACCTGGCCAACTCCATCATCGGTCACGAAGGCCGCAAATACTTCCCCTTCGCCTTCACCATGTTCCTGATGGTTCTGTCGATGAACCTGCTGGGCATGTTCCTGACCTTCACCGCCACCTCGCAGCTGGCCGTGACCGTCACCCTGGGCCTGCTGACCTTCCTGACCGTCATCATCGTCGGCATCGTCAAGAACGGCTTCGGCTTCCTCAAGCTGTTCTGGCCGTCGGGCGCGCCGCTGCTGCTGCGCCCGGTCGTCGGCGCCATCGAGTTCGTCTCCTTCCTGCTGCGCCCGGCCACCCTGGCCCTTCGTCTGTTCGGCAACATGCTGGGCGGTCACGTGGCGCTGAAGATCTTCGCCCAGTTCGTCGTTCAGCTGGGCGCGGTGGCCATCGTTACCGGCGGCCTGGCCTACGCCTTCATTCCGGTCGCGGCCCTGTCCCTGGGCATGGTCGTGGCCATGACGGCGCTTGAGTTCCTGGTGGCCTTCCTTCAGGCCTTCGTCTTCACCGTTCTGACCTGCATCTACCTCAACGATGTGGTCAACCTGGGCGAGGGCCATTAAGGCTCTGGTTCAGTCCTAACCCCACCCTCCAACGCTCCAAAGAACTAGGATATCATCATGGACGCTGAAGCCGCCAAGTACATCGGCGCTGGTCTCGCCACCCTCGGCATGATCGGCTCGGCCCTGGCCGTCGGCAACATCTTCGGCAACTTCCTGGCTGGCGCTCTGCGCAACCCGGCGGCTGCTGCTTCGCAAGTCGGCAACCTGTTCGTCGGCGCGGCTCTGGCCGAAGCCCTGGGCATCCTGGCCTTCGTGCTGGGCGTCCTGATGATCTTCGGCTGATCCCAGCCCACGATTCTTCAGAATCGACGGCGCGCGGGCCTGCCCTGCGCGCCGTTGTCCTGACCTAGCGATAGACGGTTCATGGCCATCACCCCCACACACGACGTTCAGATCCCGGCGCAGGGCGACCTCCATGCGGAGACCCAGGCGGCGGCCGAGCATGCCTCGGGCGGACTGCCCCAGTTCGAATTCCAGCATTGGGCCGGCCAGATCGGCTATCTGCTGATCCTGTTCGCCGTCCTCTATGTGCTGGTGGCCAAGGTGTTCGCTCCGCGCTTGCGCAAGGTGATGGACGAACGCGCCGAGACCATCGACGGCGCCATCGCCGCCGCCCGCTCGGTCCAGGCCGAGGCCGCCGAACAGGCCGAGGCCGCCCGCGCCGAGGTCGAGAAGGCCCGCGCCGACGCCCGCGCCACCGCCGCTGCCGCCAAGCAGCGCGTCACCGAAGAATTCAACGCCCGCCTGGCCGCCGACGAGGCCGTGGTCAGCGCGCGCATCGCCGAGGCCGAAGGCGCCATCGCCAAGACGCGCGACGCCGCCATGTCGAACGTCACGGCCATCGCCTCTGACGCCGCCGGCGCCATGCTGGAGCGTCTGACCGGCTCGAAGGCGTCCGACGCCGAACTGGCCGCCGCCATCAAGGGAGCCGCCTGATATGCCCGCCTTCCTGACCGGTCACTTTTATGACGTCGCCAACCCTGAGCTGTGGGTCGCCGTCGGCTTGCTGATCTTCGTCGCCATCGTGGTGATGGCCGGGGTGCCCAAGCTGGTCGCCGCCAACCTGGACGCCAAGGGCGCCAAGATCCAGGCCGACCTGGACGAGGCCGCCCGCCTGCGCGCCGAAGCCGAAGCCATGCTGGCCCAGATCCGCCAGGAGAAGGCCGAGGCCGAGGCCCAGGCCGCCGAGCTGCTGGCTACGGCCGAAGCCGACGCCAAGCGTCTGGAAGCCGACGCCAAGGCCCGCATCGAGGAATCGGCCGCCCGCCGCCAGGCCCTGGCCGAGCGCCGCATCGCCCAGGCCGAGGCCGAGGCGACGCAAGAGGTCAAGGCCGCGGCCGCCGACCTGGCCGCCAAGGCCGCGCAGCAAATCCTGGCCGCCCGCATCGCCGGCGCCAAGACGGACCCGCTGCTGGATCAGGCTATCGCCCAGATCAACGGCAAGCTGAACTGATCCCCAGCGGATCGGCGCAGCCCAAAAACATCAGGCCCCGCCGTCGCCGGCGGGGCCTTTTGCATTTCAGGTCCAGGTGTCGGGACCCAGCCTTGGCCTAGTGGGCCGGAGCGGCCCCGATCGGAGCGGCGCCGCGCTTCTCACGCGCGACCAGGCGGGCGTAGAGGTTGCCCATGACCCCGCCGTAGACCATGTGGGTCACCAGCATCCAGCCGAAGGTGCCGAAGCCCGCCGAACCGGTGAAGGTGCGCGGATCGCCGATCATGGTGATGAACAGCATCATCGCCACCCAGGCCGCCACGGCGAACAGGATGCCCTTGGTCTCGGGCGTCCGCGTGGGGATGCGCTCATGGATGATCCCGAACAGGGAGCCCAGGATCAGGGAACCGACGATGAAGTGCAGCGCCCATCCGGCCGCCAGATTGCCGGGCATGCCGAACAGTCGGGCCACAACGCTCGGGAACGGGTCGAACATCTGACCCAGAAGCATGTTGCCGAGCTCAAGCACGGAAACCACGACGGTCGCTATGAAACCGGCGATGATTCCCTTTTTTACGCGTGACATCATGTGAAAAGCGCCTCCCAACGCTATCAACTTCGAGACTACGCAAGGGGGAGCATACGCCGATCCGCGCGGAAGCGGCATGAACGCCGTTCACATTCCCGTGTTGGCCTTAGCTTGGCCTTTATTGGCGGAGCGCGCGCCAGGCTCGGCGCAGGCGGCGCCGGAAGCGCGCCAGCGGACGGCGGCGGCGGCGCAGCACCATCTTCTCGGCGCGCAGGGTCTGCTGCCAGAAGACGGGAGCGATCTCGGGCTTCTTCCGCATCAGGCGGCGGAAGGGATAGACCCAGTTGGGCCGGGCGCGCTGGGCGCGGATGAACTGCCGCTTGGCCCACCAGGAGTTGCGCAGGACGATGACGAGGCCGAGCGCGATGACCGGCACGCCGCCGGGACCGGGCAGGGGGGCGATCAGGACGCCCAGCAGGATGACGAGGAAGCCCACGGCCATCAGGGCCAGGCGACGCAGACGCCGCGCCAGCCCCGGACGGGGCGGCGAGGAAGGGCGCAGCGAGGGCAGGACCAGGGTCACGGACGTCTCGAAACAAGGGAGCGGCCAGGGGAAGGGGCCGACCTGCACTAAACCCGTGAGACAAGGCCGAAAGGCGGCGTCGGCATGACGCTTTCGTAAGGGCGGCCCGAAATGCAGAACGCCGTGTCCCGAAAGACACGGCGTTCCTTGTCGTCAGGCTTGTCGTCGACGTCAGCCGGCGCGGTTGGAGCCTTCCGGGGCCGACCAGCGCAGGCGCGGCGAGCGCGCGGCGCGGGTCTCGTCCAGGCGCCGCAGGGGCGCGTGGAAGGGCGCGCCCTTGAAGCGGTCCACGTCGCCCGCCTTGGCCGCCTGGGCCAGTAGGCGCATGGCCTCGATGAAGCGATCCAGCTCGGCCTTGGACTCGGTCTCGGTCGGCTCGATCAGCATGGCCCCGTGGACGACCAGGGGGAAGTACATGGTCATCGGGTGGAAGCCCTCGTCGATCATCGCCTTGGCGAAGTCGAGCGTGGTGATGTCCGTGCCCTTCAGCCATTCGTCGTCGAACAGGGCCTCGTGCATGCAGGGGCCCTCGGGGAAAGCCGGGCTCATCAGGTCCTCAAGACGGGCCTTGATGTAGTTGGCGTTCAGGACGGCGTCCTCGGCGACCTGACGCAGGCCGTCGGAGCCGTGGGACATCATGTAGCTGAGGGCGCGCACATACATGCCCATCTGCCCCTGGAAGGCGCACAGGCGGCCAAAAGCCTGTTCGGCCTCGTCTTCCTCGCGCTCGACCAGCTTGTAGCCGTCGCCGGTGTTCACGACCCAAGGCGCAGGCGCGAACGGGGCGAGGGCTTCCGACAGCACCACCGGACCGGCGCCCGGCCCCCCGCCGCCGTGCGGCGTCGAGAAGGTCTTGTGCAGGTTGATGTGCATGGCGTCGACGCCCAGGTCGCCGGGGCGCACCCGGCCGACGATGGCGTTGAAGTTGGCGCCGTCGCAATAGAAGTAGGCGCCCGCTTCGTGGGTCAGGCGGCTGATCTCCAGGATGTCGCGCTCGAACAGGCCGCAGGTGTTCGGGTTGGTGACCATGATGGCCGCCACGTCCGGACCCAGCTTGGCGGCGAGGTCGGCCACGTCGACGCGGCCGTCGTCGGTCTGGGCTACTTCCACGACCGAATAGCCGACGAAGGCGGCCGTGGCCGGGTTGGTGCCGTGGGCCGAGGTCGGGACCAGCACCTTGCGGCGCTGCTCATGCTCGCCCTTGGCTTCGTGGGCGGCGCGGATGGCCATCAGGCCGCACAGTTCGCCATGGGCGCCGGCCTTGGGCGACAGGGCCACCGCGGGCATGCCCGTCAGCGTCGTCAGCCAGTGGGCCAGGTTGTCCATCAACTCCAGCGCGCCCTGCACCGTCGACTGCGGCTGCAGCGGGTGGATGTCCGAGAAGCCGGGCAGACGCGCCATCTTCTCGTTCAGGCGCGGGTTGTGCTTCATCGTGCACGACCCCAGCGGATAGATGGCCAGGTCGATGGCGTGGTTCTTCTGGCTCAGGCGCACATAGTGGCGCATGGCCTCGGGCTCGGACAGGCCGGGCAGGCCGATCGGATCCTTGCGGACCAGGTCGCCCAGGTCCGAGCCGTCGGTGGCAGGTTTGGGCAGATCGACGCCGGTCTTGCCCCAGCCTTCGCCTTCGAAGATCAGCGGCTCGTCCTGAAGCAGGCCGCGCCCGCCGGTAAGGGTCGGGTGCTTGTAGTCGTTGTCGAAGCCGGCGTTGGGGGCGGTCGGACGGCCGACAGTGTTCATCGTGCTCATGGTTCCAAACTCCCTTTAGGCGGCCAGGACCTTGGCGAGCGAAGCCGCCAGGATCTTGATGTCGGCGTCCAGCGTCGTCTCGGTGGCGGCGACCAGCAGGACGTCGTCGAGGCCCGCGTCCGGGGCCAGGCGGCTGTAGGGCACGCCGCACAGGACGCCGTTGTCCGCCATCGTCTGGACGACCTCCGCGGCGTTCTTGGGCAGCTTGACCGCGAACTCGTTGAAGAAGCGCGGGGTCAGGATTTCGACGCCCGGAATGGCGGCCAGAGCGTCGCGCGTGGCGACGGCCTTCTCGTGGTTGAGCAGGGCCAGCTGGCGCAGGCCCGTCTCGCCCAGCAGGCTCATGTGGATGCTGAACGCCAGGCAGCAGAGGCCCGAGTTGGTGCAGATGTTCGAGGTGGCCTTGTCGCGGCGGATGTGCTGCTCGCGCGTCGACAGGGTCAGGACGAAGCCGCGGCGGCCCTCGGCGTCCACCGTCTCGCCGCAATAGCGGCCGGGCGTCTGGCGCAGCAGCTTCTCGCGGGTGGCGAACAGGCCGATGTAGGGGCCGCCGAAGTTCAGGGCGTTGCCGATCGACTGGCCTTCGGCCGCGACGATGTCGGCGCCCATTTCGCCAGGCGACTTCAGCAGGCCCATCGACACGGCCTCGGTCACCACGACGATCAGCAGGGCGCCGGCGGCGTGGGCGGCCTCGGCGATCTTGGTCACGTCCGTGGCGGTGCCGAAGACGTTGGGGGTCTGGACGACGACGCAGGCCGTGTCCTTGTCGATGGCGGCGATGACGGCGTCTTCGGCGTCGACGGCGGCGGTCAGGGCCTGGGTCTCGACGCCGACGGCGTGAACCACGGTCTCGGTCGCCTTGACGTAGTGGGGGTGGACCCCGCCCGAGATGACGGCCTTGTTGCGGCGGGTCACGCGGGTGGCCATCAGCACGCCCTCGGCCATCGCCGTCGAGCCGTCATAAAGCGAGGCGTTGGCGACTTCCATGCCGGTCAGGTTCGCGACCTGGGTCTGGAACTCGTACAGGTACTGCAGGGTCCCTTGCGCGATTTCCGGCTGATAGGGGGTGTAGCTGGTCAGGAACTCCGACCGCTGGATCACGTGATCGACCGTGGCCGGGACGTGGTGCTTGTAGGCGCCGGCGCCGCAGAAGAAGGGCACGGTCGAGGCCGTGGCGTTCTTGCCCGCCATGGTCGAGAGGGCGCGTTCGACCTCCAGCTCGCCCGCCACGCGGGGCAGGTCGACGAAGCCGTCGCGTCGCGCGGCCTGCGGCACGTCGATGAACAGGTCGTCGATGGATTCGGCGCCGATGGCGGCCAGCATGGCCTCGCGATCGTCGGGCGTCAGGGGGAGGTAGCGCATTACAGGTCCTCGGCGGCATCCCGGAGGTCGCGGGGCGCGACGCTCCGGGAGCGCTTCAAGCGGCGGAAAATCCGGCGATCCCGGACCGGCGCGCCGCGCCGTCCGGGACGACGGCGGGACTTAGAGGGTGGTCAGGTAGGCGTCGTAGGCGGCGCGGTCCATCAGGCCGTCCAGGGCCGAGGCGTCCGACACCTTGATCTTGGCGAACCAGCCTTCGCCTTCTGGGTCGGCGTTGACGGTTTCCGGGGCCGAGGCCAGGACGGCGTTGCCCTCGACCACTTCGCCGGCGATGGGGGCGTAGACGTCCGAGGCGGCCTTGACCGACTCCACGACGGCGAAGCTGTCGCCGACCGAGACGGTCTTGCCGGCTTCCGGCGTCTCGACGAACACCACGTCGCCCAGGGCGTCAGCCGCGTGTTTGGAGATGCCGACGGTGGCGACGTCGCCGTCCAGGCGAACCCACTCGTGATCCTTGGTGAACTTCATTCTGGTCTTCCTCATAGAGCCTGTGGTCCAGGCTTTGTTTCAAGGCGTCTTCCTCGGCCTTGTGCCGAGGATGACGGAAGGGGGGAGGGCCTTAGGCCTTCGGCTTCCGATAATAGCGGGTCGCCACGAAGGGGGTAGCGACGACTTCGGCGGCGGCCGGGCGACCGCGCACCAGAACCTTCAGCGCCGTGCCCAGTTCCGCGAAGGCGGGCGGGACGTAGCCCATGGCGATGTTGTGCCCCAGCGTCGGCGAGGGGCCGCCCGAGGTGATCTTGCCGATCACGGCGCCGTCCATGTCGGCGATCTCGGCGCCTTCGCGGGCCGGGGCGCCTTCCTTGACGTGCAGGCCGACGCGGACGCGGGCCGGGCCGTCGGCCAGCTGCTTGAGGATGGTCTCGGCGCCGGCGAAGTCGGCGCGCTCCTTGCGCGACTTGGACAGGGCGAAGGTCAGGCCGGCCTCGACCGGGGTGGTCCCGACGTCGACGTCATGGCCGTGCAGCGGCAGGCCGGCTTCGAGGCGCAGGGAATCGCGCGCACCCAGGCCGATCGGCTTCACGCGGGCGTCCGACAGCAGCAGGGGCCACACCCGCTCGGCGGCGGCGGCCGGAAGCGAAATCTCGTAGCCGTCCTCGCCGGTGTAGCCCGAGCGCGAGACGATGCACTCCTCGCCGAACAGGGTCACGGTCTGGCAGTCCATGAAGCCCATGTCGCCCAGGGCCGGCGCGTGCTTGGCCATGACCTCGGCGGCTTCCGGCCCCTGGATGGCCAGCAGGGCGCGGTCCAGCACCTCCAGCTTGGCGTCGCCCGACAGGTTGGCGTTCAGGAAGGCGAAGTCGGCGTCCTTGTTGCCGGCGTTGACGACGACGTAGAGGCCGTCCTCGAACGGCTTGCCCGCCATCAGGTCGTCCATGATGCCGCCCTGGTCGTTCAGCAGCACCGAATATTTCTGCTTGCCCGGCTTCACGATCGCATAGTCGCCCGGCACGAAACGCTCGAACTGGGCGATGGCGTCGGCGCCGGTGATGCGGGCCTGGCCCATGTGGGAGACGTCGAACAGGCCGGCGTGTTCGCGGGTCCAGCGGTGCTCGGCCAGCACGCCTTCATACTGGACCGGCATGTCGTAGCCGCCGAAGCCGACCATGCGGGCGCCCAGCGCGCGGTGCGCGGCGTTGAGGGGGGTAGTCTTAAGGGCCTGATCGCTCATGGCGTCGCCTCCGGGTCGCGAGTTGCGGCGATAGCTCCGCCGTCGTTGCGCCCCCGCTGTCTCGAAGCCTGAGAGATTCCGACCGTCCCCGAAAGAGGCCGGCCTTGCTCCGTCGGCGCGCTTCCCGGACCCTCCGATCCGTCGGCGACTTTCCAGCGTCCGTGCGCTTTCGCGGTCCTTTTGCCTGAGCGTTTCCGGGGCGGTTGCGCCTTCGGCTCCGGGCGCCGCGAACGACCCCGGTCTCTCCCGCGAGAGCGTTCGACGTAAGGCCCCGACTCCGGCGCGAAGTCAAGCGGCGCCGGGCTTGCCGCGGGCGATCCGAACGGCCATGAGAGGCGGAACCGCGCTTCGCCCCCAGGATTTGTAGGACGCCATGACCGCCCGCACCGACCTCGCCGCCCATCTCGCCGCGCTCGATCTGCCGCAGGGGCTGACGCAGACGCTGACCGTGGCCGCCGCCGCCTGCGTGGACATCAAGGCCGTGGTCGCGGGCGGGGCCCTGGTCGGCGCGCTCGGCGCGTCCGGCGCCGTCAACGTCCAGGACGAGGAGCAGAAGAAGCTCGACGTCATCGCCAACGACATCCTGACCGACGCCCTGATGGCCTGCCCGGTCGTGGCCGGGGTGGCGTCCGAGGAAATGGACACGGTCCATCCGGCGACCAATCCCGCGGGCGAGTATCTGGTCCTGTTCGACCCGCTGGACGGCTCGTCCAACATCGACATCAACGCCCCCGTCGGCACCATCGTCTCGGTGCTGAAGGCGCCGTCGGCCGCGCCGACCGAGGCCGACTTCCTGCAATCCGGCCGCCGTCAGGTCGCGGCCCTCTATTGCCTCTACGGCGGCCAGACCATGCTGGTGCTGACCACGGGCCGGGGCGTGGCGGGCTTCACCCTGTCGCCCGACGGCTGCTGGCTGATGACGCATGAGGACATCCGCATCCCGGCCGATACCAAAGAGTTCGCCATCAACATGTCGAACCAGCGCCACTGGGCCGAGAGCGTCCAGCGCTACATCGACGGCTGCCTGCAGGGCGCGGACGGCCCGAGGGGCAAGAACTTCAACATGCGCTGGGTCGCCGCCATGGTGGCCGACGTGCACCGCATCCTGATGCGCGGCGGCGTCTTCCTCTATCCCTGGGACAAGCGCGAGCCGAACAAGCCGGGCAAGCTGCGTCTGATGTACGAGGGCAACCCCATGTCCTTCCTGGTCGAACAGGCGGGCGGCAAGTCCACCACCGACGGCAAACAGGCCATTCTGGACGTGACCCCGACCGAACTGCACCAGCGGGTGCCGGTCGTCCTGGGCTCGGCCAACGAGGTCGATGAGATCGCGGCGGCCTGAGCGCTCACGCTCCCCAAGCGTCATCCCGGCCAAGTCTCGCGTCGCGAGGCGCAGAGCTGGGACCGCCAAGGCCTCGACATTCCAACGGTTGCGCTTCCGGCGGTCCCGGATCAAGCCTGCGGCTCGTCCGGGATGACGACGCCGGAGAAGCGCCTCAGCTTTGTAAAAACGCCGCGAGGAATCCGATCGGAAGGAGGATCGCCGCGAGAGGAAAAGCACACCGGGCGATATAGACGCATCCGGTGATGAACCTGTTGTCGTAATCACGGTGCAGGTTTGAGTAGAGCCGACGAAATGATGGACGGATGCCAAGCGCCGCCGGATTTCGAGAGAAAAGATAGAAGGCGGGCGTCGTCGGCGGCGCATCACCGTTGCGGCGTAGGGCGTCTGCGGCGAGGTCGGCCAAGGCCGAGGCGAACCACCCGGCGCCGAAGCTGACGAAACCGAGAAGCATCACTGTGGCCGTTGCGGGATGCATCAGTAGCCCGCCGCGTAGGCCTCGACCTCGGCGATCCTGGCGGCCTTGTCGGCGTCGCTGAGGAAGCTGCCGTCGAAGCTGTTCTTCGCCAACTGCACCACCTGTTCCCGCGTCAGGCCCACGGCTTTGGCCAGTTCGATGTAGTTGGCGTTCACATAGCCGCCGAAATAGGACGGGTCGTCCGAGTTCAGGGTGACGTGCAGGCCGCGGCGCAGCATCTCGGGGACCGGGTGGTCCTTCAGGTCCTTGACCACGCACAGCTTCAGGTTCGACAGGGGGCAGACCGTCAGCGTCATCTGCTCGGCGGCCAGGCGCTCGATCAGGGCCTCATCCTCCATCGAGCGGTTGCCGTGGTCCATCCGGTCGATGTGCAGCAGGTCCAGCGCCTCGCGGACGTATTCGGGCGGGCCTTCCTCGCCGGCGTGGGCGCACAGCTTAAGCCCTAACTCGCGGGCGGCGGCGAAGACGCGCTGGAACTTCGACGGCGGGTGGCCGACCTCGGAGGAATCCAATCCGACGCCGATGAAGTGGTGCAGCCAGGGCTTGGCGGCCTCCAGGGTGGCGAAGGCTTCGTCTTCCGACAGGTGTCGCAGGAAGCTGAGGATCAGGCCGCTGGTGACGCCCAGCTCGGCTTTGGCCCGCTCCATCCCGGCGATCAGACCCTCGACCACCACGCCGAAGGGCACGCCCCGGTCGGTGTGGGTCTGGGGATCGAAGAAGATCTCGGCGTGGCGGACGTTGTCGGCGGCGGCGCGCTGGAAATAGGCGAAGGCCAAATCCTCGAAGTCCTGACGGGTCAGCAGCACGGCCGCGCCCGCGTAATAGATGTCGAGGAAGTCCTGCAGGTTCGAGAAGTCATAGGCCGCGCGCACGGCCTCGACGCTGTCGTAAGGAATGGCGACGCCGTTCCTCTGCGCCAGCTCGAACATCAGCTCGGGCTCGAGGCTGCCTTCGATGTGCAGGTGCAGTTCGGCCTTGGGCAGGCCGGCGATGAAGGCGTCGAGGTCGGACATGGCAAACTCCTTGCGGTGACTTAGACCCGTCGCACCCAAGGCTGTCCACCGAGCGCCCGGCGATCCCGAACAAAATTTAACTCTCCACCCCGGCATGGGCGGGCTAGCGTCGGTCTTTCAGACGAGGGAGGGGGCTCTGGCTGTTCTGATCGAGAGCGTCGCGAGCGCAGCGCTGCAACTGGGCGCGGTCGCGCTGCTGTGTCTGATCGCCTGGGCGATCTTCGGGCGTCGGCGCTGGAGGCTGCGGGCCTGGCTGGGGCTGAAGGCCGCGCCGGCGGGACTGGTGCTGATCGCGGCGGCGGCGGGCGCGGCGAGCGCGGCCCTGCTGCTGCAGACGCCGGGACTGGCGGCCCTGGCCTCGGGGCCGGAGACGGTGATCAACGCCGTGGTCGGCGAGGGGCGGCCCGACGCCGTCGGCCTGGCCGCCCTGGCCGTGGCCGCCCTGGTCAAGACGGCCCTGGCCGAGGAGCTGCTGTTCCGGGGCCTGATCGCCCGGCGGCTCTACGCCTGGACCGGCTTCACGGTTGGCAATGGGCTGCAGGCCGCCCTGTTCGCGGCCGTCCACCTGCCGGTGCTGCTGCTGCCGCAGGGAGGCGGCCTGATCGGCGCGGCCATGATCGGCTTCGCCTTCCTGATGGCCCTGGCCGCAGGCTGGCTGAACGAGCGGCGCGGGGGCGGCTCCATCCTGCCGGGCTACGGCCTGCACGCCGGGGCCAATCTGACGACCTATCTGATGCTCGCCCTCGCCTGAGGGCGGGCGGTCACATCCGCTCGGGCGTCTCGATGCCCAGCAGGCGAAGCGCCGTCTCCAACTGGTGCAGGGCCGCGGCGGCCAGGGCCAGGCGCGAGCCCTGGGTCGCCGCATCCGGCGCGACCAGGATCGGGCAGGCGGCGTAGAATTTCGAGAAGCTCTGCGCCAGTCGATAGGCGTGTTCGGCGATCAGATTGGGCGAGCGCTTGTCATAGGCGTCCGCCGTGGCCGCGTCGAAGGCGTCCAGCGTCAGCGCCAGGTCGCGTTCGGCGGCTTCCTCGATGACGATGGGAGCCAGGGCCACGCCCTGTTCCGCCGCCTTGCGCAGCAGGGATTTCACCCGCACGGCCTGGTACAGCAGATAGGGGCCGGTCTTGCCCTCGAAGCTCATGAAGCGGTCGAGGTCGAAGACGTAAGAGGTCGTGCGGTTGTTCGACAGGTCCGAGAATTTCAGCGCGGCGACCGCCACCTTGTGGGCGATGTCTTCGAACTCTTCGGCAGGCAGGTCGTCGCCCAGCTTGGCCTCGTGCAGACGCTCGCGCGCCTTTTCCGTCGCCTGATCGATCAGGTCGCGCAGCTTCAGCACGCCGCCCGCGCGCGTCTTGAACGGCTTGCCGTCGGCGCCGTTCATGGTGCCGAAGCCGAGGTGTTCCAGCGACTTCTCAGGCGCATAGCCGGCCAGATAGGCGGCGCGGAAGACCTGTTCGAAATGCTCGGCCTGACGCTCGTCGACAACGTAGAGGATCAGGTCCGGCCCGATCGACTTCTTGCGGTCTAGAATGGTGGCCAGGTCGGTCGTGCCATACATGGCCGAGCCTTCCGAGCTGATGACCAGCAGGGGCGGGGGCGACGGCGCCTCGATCACCGAGCCGTCGGCCAGCTTCTTCTTGCGGGTCTCGCCCTCGCGGGCGACGTGGACCACCTGGGCGCCGTCGTCCTCGACCAGCAGACCCTTGGCCTTCAGGTCGGCGATCATCTCGTCCATCAGGGGATCGGCGTCGCTCTCGCCATTCCACAGGTCGAAGTCGACCGACAGGTCGTCATATTCGCGCTTCAGCGCCTCGCGGCTGACGGCGACGAAGTGTTGCCAAAGGGCGCGATAGCCGGGGCGGCCGCCCTGCAGTTCGGCGGTCGCCTTTCGGGCGCGGTCGCGGAAGGCGGGGTCTTCCTTGGCCTTGCCCGCCGCCAGCGGATACAGGCGGTCCAGGTCCGCCAGCGTCACCGGCGTCTCGGCCGGGAAGGGGCCGTCGCCCTCGGCCATGAAGGCGTCGGCCAGGCCTTCGTCGCCGCAGGCGGTGATCAGCAGGCCCATCTGGAAGCCCCAGTCGCCGAAGTGGGCGTCGCCGACGACTTCATCGCCGCGTAGGCGGAAGAGCCGCTTCAGGCTCTCGCCGATGATGGCGCTGCGCAGGTGGCCGACGTGCATGGGCTTGGCCACGTTCGGACCGCCGTAGTCGATGACCACCTTGCGCGGTTCGACGCGCGAGGCGCCGGCCAGCTCTTCATCCGCCGCGACCTCGGCCGCGCGCTGGGCCAGGGCCGCGTTCGACAGCTTCATGTTGATGAAGCCGGGACCGGCGACCTCGACCGAGGACAGGCGCGGATCGGCGGCCAGGCGCTCGGCCACCTTGGCGGCCAGTTCGCGCGGATTGGCCTTCAGCGCCTTGGCGGCGGCCAGGGCGCCGTTCGACTGGAAGTCGGCCAGGTCGGGACGGTCGGAGGCGGTGACGCGGGCCAGGGCCTTGTCCACGCCTTCGGCGGCGAAGGCGGCTCCGACCGCTTCGCTGAGAGAAGTCTTGAGGTCGGTCATGTCTTAGTTGGTCTGCTGGCCTGCGGTCGGGCGGAATCGGCTGCCCGATCGGTTGAACTCGGCCATCTGGGGCGTGACGTCGAAGCCGATCAGGACTTCGAAATTGCCGCCGCTGGTGGTGGCGTCGGCGCGCGGGATGACGATGGTCTGGCTGGCTTCGGCCTGGGTGCGGTCGGCGCCGTTGAAGGTCACCGGCAGGTCGAAATACTCCTTGGCCAGGACGGCGGAATTCCGCTCGGTCACCGCGATCCAGTAGCGATAGGTGCGGGCGTCGCCCTGGGCCTGGGGGCCCTTGCCCAGGCTGAACAGCAGGTTCACGTCCAGGCGGATCGGGTCGGCCTCGCGATAGGCGCAGTCGGCGCTGACGCCCTCGATCTCGCCGGTGAAGCCGACGCTGTTGGTGGTGGGCCGCTCATAGTCCGACATTTCGACGTAGCGGGCCGCGTCGTAGAGAATCTTCACATAGGGGCAGGGGCCCGCGTTGGCGCGGCGATTCAGCGGCGCGATCCGCATCGGGCGCGACGGCGCCTGCTCGGCCTTCTTGCCGCCGCCGCCCTGCTGGCGCCCGCTCTGGGCCTCGGCGGCGTGGGGGATCAGCGCGGCCGCGAGAGAAAGGGCGGCGAGGGCGGTCAGGACGCGACGCATCAGGAGCTTTCCGGCAGTCGATGAAGGCGGGCCGATCGGACGCCCGAACGGGCCACGCTGGGTGGTGATAGCGGCTAAAGCGAGGCGCGGCAAACGGCGTGCTGACTCTAGGTGGCGATCCGGCGCGCGAAGCCCTAAGTTCGCGGCCATGAACGCGCCCGTCTCGCCCGCCCAGTTTCAACGTCGCCCCCTGTCCGTCCGCATGGCGACGCCGCGCGGCTTCTGCGCCGGGGTGGACCGGGCCATCCAGATCGTGGAGCGCGCGATCGAGAAATACGGCGCCCCCGTCTATGTGCGCCACGAGATCGTCCACAACCGCCACGTGGTCGACCGGCTCAAGGGCCTGGGCGCCGTCTTCGTCAAGGAACTGGACGAATGCCCGGACGACCGGCCGGTCGTCTTCTCGGCTCATGGCGTGCCCAAGTCGGTGCCTGCGACGGCGCGCTCGCGCGAGATGCTGTTCCTGGACGCCACCTGTCCTTTGGTGTCCAAGGTCCACGTCGAGGCCGAGCGCAATTTCGCCGCGGGCCGCCACGTCATCCTGATCGGCCATGCGGGCCACCCCGAAGTGGTCGGCACCATGGGCCAATTGCCCGCCGGGGCCATCAGCCTGGTCGAGACGGTCGAGGATGCGGAGCGCTTCCAGCGCCCCGGCGATCGGCCCCTGGCCTACGCCACTCAGACCACGCTGTCGGTGGACGACACGGCCGAGATCCTGGCGGCGCTGAAGCGGCGCTTCCCCGAACTGCCCGACCCGCACAAGGAAGACATCTGCTACGCCACCACCAACCGGCAGGAGGCGGTCAAGCGCCTGGGCCAGGACTGCGGCCTGGTGCTGGTGGTGGGGTCCAGGAACTCGTCCAACTCGGCGCGTTTGGTGGATGTGGCGCTGAAGGCGGGGGCCGGAGACGCGCGCCTGGTCGATGACGCGGGCGACCTGGACTGGGCCTGGTTCGACGGGGTGGAGACGCTGGGCCTGACCGCCGGCGCCTCGGCGCCCGAGCCGCTGGTGCAGGGGGTGATCGAGGCCCTGCGGACCCGCTTCGACCTGACCGTGACCGAGGACGACGGCGCCCGCGAGACGGTGACCTTCAAGCTGCCGCGCGCGCTGACGACGTAGTAGAGGCTCCGCTTTCCTCCCCACGTTGTGGGGAGGGGGACCGCGTAGCGGTGGAGGGGCTGCTTCGGCGGAGCCAAGAGGCCCCTCCGTCTCGCCGGCTTCGCCGCCGATCCACCTCCCCACTTCGTAGGGAGGAGAAGCCAGCGGCGTCTTCGCCCAATTGGAAAGGGCGCGTCCACCGAAGCGAACGCGCCCTTGAATCTGGAAAACGCGCGCCCCTTACAGGCCCGGCAGCTTGAAGCGGCTGTCGCGGCGCGGGGCGATGGTGATGCCTTCGCGGCCGCCGGTCAGGGCCTGCAGGCGGGCCTGCTCGCTGGCGGCGTCGATGGTCTTGGCGCCTTCGGCCGTCTGGGTGACGGTCGCGGCCTGGCTGGCCGCGTCGTTCTTGCGCCAGAACAGGATGCGGTTGGCCCAGCTCTCTTCCTTGTGGGCGATGTTGCCGAACTCGTCGTCGACGACATAGCGGGCCAGGGGATCGGCGCGGTCGGCGCCCGCCTCGGCGGCCAGCACCTGCTCGCCCGGGGTGCGGGTCACGGCTTGGCGCTGGCCCAGAAGAATCTGGCGCGCGGCGCTTTCGGGGGCCAGCTCCTGCGGGCGGGGCTGACCCGGCGCGGGCGGGGTCAGGCCGTATTCGGGCGGCACCACCAGGGGGGCGCTGGCCACGGTGACGAATTCGTCCGGCACGACCTTGGCCAGGCCGATGCTCTGCTTCATGCCGGAGCAGGCGGTCAGGCCGAGCGCCGCGCCGGCGGCCAGGGTCACGGTCAGGACGGGACGGATACGCATGGGTCGTTCGGCTCCGGGAGGCGCGCCGCTTGGGCGCAGGCTCGGGTCGATAGTTAAGAGGGTTTGATTACGACTTTTCGTGGGCCGCGCCAACCGGGGACCGGCGTTCCGACAGGAAGCTGTCGAGGATCAGCAGAATCACCCCGACGGTGATGCCGCTGTCGGCCACGTTGAAGATCCACGGGAACAGGCCGGTGCCTGAGAAGTCGAGGAAGTCGACCACCCCGCCGAAGCGGATTCGGTCGACGACGTTGCCGATCGCCCCGCCCATGACCAGGCCGATGGCGGCGACCAGCAGCCGCCGGTCCGCCCGCGTCGCCCACCAGCCCAGCAGGCCCGCCACCAGGATGGAGAAGGCGCTCAGGATCCAGCGTCCGGCGCCGCCGCCGAATAGGCCGAAGCTGACGCCCGTGTTCAGCACATAGGTCAGGTTGAAGACCGGCGGGGCGACCTCGGCGATGCGGTAGCCGTCGGGAATGTGCGAGACATGGGCGGCGTCGATGGCCCCCAGCACCCAGGCCTTGGTCAACTGGTCCAGGATGATGACGGCCAGGGCGACGCCGTAGGCGCCGAGCGCGAGACGGGAAATCTTCATGTCCAGCCGGTTAGCAGGAAGCGCCCCGGCGGCGAAGAGGGAAAAGCGCACGGACGCGGCGGGCGGCGCCGGCCTTTCCCCCGCCGTTTCGGCCGCTATAAGCGGCGCATGACCCTGCCGCATCCCTTGCCCCGCCTGTCCGCCGTCGCCGACGATTACGACATCCTGCTCTGCGACGTCTGGGGCGTGATCCACAACGGCCGCGAAAGCTGGGCGGCCGCCTGCGAGGCCCTGACCCGCTTCAATGAGAAGGGCGGCCATGTCGTCCTGATCTCCAACTCGCCGCGTCCGTCTTCGGACGTCGTGGCGCAGCTGGACGGCCTGGGCGTGCCGCGCAGCGCCTGGAAGGCCTTCGTCACCTCCGGCGACGCCACGCGCGTCGAACTGGCGCGCCGCGCGCCGGGCCCGGCCTGGATCATCGGGCCCGACCGGGACTTCGTCCTCTATGAAGGGCTGGACCTGACCAGCGCCCATGACGCGAACGACGCCGCCTTCATCTCCGTCACCGGGCCTTATGACGACACCACCGAGACGCCCGAGGACTATCGCGAGCGGCTGGTTCCCGCCGTCGAGCGCGGGCTGGAGCTGATCTGCGCCAACCCCGACCGGGTGGTGCAGCGCGGCGATGCGATCATCTACTGCGGCGGCGCCATCGCCGACCTCTATGAGTCCATGGGTGGGCGGGTGATCATGGCCGGCAAGCCGTTCGGCCCCATCTACGCCCTGGCGCTGAAGGAGGCGGAGGCGCTGCTGGGCCGCCCGGCCGACCGCTCGCGCGTGCTGTGCATAGGCGACGGGGTGGTGACGGACGTCCTGGGCGCCGCCGAGCAGGCGCTGGACTGCCTCTTCATCGCCCAAGGGATTCATGGCGACGCGGCCAAGGCGGCCGACGGGACCCTGGATCCCGCTCGCGCGGGGGAATTGCTCCGCGCCGAGACGACCTTCGCCCGCTACGCCGCGCTGGAACTCACGTGGTGAAGGCTCGCCATTTCGTCACAGCTGCCGTAAAGGCCGCACATGGTTGATCTGGTCCAAGCGCACCCCTCGGGCGGCTATATCCTTGACGAACTGCATGTCGGCATGGCCGCCGAGAAGACGGTTCACGTCACCGAAGAGCGAATTCGCCTCTTCGCCGAGGCGTCCGACGACTTCAATCCGGTGCACCTGGACGAAGCCTTCGCCGCCAAGACGGCCTATCGCGGCCGAATCGCCCACGGCCTGCTGAGCGCGGCCTTCGGCTCGGCCGTGGTGGGCACCATCCTGCCCGGCGCCGGCTCGATCTACATCTCCCAGACCCTGGCCTTCCACTTCCCGGTGCGGATCGGCGACCTGGTGCGGATCCAGATCACCGTCATCGAGCTGGACCAGGAAGGCGCTCGCGCCCAGCTGAAGTGCGAAGGCTTCGTCGAGGACAAGCTGATCATGGACGGCGTGGCCGTCGTGCGTGTGCCGCGCCGGCGCAAGCCCTCGGCCCGCTGAGGCCGCCTTCGGTGGTTGAGGTCATTCGCGGCTGGCGCGGTCTGGCGGAGGCCCAGAAGGGCGCGGCCGTCGCCGTCGGCGCCTTCGACGGCGTGCATCGCGGCCACCAGGCGGTCATCGCCTCGGCGCGCGAGGCGGCCCGGCGCCTGGGCGCGCCCCTGGGCGTGATCAGCTTCGATCCCCACCCGCGTCGCCTCTTCCAGCCCGAGGCCGCGCCCTTTCGTCTGATGACGCCGGACCAGATGGCCCGCGCCCTGGCGCCGCTGGGCGTCGACCGCCTCTATCTGATCCCGTTCGACCGCGAGATGGCGGCCATGTCGGACGAGGAGTTCGCCCGCCGCGTTCTGTCCGAAGGCCTCGGCATCGCCCACGCCGCCGTCGGTTTCGACTTCACCTTCGGCAAGGGCCGTTCCGGCTCGCCCGAGGCGCTGCGGGCCTATGGCGAGACCCTGGGCTTCACTGTCTCGGTCACCGACCGCGTCGACGACGCCTCGGGCCTGAAGCTGTCGTCCAGCGCCGTGCGCGAGGCCCTGAAGGCCGGCGACATGGACCGCGCCGCCGCCATCCTGGGCCGCCCCTTCGCCATCCAGGGCGAGGTGATCCACGGCGACAAGCGCGGCCGCACCATCGGCGTGCCGACCGCCAACATCGCCATGGGCGACTATATGCGCCCGGCCTATGGGGTCTATGCGACCCGCACCCGTCTGCCGGACGGGCGGGTGATCAAGGGCGTCGCCAACCTGGGCGTCCGCCCCATGTTCGAGATCGAAGAGCCCCTGCTGGAAGTCTGGCTGCTGGACTTCGACGAGAGCCTCTACGGCCAGACGCTGGAGACGGAACTGGTCGCCTTCCTGCGCGGCGAGATGAAGTTCGACGGCCTGGACGCCCTCAAGGTCCAGATCGAAGCCGACGCCGCGGCGGCGAGGGCCGTGCTCTCCTAAACCCTCTCCCCGCGGGAGAGGGGCTTCTACTCGATCACCTTGAGCAGCCGCTCCGTCAGCGGGGCCTGGCCGGGGACGAGGACGTCGGCCACCTTCCAGCTCATCCCCTCGCGGACCAGCTTCAGGGTCTGGCGCTTCTCCTGGCCGTCGACGGTGAAGACGACCGCGGCCTCGGCGTTGTTCTTGTCGGCCTGGGCGGTTTGCACCGAGGTCAGGACGACCTGGCCGCCCGTGCAGTCGCAGATGAAGTCCTTGCGCAGATAGGGGCGTCGCCCCTTGCCCAAAGCCTGGTTGTGGTCGGCGCCGACCATGGCGTTCAGGGTGCGGCCCAGCAGGGGATCGCGGCCGGGGGCGGGCGAGGCCTGGCCCGTCGCGGCGTAGACGCCGTAGAGCGCGCGCACGAAGCCCTCGGGTTCGCCGGCGGCGGCCTCATAGGCGGCGTCGCGGCCGACCTTGGCGGGGGCGGGCGGCTCGGGCGCGTCGGCGGCTTCTCCGGCCTGGGAGCAGGCCGCCAGCAGGGCGAGCACCGCCATGGCCGTGGTCTTCGCCGTCATCAGCTTGCGCATCGCAATTCCTCCCGCCGCTCCCGAGGACTATCCGGCGCGCCGGGGCGGCTGACAAGCTTTGCGCGATCCGGGGATGGCGCGCGGGCGGGCGTCTCTGCTAGAGCATTTCAACCATGACCGTTCGCGTGATCCGTCCGATTTCGATTAGCCGCCCGGCGTAGCGCCGCAGGGCCTGGCCCCGCGCACGTCGGGATTTTTCGAAACATTTCGCCGAGACGAAGCCTCCTGAGGCGATCAGGGCATGGGCCGTCCGGCGCCTTCACGCTAGACTGACGCCCGACGCCGTTTCCGAGCGGCCGCGCGCGCAAAGATGAAAAGACATCCCATGGCCGACGCCGACACCCAGACCCCTTCCGGCCGCGACTATCGCGACACCGTCTTCCTGCCCGAGACGCCTTTCCCCATGCGCGGCGGCCTGCCCAAGAAGGAGCCTGAGATCCTGGAGCAGTGGGGCGACCTGTACGGTCATCTGCGCAGCCTGCGTCAGGCCCAGAAGGCGCCGCTCTATGTGCTGCACGACGGACCGCCCTACGCCAACGGCGACATCCACATCGGCCACGCCCTGAACAAGACGCTGAAGGACTTCGTGGTCCGCTCGCGCTTCCTGCTGGGCTATGACGTCGACTACGTGCCGGGCTGGGACTGCCACGGCCTGCCGATCGAGTGGAAGATCGAGGAGCAGTTCCGCGCCAAGGGCCGCCGCAAGGACGAGGTCTCGAAGGAAGAGTTCCGCACCGCCTGCCGCGAATACGCCGGCAAATACATCGACCTGCAGCGCGACCAGTTCCTGCGCCTGGGGATCACCGGCGACTTCGCCAACCGCTACGCCACCATGGACTTCACGTCCGAGGCGGCCATCGTCGCCGAGTTCCACAAGTTCAAGAACTCGGGCCAGCTGTATCGCGGCTCCAAGCCCGTCATGTGGTCGCCGGTCGAGCGCACCGCCCTGGCCGACGCCGAGGTCGAGTATCACGACCACGTCTCGCCCACGGTCTGGGTCAAGTTCCCGGTGGTCGGGGCGACCGACAGCCATCCGGACGACCTGCTGGCCTTCCGCACGGCCACGCCGTCGGTGGTGATCTGGACCACCACGCCCTGGACCATCCCCGCCAACCGGGCGATTTCCTACGGACCGGACATCAACTACGGCCTGTATGAGGTCACGGCCCTGGAGGAAGGGCTGGACTACGAGCCCTGGGCCAAGCCGGGCGACCGCTTCATCATCGCCGACAAACTGGCCGAGGACGTGTTCAAGGCCGCCAAGATCGCCGCCTGGACGCGGGTTTACGACATCGACCCGTCGGGCCTGGAATGCGCCCACCCGCTGGCGGCGCTGGACAGCGGATACGGCTTCTCCGTGCCGCTGCTGGCGGGCGATCACGTCACCGACGACGCAGGAACCGGCTTCGTCCACACCGCGCCGGGCCACGGCGCGGACGACTACGCCGTCTGGCTGGCCCACGGCCATCGCGAGGTGCCGGACACGGTCGATCCCGACGGCGCCTATTACGAGCACGTGCCGCTGTTCGCGGGCCTCAAGGTGCTGGAGACCGAGGGCAAGAAGACCGGCAAGTTCGGTCCCGCCAACGGCGCGGTGATGGAGAAGCTGATCGAGGCCGGCAACCTGCTGGCGCGCGGCCGGATGGAGCACTCCTATCCGCACTCCTGGCGCTCCAAGGCGCCGATCATCTTCCGCAACACGCCGCAGTGGTTCATCCGCATGGACGAGCGGCTCGAGGACGACGGCACCCTGCGCAACCGCGCCCTGAACGCCATCGACGCCACCGCCTTCCACCCGGCGGCGGGCAAGAACCGCATCCGCTCGATGGTCGAGGGCCGTCCCGACTGGCTGATCAGCCGTCAGCGCGCCTGGGGCACGCCCCTGGCCATGTTCGTCGACAAGCAGACGGGCCAGCCCCTGCATGACCCCGAGGTCGACGCCCGCATCGTCAAGGCCGTGGCCGAGGGCGGCGCCGACGTCTGGTTCTCGGCCCCCGATTCCGACTTCCTGGGCGCGCACGATCCCGAGCGGTTCGAGAAGGTCACCGACATCCTCGACGTCTGGTTCGACTCAGGCTCGACCCACGCCTTCACCCTGGACCCGCGCACGGCCGAGAGCGGCTATACGGGCGACCGCCCGTCGCACTGGCCGGCCGACCTCTATCTGGAAGGCTCGGACCAGCACCGCGGCTGGTTCCAGTCGTCGCTGCTGGAAGGCTGCGGCACGCGCGGCCGCGCCCCGTTCAAGGCGGTCCTGACCCACGGCTTCACCCTTGATGAAAACGGGGAGAAGATGTCGAAGTCGCGGGGCAACACGACCGACCCCCTGACCATCATCAAGGAGTCGGGCGCCGACATCCTGCGCCTGTGGGTGGCCTTGGTCGACTATTCGGACGACCAGCGCATCGGCAAGCAGATCCTGCAGACCACGGTCGACGCCTATCGCAAGCTGCGCAACACCGTCCGCTATCTGCTGGGCGCGCTGAACGGCTTCGACGAGGCCGAGCGCCTGCCCCACGACCAAATGCCGCCGCTGGAGCAGTTCATCCTGCACCGCCTGTGGGAGCTGGATCAGCAGGTGCGCGAGGCCTACCGCGATTACCGCTTCCAGGACGTGGTGCGCCCGGTGCTGGAGTTCTGCTCGGGCGATCTGTCGGCGCTGTATTTCGACGTGCGCAAGGACAGCCTCTACTGCGACCGTCCCGACAGCGTCCGCCGCCGCGCCGTGCGCACGGTGATGGACGAGGTCTTCAGCCGCCTGACCGCCTGGCTGGCCCCGCTGACGCCCTTCACCATGGACGAGGCCTGGACCACGCGCTTCCCCGACGCCGGCACCAACTGCGCGCGCGTCATCCCCGACACGCCTGATACGTGGCGGCATGATGCCGAAGCTCGTCGCTGGGCCCAGGTCGAAACCGTGCTGGAGGTCGTCAACGAAGCCCTGGAAGCCGCGCGCCGCGACAAGGTCATCGGCGGCGCCCTGGACGCCTGGCCGGTTGTCACCGCCCCGGCCGAGCTGCTGGCGCCGTTCGAGGGGCTGGACGCCGCCGAGGTGTTCCGCACCTCGGGCGCTGAACTGGTGGTCGGCGGCGAGGCCGTCACCGTCGAGGTCAAGCTGGCCGACCATCCCAAGTGCGCCCGCTCCTGGCGCCGGGTGCCGGACGTCGGCTCGGACCCCGACTACCCCGACCTGTCGGCCCGCGACGCCGACGCCGTCCGCTGGCTGGACGCCCGGAAGGCGTAAACAGGATCAGGCCCCTCCGCTCCGGCGCAGGGGCCTTTTTCTTCCTTCTCCCCTTGCGGGAGAAGGTGGCCCGCCAGGGCCGGATGAGGGGTCTCTCGACATATGAAAAAGGGGTGCGAGACCTGACGTCCCGCAACCCCTCATCCGTCCGGCTTCGCCGTCCACCTTCTCCCGCAAGGGGAGAAGGATCATTCTTGTGCTTCGGCTGCTTGAGCGCCTCAGCCCGCGATCTGGCCGAAGTCGGCGACGCGGTTCATGACGCCGCGCACCTGGCCCAGCAGCTTCAGGCGGTTTTCGCGCTCTTCGGCCACGTCGGAGTTGACCATGACGGCGGTGAAGAAGGCGTCCACCGGGCCGCGCAGGGCGGCCAGGGCCGTCATGGCGGCGGCGAAGTCCTCGGCCTCCAGCGCCGCGTCCACGGCCGAGGCGGCGGCGGCGGCGGCGAAGGCCAGGGCGGTCTCTTCCGCCGGCTGGTTCGGCAGGCCGGTGGCGACGGCGCCCTCGGGCAGCGGCCCCTTCTTCTCCTCGGCCTTGAGCAGTTGGGCGGCGCGCTTGTAGCCCGCCAGCAGGTTCGCCCCGTCGTCCGTCGCCAGGAAGGCGGCCAGCGCCTCCACCCGACGCACGATCCGCACCAGATCGTCGTCGCCCAGCGCGAAGACGGCCGCCACGAGATCGTGTCGCTGGCCCTTGTCGCGCAGGAGGACGGTCAGGCGGTCCATTACAAACAACCCAAAATCGAGGGAGCGTCGACGCTCCCAATCCTGAGGCGTTGTTTTCTCAACGCTATCAACGACAAGCACACCGGCAGTCTTTTGAGATACGCTTGAAAGCTGTTGCAACAGCCCATTGTCTGCCAAGTCGCCGCTCTTACGAAGCGGCTCCAAGAAAGCCTCAAGCTTGTCGGCGCGGCCAGCCAACTGCTGAGCCATTAGTCGTCGCCCTGCATGGATGACGATATTCGAAAGCTCGACACGCACCCCGTTCTCCAGCACCAGCCGGATCACGCCCAGCGCGGCGCGGCGCAGCGCATAGGGATCCTTCGACCCCGTGGGCTTTTCGTCGATGGCGAAGAAGCCGACCAGGGTGTCCAGCTTTTCGGCCATGGCGACGGCGACCGTGACCGGGGCGGTCGGGACGGTGTCGCCCGGTCCCTGCGGCTTGTAGTGGTCGCGGATGGCGTCGGCCACGGCGTCGGGCTGGCCGGCCAGACGGGCGTAGTAGCCGCCCATGATCCCCTGCAGTTCCGGGAACTCGCCGACCATGCCTGAGGCCAGATCAGCCTTGGACAGGCGTGCGGCCTGTTCGGCCTGATCAGCGTCGGCGCCGACCAGCGGGGCGATCTCGCGCGCCAGGGCGGCGATGCGGTCCACCCGCTCGGCCAGGGTGCCCAGCTTGGCGTGGAAGGTGACGTCCTTCAGCTTGGCGTTCCAGGCGTCGAAGCCGACCTTCTGGTCCTCGGTCCAGAAGAACTCGGCGTCGCTCAGACGCGCCGACAGCACCTTGGCGTTGCCCGCCGCCAGAGCCTGCCCCCCGTCGGTCGCCTCGACGTTCGCCACGACGACGAAGTGCGGGGCGAGACCGTCCTTGCCCGGTTCGCGCACTGCGAAATACTTCTGGTGCACCTTCATCGACAGTTGGACCACTTCCGGCGGCAGGGCCAGGAACTGCGGGTCCATGTCGCCCAGGATCGGCGTCGGCCATTCGGCCAGACCCGACACCTCGTCCAGCAGGCCGTCGTCATCGACCAGAGCCAGACCCTTGGCCGCGCAGACGGCCCGGGCGCCCTCAAGGATGCGCAGCTTGCGGTCGGCGGCGTCCAGCAGGACGAAGTTGCGCTCCAGCTTGGTGCGGTAATCGGCGAAGTCCTTGACCGCGAACGGCTGGCCCGCGCCCATGAAGCGGTGGCCCTCGGTCACGTCGCCCGATTGGATACCGTCCACCTCGAACGGAATCACCGCCCCGTCGAACAGGGCCAGGATGCGCTTGATCGGCCGCACCCAGCGCAGGGTTCCCGTGCCCCAGCGCATCGACTTGGGCCAGGGGAAGTGGCGGATGATGTCGTCGACGCTCTCGGCCACGACTTCGGTGGTCGCGCGGCCCTTGCTGCTGATCTGCGCGAACCAGACGCCGTCGCGCTCGACCAGCTGGTCCTGCGTCAGGCCGGTCTTGCGCAGGAAGCCTTCTAGCGCCTGCGCGGGCGCCGAGGTCTTGGGCCCCTTCAGCTCTTCATTGCGATCGGGCGTGGCGGCGGGCAGGCCGTCGATCACCAGCGTCAGGCGGCGCGGCCCAGCGTAGGTCGTCAGCGCGTCCCAGGTCAGGCCCGCGGCCTTCAGACGGTCGCACGCCATGCGCTCAAGGTCGCGCGCAGCGCCTTGTTGCATGCGGGCGGGGATTTCTTCGGAGAAGATTTCGAGGAGAAGCTGGGACATCACGCCGTCGCCCTTTCGTGCTCGACCTGGGCCAGGGCGCAGGCTTTGCACAGGTCGCGGATGCGGCCGATGTAGCTCTGGCGTTCGGCGACGGCGATGGCGCCGCGGGCGTCCATCAGGTTGAACAGGTGCGAGGCCTTCAGCACCTGGTCATAGGCGGCCAGCACCAGCGGCTGCCCCTGCGGCCCCTTCATGGTCAGGAAGTGGGCGGCCTCGCGCTCCATGTCCTCAAAGCGGCGCTTCAGCGCGGCGACGTCATAGCCGTGGAAGTTGGCTTCCGACTGCTGACGCTCGTTCTCGAGGAAGACCTCGCCATAGGTCAGGCCTTCCTTGTTGAACTTCAGGTCATAGACGTTGTCGACGCCCTGAACATACATGGCCAGACGCTCCAGCCCGTAGGTCAGCTCGCCCGAGACGACGTCGACCTCGATGCCGCCGACGCCCTGGAAATAGGTGAACTGCGTCACCTCCATGCCGTCGCACCAGACCTCCCAGCCCAGACCCCAGGCGCCGACGGTGGGGTTCTCCCAGTCGTCCTCGACGAAGCGGATGTCGTGCAGGCTGGGGTCGATGCCTATGGCGCGCAGGCTGTTGAGATACAGTTCCTGCAGGTTGTCGGGGTTCGGCTTCAGGATGACCTGATACTGATAATAGTGCTGCAGCCGGTTGGGGTTCTCGCCGTAGCGGCCGTCGCCGGGACGACGCGACGGCTGGACGTAGGCGGCCTTCCACGGCTTCTTGCCCAGCGCCCGCAGCACGGTGGCGGGATGCAGGGTGCCGGCGCCGACCTCGATGTCATAGGGCTGCAGGATGGCGCAGCCCTGCTCGCTCCAATAGTGGTGCAGGGTCAGGATCAGGTCCTGAAACGAGAGAGGTTCAGCAGCGGCCACGGTCGACATTTCGGTCCGATTTCGGGAGGCGCGGACCATAGGGCCGCCACGCTTCGCCAGCAAGGCGACGGGCTTCATTCTTCCGCAAGCGGGCTCGGGCTAGAAGGCGGCCATGATGCAGCAACGGATCGACCAGATGCGCCGCCGGGCGGCCCGCTACCTCAACGTGCGGCCGACGACCGTGGCGCCGGCGCGCGGTATTCTCAGCCTCAGCTTCGACGATTTCCCGGCCAGCGCCTGGATCGAGGCGGGGTCGATCCTGGCCGAGCACGGGGTCCGGGCGACCTATTACGTCGCGGGCGGCCTGTGCGGCGGCGAGAACCTCGGCAAGGCCCAGTTCGAGGTCGAACACCTGCAGGCCGCGCATGCAGCCGGGCATGAGGTCGGCTGCCACACCTTCGACCACGTCAGCGCCCTGCGTCTGAGCCCCGCCGAGCTGACGGAGCAACTGGCGAGGAACGCCGCCTGGGTCGAAGAGCGGCTGGACGGCCACGTCATGACCACCTTCGCCTGGCCCTTCGGCGACGTGGCCCTGGGCGCCAAGGCGGTGATCGACGAGCGCTTCCTGCTGGGACGTGGAGTGCGCGACGGCGTCAACGCCGGACGCGCCGACCGGGCCAATCTCCAGGCCATCGGCCTGGAGTCGCGCCGCCTGCCCCATTACGACCTGGAGGCTCTGGTCGCTCGCGCGGCCGAGGCGCCGGGCTGGCTGATCGCCTATGGCCACGACGTGGAGAGCCATCCCACCCCCTACGGCTGCACGCCCGAGGACCTGGACCGGCTGATCCGCCTGGCTAAGGCGGCCGGGCTGGAGGTCCTGCCGGTGGGCGAGGCGTGGGCGCGGATAAGCGAAGGCTGAGCTTCACCTCCCCAAGCAATGGGGAGGAAAGAAGACGCCTAGATCAGGCCCCGCCTCTCGGCCCAGGCGATCAACGGCTTGCGCGGCCAGCACAACAGCCAGGAGCAGGCGCTGTATTCGCCCTTCTCGATCATGGCGCGGCGTGTGGGCGAGGAAGCCGAGGCGCGTTCGTCATGGATGTGGCCGCCGCCCTGATGGACCATGAAGGCTCCGTTGTTCATCGGCGTGGTGCGTAGATAGGTCAGGCGCGGGCTGATGGTCTCCAGCGGCGGATCGAAGAACCAGCTGGAGCCGATGACGCCCGCCAGGTCGGGCCGGGTGCGCAGCAGGGCGGCGGCGGCGGCCCAGTTCCGCTCCCAGCCCGGCTCGTTGAAGTCCGAAAGATCGCGCGCCTCGGTGTGGGTTTCCAGCCAGGACCGCCAGCCGCCGGCCTGCACCCAGGCGATCAGCGGGCCGGGGCCGCGCCCGCCCAGCATGTGCCGCACCACCAGGCCCGGCCCGACAGGCGAGGACATGTCCAGCATCTGGGTGTTGCTGCCCGGCACGCTGAGGGCCAGGGCCACGCGCACATCCTTGGCCCAGAAGTCAGGATCGTAGGCGGCGCCGCTGTCCAGATAGGCGGCCAGGCGGTCGATATAGGTCGGATACCCCGCCAGCACCGGCTGGGGCAGGCGCTCGGCGGCGATGCGGTCGGGCAGCTCCAGCGCCCAGGCGGCGATCAGGCCGCGCCTCTGGTCGTCGTTCGCCTCGGCGCCCAGCAGGGCGTCCACGGTGCGGGCGGGCAGGCCGAAGTCCCAGTGCGGGGCCGCCTCTGCGGCGGCGCGGGCGGCCGGATCCTTGAGGGCCTCGACGCGGGTGCGGTCGGCGGGCGACAGGCGCGACAGGCTGCGTTCAAAGGCGGCGGTCTGTTCGGTCGTCAGCTGGGTCATGGCCGTCAGCCTGGCCTTCAGGGGCTGTAAATCGAGTTAAATAACCGCACGCGGTTCGACATCCGGCGCGCCCAGCACCGCCGGACGGGTCCACCAGCCGGGCCGGTCGAGGGCGAAGACGGCCTCGATCGCCGCCGCGCGGTCGTCGAACAGGCCGAAGACGGTGGCCCCCGAACCCGACATCCGCGTCAGCCGACAGCCGGGCGCGGCCTGCATGGCCGCCAGCGCCTCGTCGATGCCGGGCGTCAGCGTCAGGGCCGGCGCCTGAAGGTCGTTTCTCTGGGCCGACAGCCAGTCGATGACGGCGGGCGCCGACCAATCGGCGGGCGGCGCGGGCCGGTCCGCCGCCCCGTCCGGCGCGGCGTCATAGGCGCGATAGACGGCCCCCGTCGGCGACGGCAGGCCAGGGTTCAGCAGGACGGCGTGCAGCGGCGGCAGGCGCGGCTCGTCCTCCAGGACTTCGCCCACGCCCGAGGCCCAGGCCGGGCGGGCGCGCAGGCACATGGGGCCGTCGGCCCCGGCCGCCAGCGCCAGCCGCTCCAGCGCCGCCTCCGTCAGGTCGAGGTCCAGCAGGCGCGCCGCCAGCCGCAGGGCTGTTCCGGCGTCGGCCGAGCCGCCGCCCAGCCCCGCCGCGATGGGCAGGCGTTTGTCCAGGGTCACGGCCAGGGGCGGATCGCCGATCCCGGCCGCCTCGCCCAGGGCGCGCAGGGCCTTGAGGATCAGATTGTCCCCCTGTCCGTCCAGACCGGCGGCGAACGGCCCCTCGACCGCCAGCGACAGGGCCTCGGCGCGGCGCACCGCCACCCGGTCGCCGACGTCGGCGAAGGCGGCCAGGCTGACCAGGGGGTGGTAGCCGTCGGCGCGCACCGGCCCGACATGCAGCAGCAGGTTGATCTTGGCCGGGGCCAGGCCGGTCAGGACGTCGGTCATGATCAGTCGACCGCGCCGCCGGCGTTCCCCAGCCCCTTGTCCCCCGTCGGGTCCTGGCCCAGGCGGTCACGCAGCTTGGCCTCGACCTCGGCCTTGCGCTGGGCGTCGACGTCCAGGGTCAGGACGCGGTTCCACTGGAAGCCCGCTTCGCGCGTGCGGCCGACGGCCCAATAGGCGTCGCCCAGGTGGTCGTTGATCTCGGCGTTGGCCGGTTCCTTGTCGACGGCGCCTTCCAGGTTGGCCACCGCCGCATCGTACTGGCCCTGGCGGAACTGGGCCCAGCCGAGGGAGTCCTGGATGTTGCCGTCCGACGGATCGGCGGCGTGGGCGCGGGCGATCATGGCGGCGCCTTCCGCGACCCGCGTGCCGGTGTCGACCCACAGATAGCCGAGGTAGTTCAGCAGGGTCGGATTGTCGGGCTGCATCTGCAGGGCGGTCCACAGCTCCGCCTCGGCCTCCTTGTCCCGATCCAGGGCTTCATAGGCCGCCCCGCGCAGGAAATGGACTTCAAAGCCCTGATCCGCCGTGTTCAGCAGCGGGGCGTCCAGC
Source organism: Brevundimonas naejangsanensis (assembly GCF_003627995.1). Taxonomy (NCBI): domain Bacteria; kingdom Pseudomonadati; phylum Pseudomonadota; class Alphaproteobacteria; order Caulobacterales; family Caulobacteraceae; genus Brevundimonas; species Brevundimonas naejangsanensis. Next base: position 409,819 of record NZ_CP032707.1, on the reverse strand, counting down.
AGGGCCAGCGCTTCTTCGTAGCGCTTCATCTGCATCAGCTGGCTGGCCAGCATATAGGCGATCGAGACCTCGTCGGGGCTGACGGCGGCGGCGCGGCGCAGTTCGGCCAGGGCCTCGTCGTCGCGGTCGATCTTGCCCAGGCTGATCGCCGTCTGGATGCGGGCCGCGGCGTAGGCCGAGGGCGAGCGCGGGCTGACCTGGGCCAGGGCGGCGCGCCCGGCCGGTTCGATCCCGCCCTGGATCAGGGTCTGGCCGATCAGCAGCTGGGTGTTGTCGCTGGGGTCCAGGTTCTGCGCCAGGCGCAGATAGACCGCGCCGAACTCATAGGCGCGCTGGGCGATCATCTGGTCGGCGGCCGTGCGCAGGGCCTGGGCCGCGCTGGCGCGGAAGGAGGGCAGGGCGGGCGGGCGGGCCTTGGCGAGCACGCGCTCGCGCCCCTCGCGGATGCGGCGGTCGGCGGTCCCGGCCGTGACGGCCGCGTCATACTGGACCAGCGCCTCGTCGCGGCGGCCGCGCCGCTCCAGGAACTCGCCGTAGGGCAGGCGGAACAGGGCGCCGGCCAGGGCGTGGCTGGTCAGGTCGCGCCATTCGGCGTCGGCTTCGTCATAGCGGCGGCGCTGTTCCAGCAGGCGGGCGCGGTTGCCGCGCGCCACCAGGACGCTGACCGGGTCGAAATCGGCGGGCGGCAGGGCCAGGGCGCGGTCCCAGTCCTTGGCGGCGGCGGCGATCCAGCCCTGGACGTAGAAGCCCGCACGATCATGGGGCGCACCCACCGGCGCGGTCGTCAGCAGGGCGTCGGCGCGCCGCGCGTCGCCGCGCACATAGGTCTGCACCGCCTCGACCAGGCGTCCGGCCTGGAGGAGGGCCGGCGAAACCTCCGGATCGGTCGGGGCGATGCGGCCCGCCTCGTCCAAGTCGCCGGCCAGCAGGGCGGCGGTGAAGGCCTGTTCGCGCACGCGCGGCTGTTCGGGCGTCAGGGCATAGACGCGGGCCAGATAATCGGCCCCCGCCGCGCTCTCTCCGCTGGTCAGGGCGTTGCGCCCGGCCAGATACAGGCCGAAGGCGCTGCGGCCCCGCGCGTCCAGCGGGATCGGCGTCCATTCGGCGGGAATGGGCGCGACCTCGGGCGTCTCAGGAGCTTCCGCATCCTCGATGACGATGGGCGGAACCTGGGGATCGCCGTTCGGCTCGGGGGCCTGGGCCTCGGCCGGAGCCTCGGCGGGCGCTTCCTGCGCGAGCGAGGGCGCCGCGAGCGAGATCGCAAGGGCGGAAGCGGCCAGGAGCAGGACGGGGCGACGAGGGACGAAACGCATGGCCGGACCCTTCACGCTTTCCCCGCCGCCCGCAAGAGTTCGAGAACGCAAATCCCCTCTCCCAACGGGAGAGGGAGGATGCTTCGCCTGGCCCTCCCCACCCGGTCGCTGCGCGACCACCCTCCCCGGGACGGGGAGGGAGAGGGGCTCTGGCTTACATGTTCGGGTAGTTGGGGCCGCCGCCGCCTTCGGGCGTGGTCCAGACGATGTTCTGCGACGGGTCCTTGATGTCGCAGGTTTTGCAGTGGACGCAGTTCTGGGCGTTGATGACGAAGCGCGGATCGGCGCGGTTCGCCTCGTCCGCATAGACGACTTCGTACACCCCGGCCGGGCAGTAGAGCCGCGCGGGCTCGCCGTATTTGGGCAGGTTGACGCTGATCGGCACGGACGGGTCCAGCAGCTTCAGGTGGGCGGGCTGGTCCTCGGCGTGGTTGGTGTTGGAGATGAAGACGCTCGACAGCTTGTCGAACGACAGCTTCCCGTCCGGCTTGGGATAGGCGATCGGCTTGTGCTGCGAGGCGGGTTCGGTCGAGGCGGCGTCGGTCTTGCCGTGCTTCATCGTGCCGAAGAAGGAGAAGCCGCCGGTCAGGTGGTTGACCCACAGGTCGAACATGCCGACCGCCCCGCCCATCATCGTGCCCAGCTTGGACAGCAGGGGCTTGGCGTTGCGGACGACCTTCAGCTCCTTATAGACCCACGACGCCTTATAGGCCGCCTCATAGGCCTCCAGCACGTCGCCCGCACGGCCGGCCATGACCGCGTCATAGGCGGCGTCGGCGGCCATCATGCCGGTCTTCATAGCGTTGTGGCTGCCCTTGATGCGCGGCACGTTCACGAAGCCCGCCGAGCAGCCGATCAGGGCGCCGCCGGGGAAGGCCAGCTTGGGCACCGACTGGAAGCCGCCCTCGGTGATGGCGCGGGCGCCGTAGGAGACGCGCGTGCCGCCCTCAAGATGCTCTGCGATGGCCGGGTGGTGCTTGAACTGCTGGAACTCGTCGAACGGCGACAGGAAGGGGTTCTTGTAGTTCAGGTGCACTACGAAGCCGACGGACACATAGCGGTCGCCGAAGTGGTACAGGAACGAGCCGCCGCCCGTCTTGTCGTCCAGCGGCCAGCCGGTCGTGTGCTGGACCAGACCGGGCTGGTGCTTCTCGGCCGGGACCTGCCACAGCTCCTTCAGGCCGATGCCGAACTTCTGCGGTTCGGCGCCGTCGCACAGGTTGTGGCGGGCCATGATGGTCTTGGCCAGCGACCCGCGCACGCCCTCGGCGATGAAGACGTATTTGCCGTGCAGCTCGATGCCGGGCTGGAAGTCGCCGGTCGGCTTGCCTTCGCGGTCGATGCCGAAGACGCCGGCGACGACGCCCTTCACCCGGCCGGTCTCTTCTTCCCAGACGACGTGGCTGGCGGCCATGCCGGGATAGACCTCGACGCCCAGCGCCTCGGCCTGCTCGGCCAGCCAGCGGGCGACGTTGCCCAGCGAGGCGATGTAGCAGCCGTCATTGTGCATGAAGGGCGGCATGGCGAACATCGGCAGCGACGCCTGCCCCTGCGGCCCCAGGACCAGGAATTTGTCCTTGGTCACCGGCGTTTCCAGCGGCGCGCCGCGTTCCTTCCAGTCGGGGAAGAGCTCGTTCAGCGCCCTGGGATCAATCACCGCGCCCGACAGGACATGGCCGCCGATCTCGGCCGACTTCTCCAGCACGGCGACGGAGATCTCCTTGCCGTCCTTCTCGGCCCGCTGCTTCAGGCGGATGGCGGCGGACAGGCCGGCGGGGCCGCCGCCGACGATGACGACGTCATACTCCATGACCTCGCGCTCGACGCCCGCCAGGGCCTCCAGCGGCGGCAGATTGTCGATGACGGCTTCCTGCCACGCGTTTTTGGCGCCGCCCTCGAACATTTGTTCGGCCATGATCCCCGTAGTCCCTGATATCGTCGTGGTTATCCGCCTTATCGGGAGGTGACGCGGGGGCGGTCAAGGCTTATTGCCTTAGGCCTTATGAACACCACCCCCCTCGACATGGCTGCCGCCGAGGCCCTGTTCGCCTTCTGGCGCGACGCGGGCGTGGACGCCTGTTTCGAGGACGCCCCGGTCGACCGCACCGTCTTCGTCGCCCCGACGCCCAGGGCGACGGCCACGATCACGCCGATCCGCGCGCCCGGCGGCGCCCCGAGCATCGATGACGCTGTCGCCGAGGCGCGACGCCTCGCGGCCGAGGTTCGCAGCCTGGACGACCTGGCCCAGGCCATCGCCGCCTTCGAGGGCTGCCCTCTGCGGGCCATGGGGGCGCGCCAGGCGGTCTTCGCGCGCGGCAACCCGCAAGGCGCGCTGATGGTCATCGGCGAAGGCCCCGGCGCCGAGGAGGACGCGCGCGGCCAGCCCTTCGTCGGACAGGCCGGCCAGCTTCTGGACCGCATCCTGACGGCTGGCGGCCTGCTGGACGAGGCCTTCATCACCAACACCGTCTTCTGGAAGACGCCGGGCGCCCGCCCGCCGACGCCGCAGGAGCAGGCGATCTGCGCCCCCTTCGTCGAGCGCGCCTTCGCCCTACTGAAGCCCAGGGCCGTGCTGCTGGTCGGGGCTGCCTCGGCCAAGGCGGTGCTGAAGACCGACGAGAGCATCATGCGCGTGCGCGGCCAGTGGCGCGACTGGCGACTGTCCGAAGGCGGATTGTCCGTCCCCGCCATGGCCACCCTGCATCCCGCCTTCCTGCTGCGCCAGCCGCAGGCCAAGGGATTGGTTTGGCAGGACATTTTGAATTTGTCGGCACGATTGGCGACCGGAGCGGTTGAGCCGGGGGCCTGATTCAGGCATCCTTTCGGCTTGGAGACCAGTCCGCAGAGCGTTGTAGAATCCCGAATCGAGACGGGTCCGGCGCCGATGAAGGGGGCCCCCGCGTATGTATCCTTTCCGCCGGACGCGCCGCGCGTCCCTGCTCGCCTTTGCGCTCTGCGCCACAGCTGCGACCGCCGCCTTCGCCGACGATAACGACACGGCCCGGCCCTCTGCCGTCGCGGGCGGCGGCGCCGTCCTGGCTGCGCCGACGGCCCTGAGCAGCGAGGACCGCCTCAGCTACACCACCGCCTTCGACGCCCTGCGGCGCGGCGATCTGGAGCTGGCCCGCACGGCGGCGCGCCAGGCCAAGGACCGTGTCCTGCTGGGCCAGGTCGAGTTCGAGCGCCTGTTCCACCCCAGCTACACGGCCGGCTTCGACGAACTGGCGGCCTGGCTGGAGACCTATTCAGACCTGCCCATGGCGCCGCGCGTCTACGCCCTGGCCATGCGCCGCATTCCCGACGGCGCGGCCGAGCCCAAGCGCCCCGGCGGCTTGCTGGCCCGCACCTGGGACACCCTGACCAGCGCGCCCAGCGACGGCGGCGTCAACGACCCCGCCAAGGCCGCGCGCGTCGCCCTGAACAACGACGACCTGAACGGCGCCTACGCCCAGGGCGTGGAGATCGGCGACTGGTGGACGGCGGGCCTGGCGGCCTGGCGACTGGGCGAGCACTCCGACGCCTTCCGCGCCTTCGAACACGTGGCCCAGGACCCGGCCGAGGACCCGTGGGTCCGTTCCGGCGGCGCCTTCTGGGCGGCGCGGGCGGCGGGCCAGTCGGGCCGCCACGAACGGGTCGTCGAATATCTGCGCCAGGCCGCGCGCTGGCCGGCCACCTTCTACGGCCAGATCGCCCTGCGCCAGCTGGGCGAGGAGCCGGCGATCGAGAACCTGGGGCCGCGCTCCTATGAGACGGCGACGCTGCAGCGCGCCGCCTTCGCGCCCGAGCCGATCGGCGTCGACGCGCGCGAGCTGAACGCCTTCATCCAGTCGGACGAGAACGCCCGTCGCACCGTGGCCCTGTACGAGGTCGGCCGCCGCGGCGACGCCGAGCAGGCGGCCCGCACCGGTCTGCGCGCCTCGGGCGGCGACAAGGCCGCGCGGCAGATGTGGGCGGGCCTCTATCGCCTGGTGGCCGCGGGCCGTGCGGCCCAGGCCGACGCCGTCCGCATCGACGCCCTGCGCTATCCCATGCCCGACCTTCAGCCCGAGGGCGGCTTCACCATCGAGAAGGCCCTCGTCTACGCCATCGCGCGCAAGGAGACGGACTTCAACGCCGCGGCCCGTTCAAGCGCCGGCGCCTATGGGCTGATGCAGGTGATGCCGACCACGGCCGCGCACATGACCGGCGACCAGGGCTATGTCCGCACGCCGCAGCGCCTGCTGGACCCGGCCGTGAACATGAAGCTGGGCCAGGACTATCTGAACCGCCTGTTGGAGATCGAGTCCTTCCAGGGCGACCTGCTGAAGGCCGTGGCCTCCTACAACGCCGGGCCGGGGCCGATGCTGGCGGCGATCCGCAAGCTGGGCCCCGAGGCCGATCCCCTGCTGCTGATCGAGACCATCGACGTGCCCCAGGCGCGCGAATACGTGGAGAAGGTCGTGGCGGCCTACTGGATCTACCAGCGCATGATGGGCGGGCCGCTGAAGACGCTGGACGCCGTGGCCTCGGGCGCGCGCGCCGTGCCGATCCGACTGGACCACGTCCCGCCCGTTCAGGCGCCGCTGCAGGTGGCTGAGGCCGTCCTGGCCGGCGCCCGCTAGGCGTCTAGATCACCAGCGACAGCAGAGAGGTCCAGACCAGGGCCAGGACGAGCGCCGCCAGGGCGTAGGCGCGCGCCGTACGCGCCCAGTCGGTGTTCCTGCTGATCGTGCGCATGGCCCCTCGCCCCCTCTCGTCCCTCCACCGGACAAGCTGAGCCGTAAACCGGCGATCTTAAACCGCCGTTCTCAAGCGCGGTTAACCGGCGTTAGGCGAGAGCGCCGCCGTCTCCCATTCGCGAAAATCCGGCTGGTCCAGCAGGGCGGCGACATAGGCCGCGCCGACGCCGTCGTCGCCATGCGCGGCCAGGTCAATCTGATAGTGGCGCACCCGCGCCGCCACCGGGGTGAAGAAGGCGTCGGCGATCGACCAGTCGCCGAACAGCCACGGCCCGCCGGCGCCGAAACGCGCGCGCATCTGCCGCCACAGGGCGACCAGACGCGCCAGGTCGCGGTCCAGGCCCGGATCGGCGGGCGCCTGGGCCCGCGCGTCCCCGGCCATGGGGTGGCCCGGCCCCATGCCGCACAGCTCGCGCAGGGCGTGGAAGCCGGAGTGCATTTCGGCCGTCGCCGAGCGGGCGAGGGCGCGCGCGGTCGCATCGATCGGCCACAGGTGCGCCTCGGGATAGCGTTCGGCGGCCCATTCGCTGATGGCCAGGGTGTCCCAGAGGGTCTCGCCCTCGACCTTGAGCAGGGGCACGAAGCCCGAGGGCGAGAGGCGGCGCAACTCGGCCTTCTCCGCCTCGGTGCGATACCAGACCTCGCGCGTCTCGAAGTCGGCGCCCGCGCGCCTCAGCACCAGCCACGGCCGCAGCGACCAGGTGGAGAAGAGGCGCGGCCCGATGATCAGTTCCATGGCGAGGCTCCGAGGCTGTCGCCCCGATCATTGGCTCGAAGCGAGCTTCAGCACAATCAGGCCGCTGACGATCAGCACCGCGCCGATGACGCGCATCGGCGTGACGGGCTCGCCCAGGACGGCGATGCCGACGACGAAGGCGCCGACCGCCCCGATCCCGGTCCAGATCACATAGGCCGTGCCCAGCGGCAGGCTCTTCATCGCCAGCGACAGCAGGCCGAAGCTGACGATCATGAAGGCGAGGGTCCCGATCGTCGGCCAGGGTCTGGAGAAGCCGTCCGACATCTTCATCAGGAAGGCCCAGACGACTTCGAGCAGGCCGGCGAGAAAAAGGAAAATCCAGGCCATGACAGTCTCCCTTGCATGGCGTGCCGGGTCGTCCCGGCGTCATGCCCAAGATGGGAGAGGTCGTCCTCTAGGCCTGTCTATCCGGGACAGGCGGGGTTGAAGTCAATTCGCCTTCCGACACATCTTCTCACGGATTGTTACGCCCCCGGCCTCGCCTTCGCAGGTGCAGCGCGCTAGTGAAAGCCTCCGTAAAGCGGGACTCGGAAGTTCCCGCCGACGACCACGGTTCAGGAACTGCGAAATGACCAAGTGGGTGTACGGCTTCGGCGGCGGGTCCGCGGACGGCGACGCTTCGATGAAGAACCTTCTCGGCGGCAAGGGGGCGAACCTGGCCGAGATGTCTTCGCTGGGTCTGCCGGTGCCGCCGGGCTTCACCATCACGACCGAGGTCTGCACCTGGTATTACGCCAATGAAGAGACCTATCCGGCCGACCTGGTCGATCAGGTGAAGGCCGCCCTGGCCCACGTCGAGGGCGTGGTGGGCAAGACCTTCGGCGACGCCGCCAACCCCCTGCTGGTCTCGGTGCGCTCGGGCGCCCGCGCCTCCATGCCGGGCATGATGGACACGGTGCTGAACCTGGGCCTGAACGACCAGACGGTCGAGGGCCTGGCCCAGCTGTCGGGCGACCGGCGCTTCGCCTTCGATTCCTACCGCCGCTTCATCACCATGTATTCCAACGTGGTGCTGGGCCTGGGCCACGACTATTTCGAAGAGGTGCTGGACGATCACAAGGATCGCCTGGGCGTCTCGGTCGACACTGAACTGACCGCCGAGAACTGGGAGAAGGTGGTCGCCGACTACAAGGCCCTGGTCGAGCGCGAACTGGGCAAGCCCTTCCCGCAGGACCCCCAGGCCCAGCTGTGGGGCGCCGTCGGCGCCGTGTTCGAAAGCTGGATGAACGACCGGGCGAAATTCTATCGCCGCATGCACGACATCCCCGAGAGCTGGGGCACGGCCGTCAACGTCCAGTCGATGGTGTTCGGCAACATGGGCGAGACGTCGGCCACCGGCGTCGCCTTCACCCGCAACCCCTCGACCGGCGAGAACAAGCTGTACGGCGAGTTCCTGATCAACGCCCAGGGCGAGGACGTGGTGGCCGGCATCCGCACCCCGCAGTCTCTGACCCGGGCCGGGCGCGAGGAGATGGGCGAGGCCGCCCCCTCGATGGAAGAGGCCATGCCCGAGGTCTTCGCCCAGTTCGTGGAGGTGGTGGGGCGGCTGGAAAGCCACTACCGCGACATGCAAGACATCGAGTTCACGGTCGAGCAGGGTCGCCTGTGGATGCTGCAGACCCGCAACGGCAAGCGCACCGCCAAGTCGGCGCTGAAGATCGCCGTGGACCTGGCCTCCGAAGGCGTCATCTCCCAGGAAGAGGCCGTGTCGCGGGTCGAGCCCGCCGCTCTGGACCAGTTGCTGCACCCGACCCTGGACCCCAAGGCCGAGCGGTCGGTGGTGGCCACGGGTTTGCCCGCCTCGCCGGGCGCGGCGACCGGCAAAATCGTCTTCGACGCCGACGAAGCCGAGCGCCTGTCCCAACTGGGCGACGCCGTCATCCTGGTCCGCGACGAGACCAGCCCCGAGGACATTCACGGCATGCACGCGGCGCGCGGCATCGTCACGGCGCGCGGCGGCATGACCAGCCACGCGGCGGTGGTGGCGCGCGGCATGGGCCGTCCTTGCGTCTCGGGCGCGGGCGAGATCTCGATCAATGAGAAGGCCGGGACCTTCACCGCGCGGGGCCGCGTCTTCAAGGCCGGCGAGGTCATCACCATCGACGGCGGCAAGGGCGAGGTGCTGGACGGCGCCGTGGCCATGATCGAGCCGGAGCTGACCGGCGACTTCCAAACCCTGATGGGTTGGGCCGACGGTCTGCGCCGTCTCAAGGTCCGCGCCAACGCCGAGACGGCTCTGGACGCCAAGACGGCGCGCGGCTTCGGCGCCGAGGGCATCGGCCTGTGCCGCACCGAGCACATGTTCTTCGACGACGACCGCATCGCCGCCGTGCGCGAGATGATCCTGGCCGACGACGAGCAGGGCCGCCGCGCCGCCCTGGCCAAGATCGCTCCGTTCCAGAAGGCCGACTTCGCCGAGCTGTTCGCCATCATGAGCGGCCTGCCGGTCACGGTCCGCCTGCTGGACCCGCCGCTGCACGAGTTCATCCCCCACACCGAGGCCGAGATCGACGCCCTGGCCGCGCATCAGGGGCTGGACGCCGCCAAGCTGAAGCGCCGCGCCAAGGAGCTTCAGGAAACCAACCCCATGCTCGGCCACCGCGGCTGCCGCCTGGGCGTGGCCTATCCCGAGATCTACGAGATGCAGGTCCGCGCCATCCTCGAGGCGGCGCTGGAGGTCAAGGCGGCGTCGGGCGTGGCGCCGATCCCCGAGATCATGCACCCCCTGGTCGCCCTGGGCCTGGAGATGAAGTATCTGCGCGAACTGACCGACCGCACGGCCGAGCAGGTCTTCGCCGAGGCGGGCGACCGGGTCGACTATCTGGTCGGCACCATGGTCGAACTGCCGCGCGCGGCCCTGCGCGCCGCCGATCTGGCCGAATACGCCGAGTTCTTCAGCTTCGGCACCAACGACCTGACCCAGACGACCTTCGGCATCAGCCGCGACGATTCCGGCCGCTTCCTGCAGGTCTATCTGGACAAGGGCATCTTCGAGAGCGACCCCTTCGTCCGCCTGGACCAGAACGGCGTCGGCGACCTGATCCGCATCGCCGAGCAACGCGGCCGCGCCACCAAGCCGGGCATGAAGATGGGCATCTGCGGCGAGCACGGCGGCGATCCGTCGTCCATCGCCTTCTGCGAAGAGGTGGGCCTGGATTACGTCTCCTGCTCGCCCTACCGTGTGCCGATCGCCCGCCTGGCCGCCGCCCAGGCTGCCCTGGCCGCTCGCTCGGGCGTGGAGCGCGAAAAGGACCGCTAGGGGTCTGGCTGGCGCTTCTCCTTCCCCGTCCCGGGGAGGGTGGTCGCGCAGCGACCGGGTGGGGAGGGCCAGGCGATCGGCCCTCGGCGCTTGATTTGCCCTGCCGCCCCCACCCGGCTTCGGCTTCGCCTCAGCCACCCTCCCCGGGACGGGGAGGGAGAGGCGTAGCGGCCGCCTTTTTCATGCCGCGAAAGTGTCCATCTTGACGGAACGCCGTGTGTGCTTCCGTCCTCACAGTCGTCAGCTGCTTGATCAAGCAGCGGGAACGACGCTTACCGCTCGGGCTTTGTTTCTCCGCTGGGTGAGCAGGCTGCGCCTGTTCATCGCTATAAGGAGTGATTTAAGCTCATGCGTAACGTTATTCTCGCCGCCGCCACCCTTTCTGTATTCGCCCTGCCTGCGGCCGCCCAAGTCGTGCAGCCGGGCGGCCCGACCTACTACGGCACGCTCGGTTATTCCCAGCTGGACCATTCCGACGGCGACCTGGGCGCGGTCACCGGCCGTCTGGGCGCCAGGCTCAACCCCTATCTGGGCGTCGAGGGCGAGGCCTCCATCGGGGTCAAGGACGACGACTTCACCGTCACCGGGGTCCCGGGCAAGCTGGAGCACGACTATGACGCCGCCGCCTATGTGGTCGGGATCCTGCCTGTGACGCCGAACTTCGAACTGTTCGCCCGCGGCGGCTACGGCACGACCCGCATCAAGGCCGAACTGGGGGGCTTCGAGAGCAAGGCCGACGGCGAAAGCTGGAACTACGGCGTCGGCGCCAACTACTTCTTCGACGGCCAGAACGGCGTGCGCGGCGACTGGACCCGCCGCGACTTCACCGACGACGGCGGCGAGGTGGACGTCTATTCGTTGAACTACGTCCGCCGCTTCTAAGACGCCTGCATCCCTGAAACGACGAAGGCCCGCTCCGGCGACGGAGCGGGCCTTTTCGTTGGGACCGTCTCGGATCAGGCCAGTTCGGCCTTCAGCGCCCAGCGCAGCGAGCCTTCGCCGAAGGGGCGGAAGAAGAACTCGCGATAGCGTTCGAACACTTCGATGATGCGGTGACGCAGATCCTGAGTGACCGACTCGCCGCGCTGACGCTTCAGCGCCGCCACGCAGTTGACCACCATGTCCTGGTGGGCTGATCCACCCATGCGTTGCAGCACCGTGGCCACGTCGTGCGCCAACGGATCGTCGAGCTTTTCAGCCCAGGGCGAGATAAATTCTGTCTGAGTCATGTGGGCGCCGTCCCCCCTTGTTCTCGACAAGGCGTTACGATTTGCAAAAATCTGCGAACAGTGCAAGCGCCGCTGGAAATAATGATTCCTGTTATCCCCGGTCAGGCGCGCTTTTGCACAAAAACCGTGCCCGCCGAATAGCCCGCGCCGAAGCTGCAGATCAGGCCCGTGTCGCCCGGAACGAAGCCGTCGTGGTGCAGGTGGAAGGCGATGATCGACCCGGCCGACGAGGTGTTGGCGTAGTCGTCCAGGATGATGACGTTCTCCTCCGCCTCGGGCTCGCGGCCCAAAACCTTCTTTCCGATCAGGGTGTTCATGTTGATGTTGGCCTGGTGCAGCCACAGGCGCTTGAGCCCCTGAGGGTCCAGGCCCAGTTCGGCGGCGTGGTCCAGGATCATGTCCGAGACCATGGGCACCACCTCCTTGAAGACCTTGCGGCCCTGCTGGACGAACAGCTTGTCGGTCAGGCCGTCGGCCGGGACCGGCTCGCTCTCGCCTGTCGGCAGGGCGGCGCGGTTCAGGAAGCCGAAATTGTTGCGGATATTGTTCGAGAACTGCGTCTGCAGCCTGGTCCCCAGGATATCCCAGCCGCCGGGGCCGGCCTGGTCCTCGGCCTCGATGATGACGGCCGTGGCGACGTCGCCGAAGATGAAGTGGCTGTCGCGGTCCTTGAAGTTCAGATGGGCCGAGCAGATTTCCGGGTTGACCATCAGCACGGCCTTGACCGAGCCGGAGGCCACGAAGTCCGCCGCCGTCTTGATGCCGAAGGTGGCCGAGCTGCACGCCACGTTCATGTCGAAGGCGAAGCCCTCGATGCCCAGCGCCTGCTGCACCTCGATGGCCATGGCGGGGTAGGGGCGCTGCATGTTGGACGCGGCGCAGATGACGGCGCCGATCTCGCTGACCGGCTTGCCCCAGGCCTTGATGGCGTCCTGCGCCGCCTTCACCGCCATCTCGGCCAGGATCGACAACTCGTCGTCGCCGCGCGCGGGCAGGTTGGGCAGCATCCGCTCGGGATCGAGGACGCCCGACTTGTCCATGACGAAGCGCGACTTGATGCCCGAGGCCTTCTCGATGAAGGCTTCGGACGAGGGCGTCTTCAGCTCTGCCTCGCCCATGGCGATGGCCTCGGCGTTCTCGGCGTTCCAGGCGTCGGCCCAGGCGTTGTAGGCGCTGACCAGTTCGGCGTTCGAGATCGACTGGTCCGGGGTGAACAGGCCGGTGGCGGCGATGACGGCTTTAGACACTGTGTTGTTTCCCTATCGCTCGACGTGGGGCGCCTCGCTGCTTCAGGGAGGGTCCGTTGCGATGACGAACCTCCTCAATAGGCCGGGGGAAGGCTCCGGTCGAGACTGGCCTTGATCCCTCGCCACCAACGATTGATCCGGCCGCGCGGGGGGGCGGGCAGGGGATGGTCGCGCGCGGCGATCAGCGCCTCGACCAGGTCCTCGGCCTCGCACGGCCAACCGTCGGGCGTGACATAGACGGGATAGCCGATCAGAGCCGCGTGGATCAGGCTCTGCAGGGAGGCGCGGCGGGTGCGGCGCTCGAACGTCAGCCGGTCGTCGGTCAGGCCCCAGCCCGCATAGAAGGGGCGGCCATAGACGCTGACCGGCTTGCCCCGCATCAGGGCCTCGAGCCCGGTCAGCGAGGTCAGGGTCGCCAGCCGGTCGCAGGCGTTCAGGCAGTCGATGATGTCCAGGTCGTCGGCCGAGGCGTCCACCTCCTCCATCGCCGCATGGTCCAGCAGGCCCGGCCGGTTGCCCGCCGTCACGTCCGGGTGGTTGCGATAGATGAGGAAGGCGTCGGGGTGGTCAGCCCGCGCCGCCTTCACCAGACCGGAGTTGGTGCGGATGTCGGGGCCGCAGCCCATCAGGATCGAGCGGTCGTTCTCGACCTGGCCCACGACCAGCAGGATCGGCCTGTCCTTGGGCCAGGACGCCGGGACGCCCGCGCCCTTCAGATTGTATTTCGACAGGCCCGCCTCGACCACGCGGGCGCGAAGCGCCTCGGCCCGCGCGGCCTGATCCGACGACGGCTCGCCAGCCTCGATCAGGCTCTCGAGGCGACTGGGCCGGGTCGGGTCGTAATAGACGCCCTGATCGTCCAGGGCGACGGACAGGGCGCCGAAGAAGTCGGACCCCAGGCCGCGCGAACGGATGAAGCCGTCCTCCATGCGCACGACGGGGCCCTCGAAGGCGTCGGCGGCGGCGCGGATCTGCGGCGTCTCCTTGCCGGCCCACCAAATCAGCCTGCCGCCCGTCGCCCGCGCATGGGCGACGGCGGCGGATGAGCGCCAGAAATAGTGGACGCGGCCCTTGGGCGAGTTAAGCAGACGCCGCACCGGCGGGCGCTTGGCCGGGGCAAAGCCGACGGCGGCCCAGTCGCCGGCCAGCCGGTCGGCCCGGTCGCGCAGGGCGATCAGACGTTCGAGCGCCTGCTCCGCCTCGCAGCGCTGGCCGGTCACGGGATCGATATAGCGCGCATAGGCGATCAGGGCCGCCGCCGCGATCTGCTCCCGGTCCCGCGCCACGCCGCGCCGCCCGGTCTGCACCGCGTCCGTCGTCAGCCCCCAGCCGGAATAGAAGGGCGCGCCGAAGCAGCGCACCGGCAGGCCGCGCAGCAAGGCCTCGAACCCCAGCGCCGAGGTCACGACATAGACCGCGTCCACCGCCGCCAGCAGGTCGGCGGGCCGCACGTCGGTGTCGATCAGGGTGACGCCTTCAAGCTGGTCCGCCGGGATGCAGCCCGACTTGCGCCCCGCCGCCACGGCCGGGTGGCGCTTGACGATCAACTGGGCCTCCGGCTCGTCGCGCCGCGCGGTCGCCAGCATCTCCGAGAAGCTGGCCTCGCTCGCCAGGCCATAGCCGATGGAGGCGTCGCCGAAGGTCTGGTCCACGATCAGCACCCGGCGGCCGGGCTTCAGCAGGCCGGGGTCCAGCGGCCCGCCCATGTTCGTCTTGGACACGCCGGAGGCGACGATGCGGTCGATCAGGTCGCGCGCGCGGGTCTTCATGGCGGCGTCGCACCAGTCGGGCGCGGTCTGAATCAGATGCTCCAGACGGCTGGGCCGGGTGGCGTCGTAATAGACGCCCAGGTCGTCGACGATCAGGCTGAGGCTGGTCGCCCTGCTCTCGCCGATGCCGACCGAGCGCAGGAAGCCGTCCTCCAGCGCGACATAGGGTTTGCCGCGCTTCTCCGCCCAGCGCCGCCCCGCCGCCGCCGTCGGCTTCATGCCCCAGCCGAGCACGGCCTCGGCCTGGGGGCCGGGCAGGGGGGAGAAGTCGTAATCGGGCAGGAAGGCGGAGAGGAAAGGAACCTTCAGCACCCCCGGCGCACAGACCCAGGCGCGGATTTTGGAGGGGGGCGGAAGCGGTGCGGTCATGGGGGTTGTCTACGGTCTGCCGTAGGAAGGCGCCACCCCATGCTTCCTTCTCCCCTTGTGGGAAAAGGTGGCAGCCCTCGGGCTTGACCCGTGGGCTGACGGATGAGGGGTGTCTCTGACCTCGGATGAAGGCGCCGCGTTGAAGGTCCCGCAACCCCTCATCCGAGCGCCTCCGGCGCCCACCTTCTCCCACAAGGGGAGAAGGGTTTAAAGGTCGGCCAGCAAATCCTGCGCCTGGGCCAGATGCAGCCGCTCCACCATCTCGCCCTCGACGCGGATGACGCCCAGCCCGGCGGCTTCGGGCGCGGCGAAGGCGGCGACGACCTTGCGGGCCCATTCCACCTCGTCAGCCGACGGTCCGAAGGCGGCGTTCGCCCCCTCGATCTGCGACGGATGGATCAGGCTCTTGCCGTCGAAGCCATAGAGCTTGCCCTGCGCGCACTCGGCCGCGAACCCCGCCTCGTCCTTGATGCGGTTGAACACCCCGTCGATGACGCTCAGGCCGTTGGCGCGCCCATGGGCCACGACCGCCGCCAGCCAGGGCTTGAGCGGCTCGCGGTCGGGCGAGGCGCCGGTCTTCAGATCCTTGGCCAGGTCGTTGACGCCCAGCATCAGGCCGGTCAGCGCCCCGCCCGCCTCGGCGATGGCGCGCAGGTCCACCAGGGCGCGCGGCGTCTCGATCATGGCCCACAGGGCGACGCCGGGGCGCATTCCCTCCGACAGGGCGCGGACCATGGCCGCGCTCTCGACCTTGGGGGCGATGATCAGGTCGACGGGGGCGTCCTGCAGGGCCGCCAGGTCGTCGGCGCCCCACGGCGTGTCGAGGCCGTTGATCCGCACGCCCAGGCGCGGGCCGAAGCCGCCCTCGTGCGCCGCCGCGACGGCGGCCGCGCGGGCCTCGGCCTTCATCTCGGGCGCGACCGCGTCCTCCAGGTCCAGCACCGCCACGTCGCAGGCCAGGCCGCGCGCCTTCTGCACCGCCCTTTCATTGGAGGCGGGCAGGTAGAGGACGCTGCGCGCGCGCATCAGACCTTGCCCGTGACGGGGATCAGGGCGCCCGTCACCGCCCGCGCCTCGGGCGAGGCCAGGAACAGGATGACGGCGGCCAGGTCGGCGGGCGCGACCCATTTCTTCGGGTCGGCGTCGGGCATGTCGGCGCGGTTGGCCGCCGTGTCGATGATGGAGGGCAGGACGGCGTTGACCGTCACCGAGGTCGACTTCAGCTCCTCGGCCAGGGCCTCGGTCAGGCGGTGAACCCCGGCCTTGGAGGCGGCGTAGGCGCCCATGCCGTGCCCGGCCTTGATCGCGCCATTGGCGCCGACGTTGACGATGCGGCCCTCGGGCGAGGCCTTCAGATGGGGCAGGGCGGCGCGGCTGGCGTTCAGCGTCGTCTTGAGGTTGAGGGCGTACATCCGGTCGAACGCATCCTCGTCGCCCTCGACCGGGCTCCAGACGAAGCCGCCGGCGATGTTCAGCAGGGCGTCCAGGCGGCCGAAGCGGGCGATGACGGCCTCGATCGCCGCCTTCGCTTGCGCGGCGTCGGTCAGGTCGACGCCGTCGACCTCCAGAACGCCCTCGGTGGGCGTGCGCGCCGGCGTGCGGCCGATGACGGCGACCGACAGGCCGCGCGCCTGCGCCGCCTCGACCACGGCCCGGCCCAGGGCGCCGTGCCCCCCGGTGATCGCCACGACTCGCTTGTCCATCGTCTCTATCCCTATCGGTTCGCCGCGGACCATAGCGGCGGCCGCGCCCGTATCAATCGCCCCGGCGTCAATCGCCCCACAGGCGCGCGGCCCCGCGCACGCCCGAGGAATCGCCCCATCTGGCCGGGACGATCCGCCCATCCCAGTGGTCGGAGAAGACATGGCGGCCCACGGCCTGCGGCAGGCGGTCATAAAGCTCGAGCACGTTCGACATCCCGCCGCCCAGCACGAAGACTTCCGGATCGGCCAGATTCACCACCATGGCCAGGCCGCGTCCCAGCCGCTGGATATAGCGGTCGAGGGCGGCGGCGGCCTCCGCATCGCCCGCACGCGCCGCGTCCACGATCGCCTGCGCCTTCCACGCCCGCCCGGTCGCAGCTTCATGATCGCGCTGGAAGCCCGTCCCGGACACCCAGGTCTCCAGACAGCCGCTCAGGCCGCACCAGCAGGCGGGGCCGGGCGCTTCTTCCGCTGCGGGCCAGGGCAGGGAGATGTGGCCGATCTCGGCGGCGACCCCGTGCGCCCCTTCGACCAGCTTGCCGTCGATGACCAGTCCTCCGCCGCAGCCGGTGCCCAGGATGACGCCGAACAGGCTGGCGGCGCCCGCGCCTGCGCCGTCGGCGGCCTCCGACAGGGCCAGGCAGTTGGCGTCGTTGGCCAGCCGCACCGGGCGGCCGAGCGCGGCCTGCAGGTCCTCGGCGAAGCGGCGGCCGTTCAGATAGACGGAGTTGGCGTTGCGGATCATGCCGGTGCGCGGCGAGGGCGACCCCGGTATGGCCAGCCCGACCGAGCGCGCCGGGCCCGCCTCGGCCTCGACCCGGCGTACCAGGTCGGCGACCAGGGCCAGGGCGGCGTCATAGCTTCCGGGGTTGGGCTCGCGGATGCGCGCGGCGAAGGCGCCCGCCTCGTCCAGCGCCGCCGCCTCGATCTTGGTGCCGCCGAAGTCGATTCCGATCCGCATGGCCGGGAGGTAGCACGAGAGGCGTCGGGCGTCGTGTGCGGAACCCTCTCCCGATGGGAGAGGGTAGGAGAATGGCCTCAGCCCGCGCCGAACACCTTGGCCATCAGCCGCTCCAGCGCCTCGGCGTCCACGGCGTCGAAGGCGGCCTTCTCGGTGGCGTCCACGTCCAGAACCGCGATCAGGCCGCCCGCGGCGTCCAGCACCGGCACCACGATCTCGCTGGCTGAGCGGCTGTCGCAGGCGATGTGGCCGGGGAAGGCGTGGACGTCCTCGACCACCTGGGTCTGGCGCGTGCGGGCCGCCGCGCCGCACACGCCGCGCGCGAAGGGAATGCGCAGGCAGCCCAGCGTCCCCTGATAGGGGCCGACCACCAGCTCCTCCTCTTTGGCCGCGTCCACCACGTAGAAGCCGGTCCAGAAGAAGGCCGGGAAGGCGTCGGCCAGCATGGAGGCGACGGTGGCCATGCGCGCCGTCAGGTTCGGCTCGCCGTCCAGCACGGCCAGAATCTCGGCCTCGACCTCGGCATAGCGTTCGGCCTTGTCGGCGGGGCGGTCGTCGCGGGCGACGTAGGACATGCGGTTTCCTCGGGACGGCAATCGCTTCTCCCTAGGGCGCCGCGCTCCGGGGGCCAAGCCGCTCTCGGCCGGATCACCCGCGATGGAGGCAAGCGCTTCAGGAAAGACGTAATGATGACAAGGATTTAACGCGCACGCCTGCATCCGAGGCGGGCGCGCGCGGTCTCTTTCGGGAACAGGCCTTCCGGCCGCTGACAACTGAAGGAAAACGCATATGTTCACCGCCGTCGCCGCCGCCCTGGCTCTGGCTGCAGCCCCTCCCGTCGCCCCCTCCGCTGCGGACGCCGACGACGCCATGCGCGTCTCGTTCGGCGACCTGACCCTGGAACGGCCCGAGGACGCGGCCATTCTGGCGGGCCGGATTCAGGCGGCCGCGGCCCACTATTGTGATCGCCATCGCGTCGTCGTCACTCCTCGCGCGGCCGGCGCGCCGCATCAGTGCCGAGCCCATGTCGAACATGCCCTGGTCGCCGCCCTGCCGCCCGCCGATTGGCGCGCGGTGCGCCTGGCCCAGATCGAACGCCGTCGCGGGCGCTAGACCAGCGACGCGCCTCTTTCAGCGACGGTTCTTCATTGAGGGTGGTAGGCCCGGAGGGACTCGAACCCCCAACCAGACCGTTATGAGCGGTCGGCTCTAACCATTGAGCTACGGGCCCCCGAAGCAGGGAGACGTGCCTAGCAGGCGGCGCGGCGGCTGCAAAGACGCCGCGGACCTGTCAGGGTTTTCACGTCGATGAATGGAACCTGCATGGGGGGCGGGCGCGTTGGTTCAGCCTGAAAAGGCCAAGGTAGGCTCAACGGTCGGCGCCGACGCCGGCTGAAATCACGACGGAGACTTCGATGACCCGCACCGCGCGCGCCCTGATGCTGGGCACGACCTTGGGCACGGCCCTGATGGCCCTGGCGGCGCCGGCCGTCGCGTCTGCTCAATCCCAGCCCGGCGGCGCCTCCCCGATGCCGATGATGCACGCCATGGTCCAGCAACCCGCTCTGAACCTGTCGGCCTATGGCGAGGTCAAGGTCGCGCCAGATCAGGCGACCATCAACTTCGGCGTCGTCACCGAGGCTGCGACCGCCCAGGCGGCCATGGCCCAGAACGCCCAGCAGATGACCCGCGTGGTCGCCGCCCTGCGCCGCGCCGGCATCGCCGAGCGCGACATCCAGACCTCGGGCCTGAACCTGTCGGCGCAGTACGACTATCAGCAGAACGAGCCGCCCAAGCTGCGCGGCTATCAGGCCTCGAACCGCGTCACGGTGACGATCAACGACCTGGCCAAGGTCGGAACGACCGCCGACGCCGTGGTCGCGGCGGGCGTCAATCAGATCGACGGCATCGGCTTCGGCCTGAAGGACCCCAAGGCGGCCGAGGACCAGGCGCGGCTGCTGGCCGTGCGCGCCTTGCAGGACAAGGCGCGGCTGTACGCCCAGGCCCTGGGGGTGCAGTTGGGCCAGGTGCGCTCGCTGACCGAGGGCGGCGGCTATGCGCCCGAGCCGCCGCGCCCCGTCGCCATGTACGCCCGCGTCGCCATGGACTCCGCCGCCTCGACGCCGGTCTCGGCGGGCGAACTGACCGTGCGCATCGACATCAGCGGGACGTATGACATCGGGCGCTAATCTCCGAACCCTCTCCTATTGGGAGAGGGCTTGAGCGCACGAGAGCGAAGCGATCGTTCTTGCGCGAAAGGGTGAGGGTTCCTGGGTGAAGTCGGCCGAAGGCCGTCGCGCGGCGGCTTGCGCCGACGGAAAGGACAAGCCCCTCACCCTTTGGCTGCTCCGCGCCGCCCTTCGGGTCGCCTTGGCCAATCGCCTCCGGCTCTTGGAGGCTCAAGCCCTCTCCCGCCGGGAGAGGGGATGCGTTTCTGCACCACCATTACCGAGCCGTCATTTGACGCGCCCGATAGGGGCCTTATTCTTGGACCTTGGCCGCCTGTGGCCGCGATCCTGGACGCCCGCCTCCTCATGAAGCAGTTCTTCCTCACCATGCTCGGCGTCTTCGCCGGGCTTGTGGCCTTCTTCATCGTCCTGCCGGTCGTGGCCATCCTGTTCTTCGCCGTGGCGGCGAGCGCCTCCAAGCCGACCACGCCCGCCCATACGGTGCTGGAGCTGGACCTGCGCAGCGGCCTGAGCGACCAGACCTCGGCCAATCCCTTCGCCTCCTTCGGCGGGCCCAGCCTGTCGGTGATCCAGGTCGTCGACGTCCTGGCCCAGGCCGAGAAGGACGACAATGTGAAGGTCCTGCTGGTGCGCGCGCCCGAGGCCGGGATGACGCCCGCCTCGGCCGACGAGGTGCGCCAGGCGATCGCCCGCTTCCGCGCCTCGGGCAAGACGGTCATCGCCCACAGCCAGGGCTTCATGCCCGTGGGCGCTGTCATGTCCAGCTATATGGTCGCCGCCTCGGCCGACCAGCTGTGGCTGCAAAACACCGCCAACTTCCAGGCCGTGGGCCTGGCGACCGATAGCCTCTTCCTGGGCCGCGCCTTCCAGAAGTACGGCGTCAAGGCCGACTTCGAGCAGCGCTACGAATACAAGAACGCCGTCAACGAATTCACCCAGAGCGACTTCACCGCCCCGCACCGCGAGGCCATGCTGGCCTGGATGGGCTCCATCCACGACAGCGCCATCGCCAACATCGCCCGCGACCGCAAGACCACGCCCGAGGCCCTGAAGGCCGTCGTCGAGGCCGGCCCCTATTCGGCCGATCAGGCCCTGTCGCTGAAGCTGGTCGACAAGATCGGCCAGGTCGAGGAGGCCGAGGCCGCCGCCAAGGAGAAGGCGGGCAAGGGCGCCAAGATCGTCGCCTTCGGCGACTACGCCTCGCTGAAGGGCACGCGCACGACCTCGGGCTCGGGGACGGCCAAGTCGGCCATCGCCATCGTCGGCGGCGAGGGCGCCATCATGACCGGCCGCGGCGCCAATGATTCGCCCTTCGGCGGCGGCTCCAACATCCGCTCGGACGACACGGCCAAGGCCATCTATGACGCCATCGAGGACAAGGACGTGAAGGCCATCGTCTTCCGCGTCTCCTCGCCGGGCGGCTCGCCCGAGGCGTCCGAGCAGATTCTGGCCGCCGTGCGCGCGGCCAAGGCGGCGGGCAAGCCGGTGGTGGTGTCCATGGGCGCCTATGCCGCGTCCGGCGGCTATTGGGTCAGCTCCGAGGCCGACTGGATCGTGGCCCAGCCCTCGACCCTGACCGGCTCGATCGGCGTCTTCGGCGGCAAGTTCGTGCTGGCCGACGCCCTGGGCCGGTTCGGCGTGGACATGCGGGGCCTGTCGGTCGGCGGCGACTACGCCGACGCCTTCACCTCGACGCAAGGCTTCGATCAGGGCCAGCGCGCCGCCTTCGCCGCCTCGATGGACCGCATCTACGAAGAGTTCGTCGCCCGCGTGGCCAAGGGCCGCAAGCTGCCGGTCGAGCGCGTGCGCGAGATCGCCAAGGGCCGCGTCTGGACCGGCGCCCAGGCGCACGGCCTGGGCCTGGTCGACCAGCTGGGCGGCCTGAACGAGGCCGTCGCCAAGGCGCGCGACCTGGCCAAGATTCCGGCGTCGGAGAACGTCCGCTTCAAGCGCTTCCCGACGCCGCTGTCGCCGTGGGAGGCCCTGGCCTCGGCCTTCGGCGCCTCGGGCCAGGCCGCCGAGGCCATGGTCAGGGTCGGCCAGGTCATGGGCGACCCCGCCGCCCAGGCCATGCTGAACCGCGTCGAGGCCGACCGTCTGCGCAGCCGCGGCGCCGTGGTCCTGGCCGACCAGCCGGTCTTCTGAGGCTTCCGCGACCGCAAATGTGACTGATGCGTGATGTCGCAGTCCATTGACCGTTCAGGTCGATGGACCGACATTGCGCCTTCAGGCGTTCATCAGGGCGCCGAGAGAGGCTTTGAGTTCATGATCCAGTCCGACCCGATGGGCCAGCTTGGCTTCAACGCGCGCCGTCGGCCCGGCTCCAGCGTCCTGGCGCCCTTCGTCTGGCTCGCGGGCCTGGTGGCCACCGCCCTGGCCGTCACGGTCGGTGCCCTGCTGGCCGTCTTCACCGCCGCCGCCGTGGCCATGATCGCCGTGGTGGCGGGCGTCCTGGTCTTCTTCGCCGGCTTCGCCCTGCGCGCCCGCCGCGCCATGACCGCGCGCCGCCGTCGCGACGAGGGCGTCATCGACGCCAAGAAGGTCGGCGACACCTGGGTGGCCTACGGCTGGGAAAAGGAAGGGCGCTGACAGCGGCCTCATGACTTCCTACACCGACGCGCCGTCCCCGAACTTCGACGCCCGGCGCGGCCCGCCGGACATGCTGGTGCTGCACTACACGGGCATGCCCACGGCCGAGGAGGCGATCGCCCGCCTGCGCGACCCCGAGGCCAAGGTCTCGGCCCACTATGTCGTCGACGAGGACGGCTCGGTCCTGCGCCTGGTGCCCGAGGAGCGCCGCGCCTGGCACGCGGGCCGCGGCGCCTGGCAGGGCGAGACCGACGTCAACGGCGCCTCCATCGGCCTCGAGATCGTCAACCCGGGCCACGAGTTCGGCTATCGCCCCTTTCTCGAGGCGCAGCTCCAGGCGGTGATCGCCCTGGTCGGCGACATCCGCACGCGCTGGTCCATCCCCGACGCCCGCATCATCGCCCACTCCGACATGGCGCCCGAGCGCAAGCAGGACCCGGGCGAGCTCTTCCCCTGGAAGCGCCTGGCCGAGGCCGGGCACGGCCTGTGGTTCGAGCCGGCGGCCGAGCGCATCGGCGCCCTCGGCGCGGCCCTGTCACCGGGGGACGAGGGGCTGGGGGTGATCGTGCTGCGCTCGGGCCTGCACCGCCTGGGCTACGGACTTCAGCCGGGCGGCGCCTATGACGAGGAGACGCGCCTGACGGTCGAGGCCTTCCAGCGCCACTGGCGGCCGGACCGCGTCGACGGCGTGGCCGACGGCGAGACCCGCGCGCGTTTGGTGGGGTTGCTGCAACTGGCCGCCGTCGAGAGCGTGACGGGCGTGCTGGATTAACACGGCCGCGACGCCTCTCCCTCCCCGTCCCGGGGAGGGTGGTCGCGCAGCGACCGGGTGGGGGCGGCTGGGTGATACAGGCGCCACCCGATCCGTTTTTTCCGCCGTCATCCTCGGGCTTGACCCGAGGATCCAGCCGTCCGCCTGTCGCGTCCGCATCGCCCTGCCGTCCCCACCCGGTTTCGCCCTTTCCGGCTCAACCACCCTCCCCGGGACGGGGAGGGAGAGGGTGGCGCTTCGTCTCTCACATTGACCTTCGCCCCGTTCGCGCGCACTTAGGCCGCGTCAGACGGCCGGGCGGTCGCGGCGGGGGCTTGCTCCTGTCGAGGAAAGTCCGGGCTCCACGGTGAAAAGGCGGCGGGTAACGCCCGCCCGGGGCGACCCGAGGGATAGCGCCACAGAAAGCAAACCGCCTGGGCTTCGGCCCGGGGAAGGGTGAAAGGGTGGGGTAAGAGCCCACCGCGTCGGCGGCAACGTCGACGGCATGGCAAGCCCCGCCTGGAGCAAGACCAAATAGGGACGTCGCGCGGCCTCGGCCGCAGGGCTCACCGCCCCAGGCGTCCGGGTAGGTCGCGAGAGCCGTCCAGCAATGGCCGGCCCAGAGGAATGATCGTCGCCGCTTTCGAGCGGAACAGAACCCGGCTTACAGGCCGTCTGGCATTATATCTTGCCCTACCGCGCTTCGCGCTGCTTGAGGGCTTTATTGTCGCCCTAACGGCCGTTCGGCCTGCTTGAGGGCGTTGAGGCTAAACCCTCTCCCATCGGGAGAGGGTTGTCTCTCCTCATTAACCATTCCGTTGAAACCGTGGCGTTAGAAGCCGTCCACAGCCTGTGAATACTCTATTTGTTCCATGTATGTTCTGGTTTCGCGGGCCCGACGGCCCTCGCCAACCGCAAATTAGGTTAAAGCACGTCAACTGATCCCATTGAGACCCATCTGATCCCATGCTATCCCAATGGTTCATGAGTAGGGGCTGAAGCCCGACGCGTGGGCTTTTCAACGGATTTCAGGGACGGGCCGCAGGGTTCGATAGGGCAGGGCGTGTTTCTCTCGACCTACGAGAAGCAGCTGGACGGCAAGCGCCGTCTCCTCATCCCCCAGGAATTCCGTACGGCTGAGAACGGCGCTGAGCACGGCGTCTTCTGCTTCCCCTCCATCGAAGCCGATTGCCTTGAAGCGGGCGGCGACAAGCTGTTCGCCGAATATCGCACCGTGATCGAGAGCCTGCCGTTCGGCGACCCCTACCGCTCGGCGCTGGAGGCTTCGATCTTCGGCGAGCAGAAGCCGCTGGCTTATGACTCGGGCGGCCGCATCACCCTGCCGGAACATCTGTGCGCCGAGGTCGACCTGTCCGACACGGTCGTCATCTACGGCGTCGGCGAGCGCTTCCAGATCTGGAACAAGGACAAGTGGGCCGCGCACCGCGCCGAGCAGCGCCGCATGGCGCGCGAGGGCCTGAAGCAGTTCGGCGAGATGCGTCGTCAGGCCCAAGGTCAGGCGCTGGCGGCGAAGTCGGGAGGGGCGGCATGACCTCTTCGCACGCGCCCGTCCTGCTGGCCGAGGTGATCGAGGCGCTCGCCCCCAAGCCGGGCGACGTCATCATCGACGCCACCTTCGGAGCCGGCGGCTACACCCGCGCCATCCTTGAGCGCGGCGCCGAGGTCGTGGCTCTGGATCGCGACCCGACGGTGCAGCCGTTCGCCGAGGCCGTGGCGCGCGACTTCCCCGATCGCTTCCAGCTGATCCGGACGCCCTTCTCCGGTCTGGCCGAGGCGTTCGCCGAGAGCGGCAAGGCGAAGCTGGACGGCGCCGTCTTCGACATCGGCGTCTCGTCCATGCAGTTGGACCAGGCCGAGCGCGGCTTCTCTTTCATGCGCGACGGGCCGCTGGACATGCGGATGAGCGACGAGGGCGAGACCGCCGCCGACATCGTCAACACCTGGGACCACGGGCCGCTGGCCCATATCTTCAAGCTGTACGGCGATGAACGCCAGTCGGGCCGGGTGGCTGCGGCCATCCTGCGCCGCCGGGTCGAGCAGCCGTTCACCCGCACGCTCGATCTGGCCGAGGTGGTGGAAAAGGCTCTGGGCGGGCGCCGCGGCGCGGCCATCCATCCCGCGACCCGCGTGTTTCAGGCCTTGCGCATCGCCGTCAACGACGAACTGGGCGAGCTGGAGCGCGGGCTGGAGGCGGCCGAGGCGACGCTGGCGCCCGGCGGGCGACTGGTCGTCGTCACCTTCCATTCGCTGGAAGACCGCATGGTCAAGGCCTTCCTGACCGAGCGCACCGGCAATGCGCCGGGCGGCTCGCGCCATGCGCCGGTTGCGGTGGAGACGCGCAAGCCCAGCTTCGATCTGCTGTTCAAGGGCGCGCGCGAGGCGGGCGAGGCCGAGCTGGCCGCCAACCCCCGCGCCCGCTCGGCCAAGCTTCGCGCGGCGGTGCGGACGGACGCACCGGCGTGGGGCGCGGCGAAGGGGAGGGGCGCATGATCGCCGTGCCCGCCCCGGTCCAGCGTCTGTTCGAGTGGAAGGTGCGCGGCGTGCGCTGCGTCGAGATCATCGGCGTGGCCTGCGTCCTGGCCCTGGTCTTCTCGGTCTATATCGCCAAGGCGGCCGCCGCGCGCGAAAGCGCCGAGATCAGCCGCATCGAGCGCGACATCCGTGAGAACCGGCAGCGGGTCCGCCTGCTGCGCGCCGAGGTCACGCGCCTGGAGCAGCCCGCGCGTCTGGAGGCCCTGTCGCGCGAGATCGGCCTGGGGCCGGTCGACGTGAAGAAGCAGGCGGGCGAGGCGGCCCTGACCGAGATCGCGCCGCCGCCGGCGGTGGAGAAGCCGGTCGCGCCGCCCGTCGCGCCCGCGCCCGCGCCCGCGGCCGACCCTGCGGCGGAGGTCGTGCAATGAGCGTGCATGACCATCACGGCATGGGCTATCGCGCGCGGCCGTCGGCCACCTTGGGCGGCGCCATGGCGGCCTGGGGGCGCTGGGTCGCCGCCGTCGTCTGGAACCTGGAGCATTCGTTCGAGCGCGCCCGCGCCGACGCTCGCCCGGAAGAGGACACCCGCGTCCGCATCTTCGTGATCATGGCCGCCTTCTGCGTGGTCTTCGCCTGCCTGACCCTGGGCGCGGCGCACGCGGCCTTGCTGGCGCCGCGCGGCGGATCGGGCGCGGGATTCCATCCGGGCGCCCTGACGCGCGCCGATCTGGTGGATCGCAACGGCCGGCTGCTGGCGACGAACATCACCCACTACGGCCTCTACATCGATCCGCGGGAGGTCTGGGACATCCCGGCCGCCAAGGCCCAGCTGCGCCGCGCCCTGCCGCGCATTTCGGCCAGCCGTCTGGACAAGGTGCTGGGCGGGGAGCGCCGCCTGATCGTGCTGAACGGCCTGACCCCGGCCGAGCGCCGCGTGGTCCACGCCCTGGCCCTGGGCGGGGTGACGTTCGAGCCGGAAGACCGCCGCGTCTATCCGCTGGGCACCTCGGCCGTGCACCTGATCGGCCGGTCGGACACGGGCGGCGAGGGCGTGGCCGGCGCCGAGCTGGCCTTCGACAAGGAGATCCGCGCGGCGGGCGCCGCCGGCGAGGACTTCCAGCTGTCCATCGACCTGCGGGTTCAGGGCGTGGTCGAGAACGAACTGGCCATCGCCGCCGAACAGGTGAAGGCCAAGGGCGCCATCGCCGTGGTCGCCGACGTCCAGACCGGCGAGATCCTGGCCATGGCGTCGTGGCCGACCTACGACGCCAACCGCCGCAACGCCGCCCCGGAAGACGCGCTGCTGAACCGCGTCACCTCGGCCCACTATGAGATGGGCTCGGTGTTCAAGAGCTTCACCGTCGCCGCCGGCATCGACACCGGCCGCGCCGACATGAACACCCTGTTCGACGCCTCCCAGGCGCTGCAGATCGGCAAGCGCCGCATCACCGACTACCATGCCACCAACAAGGTGCTGACGCTGGAGGAGGTCTATCTGCACTCGTCCAACATCGGCACCTCGCGCCTGGCGGTCGAGATGGGCGGCGACGTGATGCGCGACTACTTCCGCCGCCTGGGCCTGCTGGACGCCGCGCCGATCGAGCTGAAGGAATCGGCCAGTCCGCCCAAGGTGCGCAAGTGGGACGACAGCACCCTGGCGTCGCTGTCCTTCGGCTACGGCATCATGGTCACGCCGATCCAGTATGTGGCGGCCTACGGCGCCCTGGTGAACGGCGGCCGCTACGTCGCCCCGACCCTGCGCAAGGGCGGTCGTCCGAACGCCGCGACGCGCCAGGTGGTCTCGGCCGAGACCTCGACGACCATGCTGGACCTGATGCGCCGCAACGTGACGCGCGGCTCGGGCCGGTTCGCCGACGCGCCGGGCCTGCGCATGGGCGGCAAGACGGGCTCGGCCAATAAGCTGGTCAACGGCCGCTATGACCCGGCCACGGCCGTCGGCACCTTCGCCGGGGTCTTCCCCGCCGACGGGCCGGTCAACGCCAAGCGCTACACCGTCTTCGTGCTGATGGACGAGCCGGGGACCTATCCGCGCACCGGCGGCTATGTCGCCGCGCCCGTCGTGGGCCGCATCGCCGACCGCATCGCCGGCTTCCTGGGCGTCGAGCGCAAGGCCGACCGCTGGTCGACCGCCCTCGGCGAAAAGATTCCCGAGTTCGAGGACGTGGAGGGCGACGGCCGATGAGCCCTCTTCGCCTCTCCGAACTGCTGCGCCGCGACGTCTCGTCAGACCCCGAGATCACCGCCGTCACCGCCGACAGCCGACAGGTCGTGCCCGGCGCCCTGTTCGTCGCCCTGCCCGGGACGCAGGCCGACGGCCGCGCCTTCATCCCCCAGGCGCTCGCAAAAGGGGCGGTCGCTGTCCTGGCCCCGTCCGACACGCCTGCGGGCGCGGCCCCGGTCCTGGTCGGATCGGGCGACGTGCATCGGGCCTACGCCATCGCCGCGCGCGCCTTCTACGGCGCCCAGCCGCGCACCTGCGTCGCGGTGACCGGCACCAACGGCAAGACCTCGGTCGCTAACTTCTGCCGCCAGATCTGGGCGGGGATGGGCCTGAAGTCGGCCAGCATGGGCACCCTGGGCGTCGTCGGCCAGAAGGGCGACAAGACCTATGCCCTGACCGGCCCCGGCCTGACCAGCCCCGACGCCGCCGAGGCCGCCCGCCTGCTGGCCGAACTGGCCCGCAAGGAGGTGACGCACCTGGCGCTGGAGGCCTCGTCCCACGGCATCGAGCAGCGGCGACTGGACGGGGTGGCCATCCGCGCCGCGGGCTTCACCAACCTGACCCAGGACCACCTCGACTATCACGGCACCATGGAGGACTACCGCGCCGCCAAGCTGCGGCTGTTCGAGGCCCTGCTGCCGCGCGGCCGCACCGCCGTGCTGAACGCCGATTCCGACGCCTATTCGGCCTTCGCCTCGGCCTCGATCATGGCGGGGCTGGGCGTCATGGGCGTGGGCGAGCGCGGGCGCGACCTGACCCTGCTGGCGCGCCGGGCGACGCCGGAGGGCCAGCGCCTGACCCTCGACGCGCGCGGCCGGGTGCATGACATTCTGCTGCCGCTGGCGGGGGCGTTCCAGGCGTCCAACGCCCTGGTCGCGGCGGGCCTGTGCATCGCCGGCGGCGAAGACCCCGACCGGGTCATCCCGGCGCTGGAGCTGATCCAGGGCGCCCAAGGCCGCCTGCAACGCATTCCGGGCGAAGCCAAGCGGGGCGGCGAGGTCTATGTCGACTACGCCCACACCCCCGACGGGCTGGAGACGGTGCTGAACGCCCTGCGCCCCCACGCGACCGGCCGTCTGATCGTCGTCTTCGGCGCGGGCGGCGACCGCGACCGGGCCAAGCGGCCGCTGATGGGCGAGATCGCCGGACGCCTGGCCGACGTGGCCATCGTCACCGACGACAATCCACGCTCGGAAGACCCCGCCGCCATCCGCGCCCAGGTGCGCGCCGGCTGCCCCGACGCCCTGGAGATCGGCGACCGCCGCGAGGCCATCCGCCACGCCGTATCGCTGATGCGCGAAGGAGATGTGGTCGTGATCGCCGGAAAAGGGCATGAACAGGGTCAGATCGTCGGCGGGGTCGTGCATCCTTTCGACGACGCCACCGAAGCGACCGAAGCCCTGCGCGACCATGCCTGACGCCCAAACGCCGCTCTGGACCGCCGAAGCCATCGCCTCGGCGACCGGCGGCCAACTCCACGGACCCGACGCTGATGTCTCGGGCCTGACCTACAACAGCCGCGAGATTCAGCCGGGCGACCTGTTCCTGGCCTTGCACGGCGCGCGCGACGGGCATGAGTTCGCGTCCGCCGCCTTCGCCGCCGGGGCCGCGCTCGCCCTGGTCGACCGACCCGTGGAGGGCGGGCCCTATGTCCTGGTGCCCGACACCCTGAAAGGGCTGGAGGCGCTGGGCGTCGCCGCGCGCGAGCGCGCCCGCCTGCGCGGCGCCGTCACCGGCAGCGTCGGCAAGACCAGCGTGACCCAGGCGATCAAGGCGGGCCTCGATCTTGCCGGGTCCAGTCACGCCTCGATCAAGAGCTACAACAACCACATCGGCGTGCCCCTGACCCTGGCGCGGACGGCGCACGGCACCGACCGGGCCGTGTTCGAGATCGGCATGAACCATCCGGGCGAGATCGGGCCGCTGTCGGCCTTCGTGCGCCCGCACGCCGCCTGCGTCACCACGGTCGGCCCGGTGCACATCGAGGCCTTCGCCGACGGCGAGGCGGGCGTGGCGCGTGAAAAGGCCGCCATCTTCCAGGGGCTGGTCCCCGGCGGGATCGCCGTGGTCAACGCCGCCGACGCCTATGCCGACATCGTGCGTCAGGGCGCGCTGGACGCGGGGGCCGTCGTCCGCACCTTCGGCCGCGAGGCGGGCTGCGACGCGCGTCTGCTGGACTTCACGCCCGGCAGCGAGGGCGCGACCGTCACGGCCGAGCTGGACGGTCAGCGGATCGAGTATCGCCTGGCCCAGTCGGGCGTTCACTGGGGCCTGAACAGCCTGTGCGTCATCCTGATGCTGCAGGCGCTGGACGTGTCGCTGGACACCGCCTTGCAGGCCCTCGCCGGCTTCCAGCCGCTGGCCGGTCGCGGCCAGATGAAGACGGTCGCAGTGCCCGGCGGCGCCTTCACCCTGATCGACGAGAGCTACAACGCCAATCCGCTGTCGATGAAGGCGGGCTTCGTCAGCCTGGGCGCCAAGCCCGTCGGGCCGGGCGGTCGTCGCGTCGTCGTCCTGACCGACATGCTGGAGCTAGGCGAGCACAGCCGCGCCCTGCACGAGGGCCTGGCTCCGGCCATCGCGGCGGCCGGACTGGACGTGGTGCACGCGGCGGGACCGCAGATGCGCCTGCTTTACGACATCCTTCCGCCGTCGCTGCGGGGCCAATGGCGCGAAACCGCCGCCGAACTGGCCGCGGAAGCGAAAAGTCTGGTCCAGCCGGGCGACGCGGTCATGGTCAAGGGATCGAACGGGTCCAAGGCGTCGCTGGTCGCGGCGGCCCTGGCCAGGCTCGGAATTGAAGACGAAGGCGACAACCCCTCAAACAGCGGCGCGCCGCGCGCGACGCGATAGGGTCACTCCATAATGTTCTACCTGCTTTACCTCTACTATGCGGATATCGCTCGGGAATATCCGCTGCTGCACCTGATCCAGTATCAGACGGTGCGCGTCGCCCTGGCCATGGCCACGGCCATGATCGTCGCCGTCGCCATGGGCAGCCGCTTCATCAACTGGATCCGCGCCAAGCAGGGCAAGGGCCAGCCGATCCGCGACGACGGGCCGGTCAGCCACCTCTCCAAGGTCGGCACCCCGACCATGGGCGGGCTGATGATCCTGGCCGGCATCGGCGTGGCGGTCTTCCTGTGGGGCGACCTGACCAATCCCTACATCTGGATCGTGTCCCTGGTGACCGCCGCCTTCGGCGTGCTGGGCTTCATCGACGACTACGCCAAGGTGACCAAGCAGACCTCGGCGGGGCTGACGTCCAAGCAGAAGCTCCTGGCCCAGACGGTGGTGGCGGTGATCGCCGGCGTGCTGACCGTGCTGTGGATGACCCAGTCCCCGACCTCGCCGGGGCTCGAGACCTCGATCGCCTTCCCCTTCCTGAAGGCGGTGCTGCTGAACATCGGCTGGTTCTACGTGATCTTCGCCGCCTTCACGATCGTCGGCTTCTCCAATGCGGTGAACCTGACCGACGGCCTGGACGGCCTGGCCATCGTGCCGGTGATGATGGCGGCGGGCGCCTTCGGCGTCATCTCCTACCTAGTCGGCAACTTCCTGTTCGCCGAATACCTGCAGGTCCACTTCGTGCCCGGCGCGGGCGAGCTGGCCATCTTCTGCGCCGCCATCATCGGCGGGGGCATGGGCTTCCTCTGGTACAACGCCCCGCCGGCCAAGATCTTCATGGGCGACACCGGCTCCCTGGCCCTGGGCGGCGCCTTGGGCTCCATGGCCGTGGCCACCAAGCACGAGCTGGTGCTGGGCATCGTCGGCGGCCTGTTCGTCGTCGAGGCGGCCTCGGTCATGATCCAGGTCGGCTATTACAAGATGACCGGCAAGCGCATCTTCCTGATGGCGCCGATCCACCACCATTTCGAGAAGATGGGCTGGCCGGAATCCACCGTCGTCATCCGCTTCTGGATCGTCGCCGCCATGCTGGCCCTGGCCGGCCTGGCCACGCTGAAGCTGCGCTGATCCAATGGTCCCCGTTCCCGGCTTCGAGGGGCGTCGCGTCGCGGTCTTCGGCCTGGGCCGGTCCGGGATCACCGCCGCGCGCGCGTTGCAGGCGGGCGGGGCCATTCCGGTGCTGTGGGACGACGGCGTCTCGGGCCGGATGCAGGCCGAGGCCGAGGGCTTTGTGGTGGAGGACCTGACCCGCGCCGACTGGTCGGGCTTCGCCGCCCTGGTCCTGTCGCCCGGCGCGCCCCTGACCCATCCCCGGCCGCACTGGACGGTCGAGCGCGCCCATGCGGCGGGGGTGCCGGTCATCGGCGACGTCGAGCTGTTCGCCCGGGCGCTGGCGGCCTTGCCGGAAGGGCAGCGCCCGCGCGTCGTCGCCATCACCGGCACCAACGGCAAGTCGACCACCACGGCCCTGATCGGCTGGGTGCTGAAGTCGGCGGGGTTGAGCGTCCATATCGGCGGCAACATCGGCATCGGGGTCCTGGCCCTGCCGGCGCCGACGCCCGAGGCGGTCTATGTCATCGAGGTCTCGTCCTATCAGCTGGATTTGACGACGAGCTTCGCGCCCGACGTGGCCATCCTGACCAACATCAGCCCCGACCATCTGGACCGCCACGGCGGCATGGAGGGCTATGTCGCCGCCAAGCGCCGCATCTTCCAGGCGCAGGGGGCGGAGGCGCTGGCCCTGGTCGGCGTGGACGAGGCCTGGGGGCAGGGGATCGCGGCCGATCTGCGGGCGAGCGGACGACGGGTGGAGACGGTGACGTCCCTTCCTTCTCCCCTTGTGGGAGAAGGGTATGTGGCGGCGGCTGGAGCGTTGTCGGCGGACGGCGTGCTGCTGACCGACCTAACCCAGGCCCGCTCGCTGCCCGGACGGCACAACGCCCAGAACGCGGCCTTCGCCTATGCCGCCGCGCGGGCGCTGGGCGTGTCGCATGAGGCGGCGGTGGAAGGGCTACAAACCTTCCCCGGCCTGGCGCACCGGATGGAGGCCGTGGGCCGTCTGGGTTCCATCCGCTTCATCAACGATTCCAAGGCCACCAACGCCGACGCCGCGCGACAGGCTCTAGCCTCCTACGCCTCCGTCTTCTGGATCGCGGGCGGCAAGGCCAAGGAAGGCGGGATCGACTCCCTGCGCGACCTCTTCCCCCGCGTGGCCAAGGCCTATCTGATCGGCGAGGCCGCCGACGCCTTCGCCGTGACCCTGGCCCATGCGCCGCACGTCGTCGCCCACACCATGGAGCGCGCCGTCGAACTGGCCGCCGCCGACGCGGCCGCCGCCGGGGGCGAGCAGGTCGTCCTGCTGTCGCCCGCCTGCGCCAGCTTCGACCAGTTTCCCGATTTCGAGGTCCGGGGCGAGGCGTTCCGCGCCGCCGTCCTGGCCCTGGGCGCCCGGCCGGAGCCCGCCGCATGACGCACAACAGCTACAGCCATCCCTTTTCCCGCAACGATCAGAGTCTGATCGCGCGCTGGTTCTGGACGGTGGATCGCGGCCTGCTGGGCGCGGCGCTGACGCTGGTCGCCCTGGGCGTGGCGCTGAGCTTCGCCTCCAGCCCGGCGGCCATCCTGGCGGATGAGTCGATCACCGATCCCTTCCACTATTCCTGGCGGATGCTGGTGTGGGCGACCATGGGCGGCGCTTTGATGCTGGGGGCGTCGCTGCTGTCGCCGCGCGGGGTGCGACGCATCGCGGTGCTGGCGCTGGGCTGCGCCATCGTCGTCATGGCGGCCCTGCCCTTCATCGGCGACACGGTGAAGGGGGCGGCGCGCTGGGTGAACCTGGGGCCGTTCAGCCTGCAGCCGTCCGAGTTCGCCAAGCCCGGCCTGATCGTCTTCGCGGCCTGGATGTTCGCCGAGGCCCAGAAGGGGGAGGGCGTGCCGGGCGTCAGCATCGCCTTCGGCCTGTGGGCGCTGACGGTGGGCCTCCTGCTGATCCAGCCGGACATCGGCCAGACCCTTCTGATCACCACCACCTTCATGGCCGTCTTCTTCATGGCCGGGGTGCCGCTGAAATGGGTCGCGGCCCTGGCGGCGGCGGGCGCGGGCGGGGTGGTGTCGCTCTATTTCATGTTCAGCCACATGCGCGACCGCCTGAGCCGCTTCCTGTCGCCCGAGACCACCGACACCCACCAGATCGACCGCGCGTCGGAGGCCATCCGCGCCGGAGGGCTGGTCGGGCGCGGCATCGGCGAAGGCGTGATGAAGCGCCACGTGCCCGACCTGCACACCGACTTCATCTATTCCGTCGGGGCCGAGGAGTTCGGCCTGGTCCTGTCGCTGATCATGATCGGCCTCTACGCCTTCATCGTCATCCGCGGGATGAGGAAGGCGATGAAGCTGAACGACTCGTTCGAGCAGACGGCGGCGGCGGGGCTGTTCATGCTGATCGGGCTGCAGGCCTGCATCAACATCGCCGTGAACCTGAACCTGATCCCGACCAAGGGAATGACCCTGCCTTTCATCAGCTATGGCGGCTCGTCCATGATGGCCATGGGGCTGACCATGGGGTTCGCCCTGGCCCTGACCCGGCGCCGGCCGGGGGCCTATGAACTGGGCTCCAACGTCGCCCCGCGTCGCCGCCTGCTGCCGTGATCCGCTCCCTGTCATCCCGGAAGCCCGCAGGGCTATCCGGGACCGCTGAAAACGCCGCGCCTTGGGCGGTCCCGGCTCTTCGCTGCGCTGCGGCCGGGATGACGGTTGAGCGTGCGGCTGGGCTCGTCTCTAAGGGGGCGGCCAACAGATTGAGGTGTTCATGACCGCCAAGACCAAGGTCTGCGTCGTCGCCGCCGGGGGCACCGGCGGCCATATGTTCCCCGCCGAGGCCCTGGCGCGCGAGCTGTCGGCGCGCGGCTGGCGCGTGGTGCTGGCCACCGACCGGCGCGGCGAGCAATACGCCCACGCCTTTCCGGCCGAGGAGCGTCTGGCGCTGGACGCGGCGACGGGCTCGGGGCCGATCGGCCTGCTGAAGGCGGGCGTGGCCATCCTCAAGGGCGTGGGCCAGGCCAAGGCCGCGTTCGACCGTATCGGGGCGGACGTGGTGGTGGGCTTCGGCGGCTATCCGTCGGCGCCGGCCCTGGTCGCCGCCGTGGCGACGCGCCGCCCCACCCTGATCCATGAGCAGAACGCGGTCCTGGGCCGCACCAACCGCTTCCTGGCGTCCAGCGTGGGGACGGTGGCCTCGGCCTTTCCGACGCTGGGGCGCGCCTCGGACAAGGTGAAGGCGCGAGCCAAGGTCGTCGGCAATCCGGTGCGCCCGGACATCCGCGCCCTGTTCGACCGGGCCTACGCCGCGCCCAGCGCCGACGGCCCGATCCATGTGCTGGTCACCGGCGGCAGCCAGGGCGCCCGCATCCTGTCCGAGACCGCGCCGCGCGCCCTGGCGGCCCTGCCCGAGGCGATCCGCGACCGGCTGAAGGTGCAGCAGCAGTCGCGCCCCGAGACGCTGGAGAGCGCGCGCCAGATCTATCTCGACGCCGGGATCGAGGCCGAGGTGGCGCCCTTCTTCCGCGACATGGCCGAACGCCTGTCGAAGGCGCACCTGGTCATCGGCCGGGCCGGGGCCTCGACCTGTTCGGAGCTGGCGGTGGCGGCCCTGCCGTCGGTGCTGATCCCGCTTAAGATCGCCATGGACGACCACCAGACCCTGAACGCCCGCGCCCTGTCCGACGCCGGGGCGGCGCGGGTGATCGCCGAGGACGACCTGACGGTCGAGAGCCTGACGGCGGCGCTGGAGGAGATGCTGGCGGACCCGGCGACGCTGGCGGCGATGTCGGCGGCGGCGCGGTCGGTGGCGATCCCCGACGCGGCGCAGCGGCTGGCCGATTTGGTCGAGGCGGCCTCCTGAACCCTCTCCCACCGGGAGAGGGATGCGGGATGACGTGGCCGTTCGCGCCGTCTAACCTCCGCCCATGCCCCAGTTCGTCGTCGACCTGACCAACTCCGTCTTCGCCCTGTGGCGCCAGTTCCACTGGCTGCCGGAATGGGCGGTGATCTCGATCATCACCGTCGTCTTCGTCTTCATCGGCTGGGCGGCGAACCAGGTCGTCTTCGCCCTGCTGAAGCTGGCCGTGCGCAATCGCGACGAGTTCTGGAAGGGGATGCTGAACCGCGCCCGGCTCAAGGTGCGCATCGCGGTGATGATCATCGCCCTGGCCCTGGCGGTCACCGTGTCGCCGCTGGACCCCGATCCGTCGCTGTTCATCCGCCGCAGCCTGCTGTTCGGCTTCATCCTGGTGTGCGGCTGGATGCTGGCCGGGGCGGTGGACATGGGCGCCATCGTCCACCTGAAGAAGTTCAACATGGAGGCGGAGGACAACCTCCACGCCCGCAAGCACGTCACCCAGACGCGCATCCTGCAGCGGGTGGCCGCCATCCTGATCGGCCTGATCACCCTGGGGCTGGCGTTGCTGACCATTCCCGGCGTCAAGCAGTGGGGGCTGTCGCTGCTGGCCTCGGCGGGGGTGGTAGGCATCGTCGCCGGCCTGGCGCTGCAGCCCTTCCTGACCAATCTGATCGCGGGCATCCAGATCGCCACCTCCCAGCCGATCCGGCTGGACGACGCCGTCATCGTCGAGGGCGAGTGGGGCCGGGTCGAGGAGATCACCTCGACCTATGTCGTGGTCAAGCTGTGGGACTGGCGACGCATGGTCCTGCCGCTGACCTACTTCATCCAGAGGCCGTTCCAGAACTGGACGCGCGAGGACTCGCGCCTGATCGGCGTAGCCTTCCTCTATGTCGACTACGAAGCGCCCATCGACCGGCTGCGGATCAAGCTGGAGCAGATCGCCCACGCCTCGCCGCACTGGGACGGCGACGTGGTGGCCCTGCACGTCACCGACGTGACCGAGCGCGTCGCTCAGATCCGTTGCCTGACCAGCGCGCGCAACGCCTCGACCGCCTTCGACCTGCGCGCCGAGGTGCGCGAGAAGATGCTGGCCTTCATGCGCGATGAGTGCCCCGAGGCCCTGCCGCGCGACCGGCTGGAGCTGGATCGGGAGCGGCGCGGGCCGCCTCGCCGGATCGAGCAGGACTAGGGGCTAGTCCCGCATCCGCGCCCGGCCGACCCGCACCGCCTCGGCGGCCGTGGCCGCTTCGACCAGCGGCGCGACCCGGCCGCAGGCGACGTCCGCCAGTTCCGCCGCGTCCCCGCCCGGCGCGAAAGGATAGGGCGGGGCGGTTTCGGGCGTGATCGGCCCTTCGACGCCATCGCCGCGCAGGGAGGCGAAGTCCAGCCGATCCGCCGTGCCAGCCTCGCAGTCGAACCGCCACCAGGACCAGCCGCCGGCATAGGCCGCGCCGCCGATCATCATGTCCTCCTCGCTGACCTGCAGCGACCGCATCCGCACCCCGTCGCCGTCCGGCGTGATCGAGGCCAGGTCGGCGAAGACCGCGAACCGACCGACGCCGGTCAGGGCCAGTTCCATGGTCGGGGCCTCTTCGGACAGGGACGGGCCGACGGTCGCCAGGGCGACCGACAGCAGGACGGGGGTGATCGACATGACGGTCCTCTACATGACCCGGCGGCCGGTTGCGGTTAACCCTGTCCGCATACCCGCCGTTGAAACGGCCGCGCTAGACAGGGCCCATGTATCACGCGCCTTCCGGTTTCGACCCCTCCGGTCCGCCGCCCGACCGGCGCGGCCGCGCCCGCGCGCCGTTTCGCCAGGCGCGTCGGCCCGAGGAGCGGATCACCCTGCTGGGCGAACCGGTCGACCTGGTGCGGCCCGAAGAGATGCTGCTGCACGTCGAGCGCTGCGTCGAGGCGGGCGTCCAGAGCGTGGTCGCCAACCACAATCTGCACAGCCTCTACCTGATCCGGCGCACGCCGGGGATGCGCCGCCTGTATGACGCGGCTGACCTGATCGAGCTGGACTCGACGCCGCTGATCCATTTCGCTCGTCTGCTGGGCCATCCGGCGCGGCCGCAGCACCGCTGCACCTATCTGGACTGGCGCGACCATTTCTGGAGCCTGGCCGACCGCCAGGGCTGGCGCGTCCTCTATGTCGGCGGCGCCGACGGCGTGGCCGAGGAGGCGGCGCGGCGGCTGGCGGCGCGCTATTCGAACACGGCGGTGCAGGGGCTCAGCGGCTATTTCGACGCGACGCCGGGCTCGGCAAGCAATACGGCGGTACTGGCGGCGGTCAGGGATTTCGCCCCGGACGTGCTGTTCGTTGGCATGGGCATGCCGCGTCAGGAGCTGTGGATCGCCGACAATCTGGCGTCCCTGCCGCCGGTTCCGATCCTGCCGGTCGGCGCCGCCTTCGACTATGAGGCGGGCGTTCAGAAGGCCGCGCCGCGCTGGATGGGGCGGCTGGGCGTGGAGTGGCTGTTCCGCCTGTTCGCTGATCCGAAGCGGCTGTTCACCCGCTACTGCGTCGAGCCGTGGTTCCTGATCGGCCCGGCCCTGGCCGATGTGGGCGCGGCGAGAAAGCGCAGGGGCTGACTTTTTCCTCCCCATTCCATGGGGAGGTGGATCGGCGGCGCAGCCGACGAGACGGAGGGGCTGCTTGGTTCCGCCGCCGTAAGCCCCTCCACCACTTCGTGGTCCCCCTCCCCACGCAGTGGGGAGGAAAAGAGATCACGCCGTGACGATCTCTTCGGCCTGTTGCAGGTCGACGCTGACCAGCTGGCTCATGCCGCGCTCGGGCATGGTGACGCCGTACAGGCGGTCCATCCGGCTCATGGTCACCGGGTTGTGGGTGATGACGATGAAGCGGGTGTCGGTGCGGCTGCGCATCTCGTGCAGCATCCGGCAGAAGCGGTCGACGTTGGCGTCGTCCAGCGGCGCGTCGACCTCGTCCAGCACGCAGACCGGCGCCGGATTGGCCAGGAAGACGCCAAAGATCAACGCCGCCGCCGTCAGGGCCTGCTCGCCGCCGCTCATCAGGCTCATGACCGACAGCCGCTTGCCGGGCGGGCAGGCGTAGATCTCCAGCCCCGCCTCCAGCGGATCGTCGCTCTCGACCAGCTTCAGCTCGGCCTGGCCGCCGCCGAACAGGGCCTCGAACAGGGTCTTGAAGTTGGTGTTGATGACGTCGAAGGCGGCGATCAGCCGCTCGCGGCCCTCGGCGTTCAGTTCGTCGATGCCATCTCTGAGTTTGGCGATCGCCTGCGTCAGGTCGATGCGCTCGGTCTTCATGGCGCTGAGCCGGTCGCCGTATTCGGCGGCTTCTTCCTCGGCGCGCAGGTTGACGGCGCCCAGCGCCTCGCGCTCGCGCTCAAGCCCGTACAGCAGGCTCTCGGCTCCGGCCGCGTCGGGCGGGCGGGCGATGGCGTCGTCGGTCAGCTTCCGGCCCAGTTCCTCGGGCGACATCTGCGCCGTCTCGCGGATGTTGGCGGCGCTCTCGGCCAGCTTCTCGGCGGCGGCCTCGGCGCGGGCGGAAAGGCCCGCTCGGCTTTCGCGGGCGTGTGAGGCGGCCGTTTCGGCGGCGCGCGCGGCGCGGTCGGCTTCCTGAGCGCCCGCCTCGGCCACGGCGACGGCGTCGGTCGCCGCCTGCTTGCGCTTCTCCGCCTCGGCCAGGGCGTCCATCAGGGCGTTGCGCTGTTCGGCGAACCCGGCGGGCGCGGCCTGCGCCTTCGTCAGGGCCGCTTGAGCTTTTTCGGCGTCGCGCTCCAGCGTCTTGAGGCGGGCGGCGCTGTCGCTGGATCGCGTGACCCAGCCCTCGCGGGCGCGGGTCAGGCTGCCCAGCCGTTGCTCGCGCATGGCGCGGTCGCGGGCCTCCTCGTCGCGGGTCGAGCGGGCGGCCTGCGCCGCCAGACGGGCGCGTTCGGCCCCGCCGCGCGCCTCGGTCAGTTCCTGACGCAGGCCGACCACGACGTCGGAGGACGACTCCACCGAACTGGCCTCGGCGAAGGCGGCCTCGGCCTCCTGCACCTCGCCGTCCAGCCGGGCGACGGTCTCGTCCAGCGACTGGGCGCGGGCCTCCTTGCGGGCCTGATCGCGCATCAGGGATTCCAGCCGGTCGCGCGCCGAGACGACCTGCTTGTCCAGGGTGAAGGGGCGCAGGCGCGCAGCCTTGACCTCTTCTTCGGCGGCGCGGAAGGCGTCGCCCGCCGCCTTCAGCGCGGCTTGCGCTCTCTCCAGCGCGGGCTTGCCGAGGTCGATCTCGGCTTCCAGCTCCGACAGGCGCGTGCGCTGGGCCAGACGCACGGCGGCGGGACGCGGCGCCTCGGCGCGGCTGACGAAGCCGTCCCAGCGATAGAGGTCGCCCTCAACCGTCGTCAGGCGCGCGCCGCGCGGCAGGGCGCGGGCCAGTTCGGCGATCCGCCCGCGCGGGGCCACGCCGCAGAAGGCCAGACGCGCCGCCAACTGACCCGGCGCCGTCACATGGGCGGACAGGGGCTCGACGCCTTGCGGCCAGTCGGGCGGCGACGCGTCGGCGCCCGCCCAGTGCGCCGGGGCGCGGGCGTCCAGCGCGGCGTCCAGATCGTCGCCCAGCGCCGCCGCCAGCGCGGCTTCATAGCCCTTGGCCGCCGACACCTGATCCAGCGCCGGGGGATGCTCGCGCTTGCCGGTGACCAGCAGTTGGGCCAGGCCGCGCGCCTCGGTCTGCAGGCGGCCCAGCCGGTCTTCGGCGGCGCGGGCGGCGGTGCGCGCTTCCTGCTCGGCGCGGGCGATGTCGCTGCGTTTGGCTTCGGCAACCTCGACGGCCTCGCGCGCGGCGGCCAGGTCGGCCTGCGCCGTCTCTAGCGCCGTGCGTGCCGTTTCGATCTCGGGCGTCTCCAGCGGGCCGAGGGCCTCACGTTCACGGCGGGCCTGTTCGTGCTGGCTCTTCACCCGCGCCAACCGGGCCTCGGCGTCGCGCTTTCTGGCGCTTTCGGCGTTGGCGCGGGCCTCGACGGCGGCCAGCGTTCCGGCCAACCGTTCGACCTCGGCGTCGGCGGCCTTGCGCGCGTCTTCGGCCTCCAGCAGGGCGCGTTCCAGTTCGGGACCGCGCTCGGGAGCGGCGGCGATCTCGGCCTTCAGCTTCTCCAGCTCGCGGTCCAGCCGTTCCA
Organism: Brevundimonas naejangsanensis; assembly: GCF_003627995.1. Classification (NCBI taxonomy): domain Bacteria; kingdom Pseudomonadati; phylum Pseudomonadota; class Alphaproteobacteria; order Caulobacterales; family Caulobacteraceae; genus Brevundimonas; species Brevundimonas naejangsanensis. The sequence continues at coordinate 369,273 of NZ_CP032707.1, read as the reverse complement.
GTTCGCGCCCGGCGTCGGCGGCCATGCCGTCTTCGCGCACGCGGTCGGCTTCGATGCGGGCGACCTCGGCCTTCAGGCGATCGACTTCGGCGCGCGCGGCCTGTTCAGCCATGTCCAGCCGGTCGCGCTCGATGATGGCGCGGTTCAGCAGGGCGGTGGCGACCGCGTCTTCTTCGCGCGCGGGCTTCAGCCCCTCCTGGGCGTTCAGGGCCGCGGTCTGGGCCGCCGCCGCCGCCGTGGTCGTTTCGGCCACCAGCCGGTCGGCCTCGCGCAGTTCGGCCGCCGCCGTCTCGGCCGCCGCCTTGGCGTCGGTCCAGCGGACGTAGAGCAGGGCCGCCTGCAGGGCGCGAATCTCGGCCGAGATCTTCTTGTATTTCTCGGCCTGACGCGCCTCGCGCTTCAGCCGGTTCAGGGTCGACTCCAACTCCTTGCCGATGTCGTCCAGGCGGTCGAGGTTGGTCTCGGCCGCCCGCAAGCGCAGCTCCGCCTCATGACGCCGGGTGTGCAGGCCCGCCACGCCTCCGGCCTCTTCAAGGATGCGGCGGCGGTTCTGGGGCTTGGCGGCGATCAGTTCGCTGATCTGGCCCTGACGCACCAGCGCCGGGCTGTTGGCGCCGGTCGAGGCGTCGGCGAACAGCAGTTGGACGTCCCGCGCCCGCACCTCCTTGCCGTTGATGCGATAGGTCGAGCCGCGTCCGCGCTCGATCCGGCGAGAGACCTCCAGCATCGGGCTGTCGGTGAAGGGCTGGGGTGCGCGCTTCTGGGCGTTGTCGATGGTCAGCTGGACTTCGGCATGGTTGCGCGGCGGGCGGCCCGCCGCCCCGGCGAAGATCACGTCCTCCATGCCCTGGCCGCGCATGGCCTTGGCCGAGTTGGCGCCCATGACCCAGCGCAGGCTTTCCAGCACGTTCGACTTGCCGCAGCCGTTCGGCCCGACGATGCCGGTCAGCCCGGCCTCGATGTGCACCTCGGCCGGGTCGACGAAGGATTTGAAGCCGACGAGCCGGAGGCGCTGGAACTGCATCGCGTCGGGGTCAGCGCGCCCGGATCAGCGGGTCGATGGCCGCCGACAGGGTCTCCAGCGACGGGTCGGCCATGCGCTTGCCGTTGACGAAGAAGGACGGCGTGCCCGTCACTCCTGCCGCCACCGCGCCCTCGACCTCGGCCTGCAGGGCCTGGCTGACGGCGGGGTCGGCCAGACAGGTCTCGATCTGCGCCTGGTTGCGGCCGCTGGCGGCGATGGCGTCCGTGAACCAGACGCGAGCGTCGCCCTTCTCGAAGGCGTCAGCCTGGCCGCGCATGAGGGCGTGGGCCACGTCAAAGAACTTGTCCGGCGCGGCGCAGCGGGCGATGCCCGCCGCCGTGGCCGCGACCTGGGCCGGGGCCGTGGGCATGTCGCGGAACACCAGCCGCACCTTGCCGGTGTCGATGTAGCGGGCCTTGAACTGGGGCAGGACGTCGTTGGTCCAGTGCGCGCAGTGACTGCAGGTGAAGGAGGCGTATTCGATCACCGTCACCGGCGCGTCGGCTCGCCCCATGATCCGATCCGCCGCCGTGACCGCCGGCACCGCCGTCGTGGTCGAGGCTGCGGTGCGGACGGGGTCGAGCGCGGCGGCCGGGGCGGCGCTCAGGCCGACGACGGCCAGGGCGGACAGAAGAGACAGGATGCGACGGGTCATGCGGCCTCTATAGCAGGGGATCGATGCGGGCCGACAGGCCCGACAGGGAGTTGTCGGCCACGATCTGGCCGTTGACCATGAAGGTCGGGGTGCCCGACACGCCCGCCGCCGCCGCGTCCTTGATGCGCTGCTCCAGGGCCGCGATGGCGGCCTTGTCGGTCGTGCATTCCTTGAAGCGGGCTTCGCTGAGGCCGGCGGCCTGGGCGGCGCGCAGCAGGACGTCGCGCGGGGCGGCGCCGTTGCGCATCTCGACCTGCGATCGCATCAGGTGGTCGACCACCTCGAAATATTTGTCGTCCCCGGCGCAGCGGGCGATCAGGAAGCCGGCCACGGCGACGTCCTGGGGCGGGGTCGGGAACTCACGGAAGACGAAGCGGACCTTGTCGGTGTCGACGTATTTGGCCTTGAATTCCGGCCAGACCGTCTCGTTCCAGGCGGCGCAGCCGGAGCAGGTGGTCGAGGCGTATTCGACCACCGTGACCTTGGCCCCCTCAGCGGCGCCCAGGGCCATGTCGCCCTGCGCCGCCGTTTTGCCGCCGCCGCTCGCTTGTCCGCAGGCGGACAGGATCAGGGCCAGGGCCGCCAGGCCGGCGACCGTTGTGCGCTTCCTCATGTCCGCCCCCTCCCGTTGGACGACTTACTTAGCCAGTTCGGCGTCGATGGCTTCCGACAGGCCCGACAGCGAGCTGTCCGCCACCTTGACGCCGTTGACCATGAAGTAGGGCGTGCCGGTCACGCCGGCGTTGATGCCGGCCTTGATGCGCTTCTCCATCGCTTCGATGGCCGACTTGTCGCGGATGCAGTCGTTGATCTGCTGCTCGCTGAGGCCCGCGGCCTGGCCGGCGCGGAACAGGGTGGTGCGTGGAGCCACGCCCGCCAGCCATTCCTTCTGGCTGGCCATGATGTCCTCGACCACGTCGAAATACTTGTCCGGCCCGGCGCAGCGGGCGATCAGGAAGCCGGCGACGGCGATGTCCTGGGGCGGGGTCGGGAATTCGCGGAAGACGTAGCGCACCTTCTTGGTGTCGACATACTTGGTCTTGAATTCCGGCCAGACCTCCTCGTTCCACGCGGCGCAGTGGCCGCAGGTGACGGAGGCGTATTCGACCACGGTGACCTTGGCCCCCTCGGCCGCGCCCAGGGCCATGTCGCCCTCGGCGGCGCCGCCGGTCTTGGCCGTGCAGCCGGCCATGACGGCCATGGAGGCGAGGGCGGCGGCGGTCAGCGCCGCGCGGCGGCTCATGGCGGCGTATTTGGAGGTCGGGGCCATTCGGCGGTCCTTGTCGCGAGTAGTGACTCTGGAGATTGCGCGATTCGCGGATGCCCGCGAAATCACCTGGATTGTCGAGAACAGGCGCGGCGGGATTTTGTCAACGGCGGCCGTCTTCGGGGGGCTGCGACAGCACCGCGCGCCCCAGCTTGCGCAGGGCGGCTTTCAGGCTCTCGGGCGCCTCTTCGACCGAGGCGCTCAGCTCGGCCTCGGTCGAGGCGGGCAGGGGCGGCAGGACGGCGCGGCCGCGCGGTCGAGGCTTGGGGCCGCTCGCGGGCAGGGGCTTCACCGGCCCCTGGGCAATGCGCAGCTTCTCGACCGATCCGGCGCCCAGGAACAGGTTCACCCGCTGGATGATGTCGGCCGACTGGTGCTGGACCAGCAGGGCGGCGGGGCCGGCGACGCGCAGCTCCAGAGTCCCCCCGGCGTTGCCGCGTCCCTTGGTCAGCTTCTGCGGGCGGGTGACGCGGGCCAGGCGCTCGCCGACGATCTCGACCCAGCGCGGCTCCAGCGCCGAGGCGCCGCGCCCGAACTGGGCGTCCAGCTTCTTGATCAGGGGCGCCAGCGAGCGGCCCGCGGGCGGCGGCGGGCGCGGCGCCGGGCGGGTGCGCCGTTGCGCCAGGATCTGGCGCGCTTCGCTTTCGGAGGGCAGGGGACGACGCATTCGTCCTATATAGCCTGACCCATGCCCGACGTCCTCTCCCTCCGCGCCGCCCTGCTCGATTGGTACGACGCCCATGCGCGCAGCTTGCCGTGGCGCGCGCCGCCGGGGGCGAAGGCGAAGACCGACCCCTATCGCGTCTGGCTTTCGGAGGTGATGCTGCAGCAGACCACGGTGCCGCACGCCGCGCCCTATTTCGAGCGGTTCACCGCGCGCTGGCCGACGGTCGGCGACCTAGCGGCGGTCGAGGACGCCGAACTGATGGCCGCCTGGGCCGGGCTGGGCTACTACGCCCGGGCGCGCAACCTGCTGGCCTGCGCCCGCGCCGTGGCGGACGAGCACGGCGGGGTCTTTCCCGATACGGAGGCGGAGTTGCTGGCTCTGCCAGGGGTGGGCGCCTACACCGCCGCCGCCGTGGCCGCTATCGCCTTCGACCGGGCCGCCAACGTCGTCGACGGCAATGTCGAGCGGGTGATGAGCCGCCTGTTCGCGGTCGAGACGCCGTTGCCCGCCGCCCGTCCCGAGCTGCGCCGCCTGGCCGCCCTGTTCGTGGATGCGCATCGGCCTGGCGATTGGGCGCAGGCCCTGATGGACCTGGGCTCCGGCGTCTGTCGGCCCCGGTCGCCATCGTGCGACCGCTGTCCCCTGGCCTTCGGCTGCGAGGCGCTGAAGACGGGAACGCCCGAACGCTATCCATTGAAGACGAAGAAGGCCGAGCGGCCGCGTCGGCAGGGTCATGCCTATGTGCTGATCGACGGCGCGGGGCGGGTCGCCCTGGTGCGACGGCCGGACAAGGGGCTGCTAGGCGGCATGGCGGGCCTGCCGACCTCGGACTGGGGCGCGGCGGCGGAGTTCGCGCCGCCGGTCGCGGGGTCATGGCGCGCGGCCGGAAGCGTGGAGCACGTCTTCACCCACTTCAGCCTGACGCTGGAGGTGCATGTGGCTGCGGGCGAGGGGGGCGACTTCCTCTGGACCTCGGCGGAGCAGGCGGCGAACGCCTTGCCGACGGTGTTCAGGAAGGCGTTGGAGCGCGCCCTCGGAACCCTCTCCCGGTGGGAGAGGGCTTGAGCGCACGAGAGCGCAGCGATCGTTCTAGCGCGACCCGAAGGGCGGCGCGAAGCAGCCAAAGGTGAGGGGCTTGTCCCTTCAGTCGGCGTAAGCCGCCGCGCTACGGCCTTTGGCCGACTTCACCCGCGAACCCTCACCCTTTCGCCTTAGCCAATCGCCTTCGGCTCTTGGAGGCTCAAGCCCTCTCCCATCGGGAGAGGGTCAGCCAGTGGCCCTCAGGTTCACCGTGCCGCTGCGTTCGCGGGGCATGACCACGACGTGGTGGTCCAGGCGTTGGAAATGCAGGTCTATGATCCCGTCGCCGACCTGCAGCCGGGTGATCGACAGCCGGTCCAGCCCGGCGGGCAGGGCCGGGTTGGCCACCTCGACCACCCCGTCGGCCGCGTCGATGCTGAGGCCCAGGACCGACTGCAACATCAGGAAGACCGACCCCGCCGCCCAGGCCTGGGGCAGGCAGGCGACCGGATAGGCGATCGGCGGCTCGCCCGTCTCGCGCACGAAGCCGCAGAAGAGTTCGGGGAGGCGCATTTGGAAATGGGTCGCCGAGCCGTAGATTTCGCCCATCAGCATGGCCACGGCCCGCCGCTCGCCGTAGCGGGCCATGCCGGCCGCCGCCAGGGCCGTGTCGTGGGGCCAGACCGAGCCGTTGTGATAGCTCATCGGATTGAAGCGCGCCTGACCCTTGCCCAGGGTGCGCAGGCCCCAGCCCGAACGGAACTCGGCCGTCAGCATCCGCCGCGTCACTAGCGCCGCGCGCTCGGGCGAGGGCAGGCCGGTGAACAGCAGGTGGCCGGCGTTGGAGCCGATGGCCCGGCACTGCGCCCCGTCCCCGTCCAGGGCGATGGCGTAGAAGCCCTCGTCCTCCATCCAGTAGCGCTGCTCGACCAGGGCGCGGACCGTTTCGGCGCGGGCGGCCCATGCGGGCGCCCGCTCGTCGCCCAGGACGGCGCCCATCTCGGCCAGAGCCTTCCAGGCGGCGAAGGCGTAGCCCTGGACCTCGAGAAGGGCGATCGGCCCCTTGGGATAGCGGCCGTCGGCGTAGAAGATGGAATCCTCGGAATCCTTCCAGCCCTGGTTGGACAGGCCGGTTTCGGCGGCGCGGGCGTAGTCGATCAGGCCGTCGCCGTTCGAGTCGCCATAGTCGGCCATCCAGCCCGCCGCCGCGATCAGGTTCGGCCACAGGGCGCGGATGGTCTGATAGTCGTTGGTGCGCTTGGCATAGGCGCCGGCCAGGGCGATGAACAGGCAGGTGGTGTCGACCCCGCCGTAATAGAGGCCGAACGGCACCTCGCCGAGGACGGACATCTCGCCGCCGCGCGTCTCGTGCATGATCTTGCCGGGAGCGGAGTCCATGAAGGGGTTGGTCTCGGTCGCCTGACGGGCCGCCAGATAGGTCAGCACCCCCTTGGCTAGGCTGGGGTCGATCCACAGCATCTGCCAGGCGGTGATGATGCCGTCGCGCCCGAAGGGGGTCGAGAACCACGGCACCCCCGCATAGGGGTAGGGGCCGGTCGGCAGGTCGGTGGTCAGAAGGGCGATGTCCGCCCGCGACTGTCTCAGCCAGTCGTTGAGGACCGGATTGCGCCCCGCTTCGACGATGGCCCCGCGCCGCAGCCGCCGTCGCATGGCCAGCCGCGCCAGGATGGAGTGCCAGCGCCAGCGCTCCTGGTCCGGCTGGTCGCTGGCGCCCAGGCCGCATTCGATGAACAGATCCAGGCTGCGGCCCTTGGGCAGGCTGAACATGAAGTCCGCGCGGTTCGCGCTCAGCCGGGCGGGCGGTTCGGAAAAGGCCAGGCAACTGGTCCTCAACGCGCCGTCAAGCCCGGTGTAGCTGAAGGTCACGCGCCGCCCGTCCAGGGTCGGGGGATGCATCTCGCCGCGCTCGAGCCGAGCCATGCCGCGCACCTGGAAGATGTCGGCGAAATCGGCGTCGAACTCGAACGTCAGCGGCAGCAGGATGTCCTCGATGCCGTGATTGACCATCCGCACCCGCTCGAACAGCCGCTGCTCCCACAGGAAGCGGCGCCGCTCCAGGTGCAGCACCCCCGCCGGGGCCGAGCGCCCGCCCATCGGCGGCAGGGGCCGATTGGTCGAGTGACAGGTGAAGAAGACGTTGTCCTTGGTGACGCCGGAGCTCAGCCGCGACGGCCGCGCGCGTCCGACGGTCAGGGTGTAGCGGGACAGCAGTCGGGTATCGCTGTTGAACAGGCCGTCGGCCCCGGCCTTCACGTCCCCCCAGTGGTCGGCGACCAGGAAGGTGTCGCAGTCCTTCAGCGCCATCAGGGTTTCCAGCCCGTCCTGGTCGTTGGTTTCGGCTGCGGCGGCGGTCTGGACCGAAAACACGTCGTCCATGAAGCGTCTCGCTGTGGCCGGGGCGGCGGCTCCGAAGCCGTCGCCGCGGCAATAGAACGTCCCTTCGCCTCACGCGCGAAGGGCTCGATCCTAGCTAATGGATGAGGGCGGCCTTGGGTTCAGAGGAAACCGACGTTCGCCACCGGTCTAGGCTCGGCCGCGAAGCTGCGCGACTCGTCCCGCAGCCGCATGGGCGGCGGCGCGGCGCTGTCGGCGGGCGCCGCGAACGGCCGTTGGGCCAAGAGGTCGCCATAGACGTCGAGATAGCGCCGCGCCATGGCGGTGGCCGAGAAGCGCAGGTCGAACCGGGTGCGGATGGCCTCGCGGTCGAGCCGGTGCGCCTGTCCGGCGGCGGCCACGGCCTCGTCCACGCTGTGCACGAGGAAGCCCGTGGCCCCGTCCTCGACGATCTCGGGCGCCGAGCCGCAGGCGAAGGCCACGACCGGGGTGCCGCAGGCCATGGCCTCTATCATCACCAGGCCGAACGGCTCGGGCCAGTCGATGGGGAAGAGCAGGGCCTCGGCGCCGCCCAGGAAGGCGGACTTCTCGGCGTCGCCGATCTCGCCGACGAACTCGACCAGGGGATTGTCGCGCACCAGGGGCTCGATCACCGTCTCCCAATAGGCGCGGTCGGCGGCGTCCACCTTGGCCGCGATCTTCAGCGGCTTGCCCAGGCGCGTAGCGATCTCGATGGCGCGGTCGGGCCGCTTTTCCGGCGAGATGCGGCCCAGGAAGGCCAGGTAGCCTTGCGACCGGGGCGAGAAGCGATAGAGATCGCCGGGCATGCCGTGATGCACCGTCGCCTTCCAGTTGGCGTCGGGCAGGGGACGTCGCTGGTCGTCGGAGATTGAGACCAGACCGAACTCCGGCCAGCGGGCATAGACCTCGGGCAGGTCCTTCAGGTCCAGACGCCCGTGCAGGGTGGTCAGGGTCTTGTCGGCCCAGGGGCTGAAGAAGGGGAAGTGGACGATGTCCGTGTGGAAATGGATCACGTCGAAGCCGTCGGCGCGGTCCAGCACCTCGGCCAGCATGGTCATGTGCGCCGCGAGGTCGGACTTGAGGTGGGCGGGGTCCAGGCGGATCGCCTGATCGCGGACGGGGATCAGCCGGGCGCGGGTCTGGGCCTCGGCGCTGGCGAACAGGGTGACGTCGTGGCCGAGGTCGACCAGGGCGTCCGTCAGATGGGCGACGACTCGTTCCGTGCCGCCGTAAAGCCTGGGCGGCACGGCCTCATACAAGGGCGTGACTTGAGCGATTTTCATGACGGGCTCCGGCGCCCGCCGACGCGGGGCACGCAGGGTCAATCCGTCGCCGTGGCGTGAGTTCCAGCGTGGCTGGAAGGATTTTAGTCAATCCGACCTGTGGCTTAGCCGACTGGCGCCGCCTTTCCTCCCCATGCAATGGGGAGGGGGACCGCGAAGCGGTGGAGGAGCTGGGGCAGCGGAAGCAAGCGGCCCCTCCGTCTCGTCGGCTGCGCCGCCGATCCACCTCCCCACTGCGTGGGGAGGAGAAATCCCGCTTACTGCATCCCCGCCCGGATTTCGGCGCGCAGGGCGTCGATGGGGCGCAGGCCCGTGTCGGTCTTGAAGCGCCAGTAGGTCCAGCCGTTGCAGGCCGGAGCGTTCTCCAGCAGGGCGCCCAGCTTGTGGATCGAGCCGGTCAGGGCGCCGGACACCAGGGAGCCGTCGGCGCGGACGCGGGCTTCATGGTCGCCCTTGGGGCAATAGAGCTTGTCGCCGGGGGCCAGCAGGCCCGCCTCGACCAGGGCGCCGAACGGGACCTTGGGCTCGGCCTTCTTGGAGCCGGTGACGACCAGGTCTTCGGGCGTGGCGGGGATGACCGCCTTGATGCGGTTTTCGGCCAGTTTGGCGTAGGTCTCGTCGCGCTCGATGCCGATGAAGTGACGGCCCAGGCGCTTGGCCGCGGCGCCCGTGGTGCCGGTGCCGAAGAAGGGGTCCAGGATGACGTCGCCGACGCGGCTGGCCGACAGGATGACCCGGTGCAGCAGGGCCTCGGGCTTCTGGGTCGGATGGGCCTTGTTTCCGTCGTCGTCCTTCAGCCGCTCGTGGCCGGTGCAAAGGGCCAGGGTCCAGTCCGAGCGCATCTGGGTGTCTTCGTTGAAGGCCTTCAGCGCGTCGTAGTTGAAGGTGTAGCGCTTCTGCTCGCGCGACTTGGCGGCCCAGATCAGCGTCTCATGGGCGTTGGTGAAGCGCGTGCCCTTGAAGTTCGGCATCGGGTTCGACTTGCGCCAGATGATGTCGTTCAGCACCCAGAAGCCCAGGTCCTGCATCGCCGCGCCGAGGCGGAAGATGTTGTGATAGCTGCCGATGACCCAGAGCGAGCCCTCGTCCTTCAGCACGCGGCGGCATTCGCCCAACCAGGCGCGGGTGAAGGCGTCATAGGCGGCGAAGCTTTCGAACTTGTCCCAGTCGTCGTCGACCGCATCGACCTTGGAGTTGTCGGGACGCAGCAGGTCGCCGCCCAACTGCAGGTTATAGGGCGGGTCGGCGAAGACCATGTCCACCGACTTGTCCGGCAGGCCCTTCAGCACCTCGATGCAGTCGCCACGCAGGATGACGTCGGTCTTCAACTCGGACATGGATAAGCGGCCCCGGACAGATGAGGCGCTTATGGTGAATCCTTACGGTTAAGGCGGAGTAACCAAGATTCACGCGGCGACATTTGCGCAGATTGCGCGGGGGCGGGACAGGGACCATAATCAGCGCATGGACATGGTGGTCAGACCCTTCTGATAGCGTCCGCGCGGGCCTGACGCCCCCGAGCGGCGCACCTTGTGCGACCCGGCTTCGCCCGGCGCACGGCTGTGCGCTTCATAGCCTTCAGTAAAAATTCCAAGGCCGCCCGGCGCTGACCGGGTGCGGCCGCACATGGAGATTTCCATGACTCAGGTTTTCGAAAGCCCGTTCAAGGGCCGACTGCTGTCCGATCTGGTGACCAATCCCAACATCATCGTCGGGCGCTACAGCTATTATTCCGGCTGGTATCACGGCCACGGCTTTGACGACTGCGCCCGCTATCTGATGACCGAGCCGGGCGTGGACCGGCTGATCATCGGCGACTTCTGCTCGATCGGCAGCGGAGCCGCCTTCATCATGGCGGGCAATCAGGGGCATCGGAACGATTGGGCCAGCTCCTTCCCCTTCTTCTACATGCCCGAGGTCCCGCATTTCGCCGGGGCGGTCGACGCCTTCCAGCCGGCGGGCGACACCGTCATCGGCAATGACGTCTGGATCGGCAGCGAGGCCATCATCATGCCGGGCGTGAAGATCGGCGACGGCGCCGTGATCGGCACGCGGGCGCTGGTGACGCGCGATGTCGAGCCCTACGCCATCGTCGGCGGCAATCCGGCCAGGGTCATCCGCAAGCGGTTCGACGACGACAGCATCGCCATGCTGCTGGATATGAAGTGGTGGGACTGGGACGACGCCCGACTGGGCGAGGCCATGCCCCTGTTGTGCAGTGGTGACATTGCGGCCCTGTACGCCTTTTGGCGAACTCGTGAGATATAAGCAGCAATAGGGACCCCGCGTGACGCGGGGTCCCCTCTTCGCCGACTTGGACTTGACCCGTGGTGTCAGGCCAGGATGCGGACCTTGGGTTCGCGGTCCCATTGGCGGGTGGCGGCGGGCTTGATGAAGGGATCCGCCCCGTTCGACAGATCGACCACGCCGGTGTCCGCCTCGACCCCCGCCTTGTCGAGCAGGGGTTGGGCTTCGGGCGTATGACCTATGGCCTTCAGGTGCCCAAAGGCGTCCTTGGCGAAGTCGATGGCCGCGCCTTCGGTCAGCAACTGCTTGCAGCCCTCCGCCGACAGCACCAGGGCCACCGCGTCGAACAGCACCGAGGGCGCGCCCGCCAGTTGATGGTCCGCCTTCAGCGTAGAGCCGTCCTTAAGCTTGGCCCCTCCGCGCTTGGGCGCGATGATCTCCACCGCCGCGCCGGCCGCCTCGGCCGCGTCCTGCACCGCCTTGACCACGGCGCCGTCGGCCCCGTCGGTGACCAGGACGCCGACCATCCGCCCCTTCAGGCTGGCGGGATACTTGCCGACCAGGCGCAGGGCGGGCGAGGGCGCCAGGTCGATCGGCTCCGCCGCCGCCGGGTTCTTCTTCGGCAGGGCCATGCCCACGCCGTCCGCCACCCGCTTGGCCAGGTCCTCGTCGACATTGCGCAGATTGCCCATGACGCGGACGCGCACATGCTCCAGCGACACCTTCGACAGTTCGAAGACGAGGGCCGAGGCCAGGTGGGCCTGTTCGGGCGTCTCCAGGCTGCGGAAGAAAAGCCGGGCCTGGCTGTAGTGGTCGGCGAAGGTCTCGGAGCGCAGCCGCGCCTTCTCCCCCTCCACGGGCGCGCGGAAGCTGGTGAAGCCGCCCTTGGCGTCGGCGCGCGGGCCGCCCGCTTCGCCAGACTCGGCCAGGCTGTTCGGCTCATAGTTGGCCCGGCCGGTGAAAACCTGGGTCTGCATGTGGCCGTCGCGCTGGAAGTTCTGGAAGGGGCAGCCCTTGGCCCGGTTGATCGGGATTTGGTGGAAGTTCACCGTCCCTAGCCGCGACAACTGGGTGTCCTGATAGGAGAACAACCGCCCCTGCAGCAGCGGGTCTTCCGAAAAGTCGATCCCCGGCACGATGTTGGTCGGCAGAAAGGCCGCCTGTTCCGTCTCGGCGAAGAAGTTGTCGGGGTTGCGGTTCAGCGTCATCCGCCCGATCACCTTCAACGGATGCGTCTCCTCAGGGATCAGCTTGGTCGCGTCCAGGATGTCGAAGGGCAGGGCGTCGGCGTCGGCCTGGGTCAGGATCTGCACGGCGAAGTCCCACTCGGGGAAGTCGCCCTTGTCGATGGCGTCGAACAGGTCGCGGCGGTGGAAGTCCGGGTCGGCCCCGGCGATCTTGACCGCCTCGTCCCAGCAGGTCGACTGCGTGCCCAACCGGGGCCGCCAGTGGAACTTGACGAAGTGGGACTGGCCCTCGGCGTTGACCAGCCGGAAGGTGTTGACGCCGAACCCCTCGATCATCCGCAGCGAGCGCGGGATGGCGCGGTCCGACATGGCCCACATCACCATGTGGGTGCTTTCGGGCATCAGGCCGATGAAGTCCCAGAAGGTATCGTGCGCGCTGGCCGCCTGGGGATAGCCGCGATCGGCCTCCATCTTCACCGCGTGGATCAGGTCGGGGAATTTGATCGCGTCCTGGATGAAGAAGATCGGGATGTTGTTCCCCACCAGGTCCCAGTTGCCCTCCTTGGTGTAGAATTTGACCGCGAAGCCGCGCACGTCGCGCGGCGTGTCGATCGACCCGGCACCCCCCGCCACGGTGGAGAAGCGGGTGAAGACCTCGGTCTTCTCGCCGACCTCGGTCAGCACCTTGGCGGTGGTGTAGGCCGCCAGGCTCTCGGTCAGTTCAAAGACGCCGTGCGCGGCCGAGCCGCGCGCGTGGACGATGCGCTCGGGGATGCGCTCGTGGTCGAAATGCTGGATCTTTTCGCGCAGGATGAAGTCTTCCAGCAGCGTCGGGCCGCGCGGGCCGCCCCGCAGCGAGTTCTGGTTGTCGCTGAGCGGCGCTCCATGGTTGGTGGTCAGCCGTGCTTCGGGCGTCGAGGCTTGTTGCTGCAACTCGCCCCCATTGCCCCTTACGTCCCCATTCTTGGATTGATCCGTCACGGCGCGCTCCTGATTTGCCCTTGATGGCCAGGAGCGAACGCGGGCGCCCGCGATTGGTCGCGCACGGCGTGGCTGATTTGACGTAAATTTCATCGCCAGCGGGTCGGGCCCTTCGCAGGTCGCGGCGGTGCGGCTATGACGCGGGGATGATCCGTCGCCTCCGCCCCGTTCCGTTCGCCCTTGGGCCTGTCCACTTCGTCGGCATCGGCGGCATCGGCATGAGCGGCATCGCCGAGATCATGCTGAAGATCGGCTATCAGGTGCAGGGCTCGGACGCCAAGGCCAGCGCCAACACCGAGCGGCTCGAGAAGCTGGGCGCCCGCATCTACATCGGCCACGACGCCGCCCATGTGACCGAGGGCGTCTCGGCGGTGGTCTATTCCACGGCGGTCAAGGCGACGAACCCTGAGCTGATGGTGGCGCGCGAGCGGCGCATCCCCCTGGTGCGCCGCGCCGAGATGCTGGCCGAGCTGATGCGTCTGCAGTTCTCGATCGGCGTCGGCGGCACCCACGGCAAGACGACGACGACCTCCATGGTGGCGGCCCTGCTGGATGCGGGTTCGCTGGACCCGACGGTGGTCAACGGCGGCATCATCAACGCCTATGGCACCAACGCCAAGGTCGGCGACGGCGACTGGATCGTGGTCGAGGCGGACGAGAGCGACGGCTCCTTCCTGCGCCTGAAGTGCACGGTCGCCATCATCACCAATATCGACCCGGAGCACCTCGACCACTACGGCGATTTCGACGCGGTGAAGAAGGCGTTCTGCGACTTCATCGAGGACATTCCCTTCTACGGCTTCGGCGTGGTCTGCCTGGACCACCCCGAGGTGCAGAAGCTGGCGGCCAAGATCGACAACCGCCGCCTGGTCACCTACGGCCTGAACCCCCAGGCCATGGTCCGCGCCGACAACGTCCGCATGGACCCGGACGGCTCGCGTTTCGACGTGGTGATCCAGGGGCAGGGCATGGCCGCCCTGGAGGAACCGGCGCGCATCGAGAACCTGCACCTGCCCATGGCGGGCTGGCACAACGTCTCCAACGCCCTGGCCGCCATCGCCGTGGCGCGCGAGATCGGGGTCGACGAGGACTCCATCCGTCGCGGCCTGGCCGGCTTCGGCGGGGTCAAACGCCGCTTCACCACCACGGGCGTGGCTAACGGCGTGCGCGTCATCGACGACTACGGCCACCACCCGGTCGAGATCGCCGCCGTTCTGAAGGCCGCGCGCCAGGTGGTCCAGAACGCCGACAACCCCGGCCGCGTCATCGCCGTGGTCCAGCCGCACCGCTACACCCGGCTGCGCGATCTGATGCAGGACTTCTCGACCTGTTTCTCGGACGCCGACAGCGTTCTGGTCGCCGACGTCTATCCGGCGGGCGAACAGCCGATCGAGGGCGTCGACAAACACGCCCTGGTCGAGGGCGTGCGCCGCTACGGCCACCGCCACGTCGCTGCGCTGGAGAACGCCGCCGCCCTGCCGCGCGTCATCCGCGAAGAGGCGAAGCCGGGCGATCTGGTCGTGCTGCTGGGCGCCGGCGACATCACCAGCTGGGCCTACGCCCTGCCGGCGCAGCTGGAGGCGCTGGGCTGAATCTCACGCTCCCGCTCATCCCGGCGGACGCCGGGATCCAGTGAGAGCTTCACGACGAAGCCTTGCCGCCCTACATCGGATTGAACGTCAAACGGCTGGATGCAGCCAAAGCACTGGGTCCCGGCGTCCGCCGGGATGAGCGGATTACTGGATGGCCTGGACTGACAACCTCCCCGCCGTGCGCGGCAAGCTGCTGCTGAACGAGCCGCTGGGGCCCTACACCTGGTTCCGCGTGGGCGGGGCGGCGGAGGCGCTGTTCATTCCGGCGGACGCCGATGATCTGGCCGACTTCCTGAAGGCCCTCCCGGAATCCGTGCCGGTGACGGTGATCGGCGTCGGCTCCAACCTGATCGTGCGCGACGGCGGGGTCGAGGGCGTGGTGATCCGGCTGGCGGGTCGCGCCTGGGGCCAGGTGACGACCGACGGCGTCACGGTCACGGCGGGCGCGGGCGCGCTGGACAGCATGGTGGCGCGCGCCTCGGCCAAGGCGGGCATCGCCGGGCTGGAGTTCTACGCCGGGATTCCGGGCTCGATCGGCGGCGCCCTGACCATGAACGCGGGCTGCTACGGCGCGGAGACCAAGGACGTTCTGGTCTCGGCCTGGGGCCTGAACCGCAAGGGCGAGCGGGTCGAACTGGCCCTGGCCGACTTCGGCTATACCTATCGCCACTCGAACGCCCCGGCCGACATCATCTGGATCGAGGCGACCTATCGCGGCACGCCTGACGCGCCCGAGGCCGTCGCCGCCCGCATCAGCGAGATCACCGAGCGTCGCGAGAAGACCCAGCCGATCCGCGAGAAGACCGGCGGCTCGACCTTCAAGAACCCGGACGGCCATTCCTCATGGAAGCTGGTCGATGAGGCGGGCTGGCGCGGCAAGTTGCACGCCGTCACCGGCGGGGGGCGATGTTCAGTGAATTGCACTCCAACTTCATGATCAACCCCGGCGAGGCGACGGCGGCGGACATCGAAGGCCTGGGCGAGGCCGTCCGCGCCGACGTGCTGGCCAAGACGGGCGTGCAGCTGAACTGGGAAATCAAGCGGATCGGGCGGAAGTAACCCTCTCCCGGCGGGAGAGGGTTTGAGCGCACGAGAGCCGAAGGCGATCGTTCTTGCGCGAAAGGGTGAGGGGCTTGTCCCGTCAGTCGGCGTAAGCCGTTGCGCGACGGCCTTTGGCCGACTTCGATCGCGAACCCTCACCCTTTCGCCTTCGCCAATCGCTGCGCTCTTGGAGGCTCAAGCCCTCTCCCATCGGGAGAGGGTGGAAAACCTGCGAATTTCGCTGCACGACCCCGTATCGTTTCCAACCGGTTAACCGTATTCAGGGCATAGGGGCGGGCTAGTCTTCGGATGTTGCCATGCGTGCGCCCCTGAACACCCTTCACGTCGCTGTCCTGATGGGCGGCCTGTCGTCGGAACGCGAGGTCTCGCTGTCCTCGGGCCGCGGCTGCGCCGACGCCCTGGAAGGGCAGGTCGCCAAGGTCACGCGCGTCGACGCCGGCAGGGACCTGGCTCAGGTGCTGACGGCGCTGAAGCCCGACGTCGTCTTCAACGCCCTGCACGGCAAATGGGGCGAGGACGGCTGCGTCCAGGGCATCCTCGAGACGCTGAAAATTCCCTACACCCACTCCGGCGTCCTGGCTTCGGCCCTGGCCATGGACAAGGACAAGTCCAAGGCCGTCCTGCACGCCGCGGGCGTCATCGTTCCCGGCGGCGGCCTGTTTGACCGCCATGAGGTCGCCAGCCGCCACGTCATCGACCCGCCCTATGTCGTCAAGCCGAACGCCGAGGGCTCCTCGGTCGGCGTCTTCCTGGTGCGCGAGGGCGCCAACCGTCCGGTGGTCGAGGTCGGCGCCGACGACTGGGCCTACGGCGACCAGGTCATGGTCGAGCCCTTCATTCCCGGCAAGGAACTGGCGGTCAGCGTGATCGGTGAGGCGACCGGTCCGCGCGCCCTGACCATCACCGACATCACCCCGACCAAGGGCTTCTACGACTACGAGGCCAAATACGCCGAGGGCGGCTCCAAGCACGTCCTGCCCGCCGACCTGCCGCCGCATGTGTTCGAGAAGGCCCTGCGCCAGGCCGAGCTGGCCCACACGGCCATGGGTTGCCGAGGGGTTTCCCGGGCCGACTTCCGTTATGACGATGTTAACGACGTTCTCGTTCTGTTGGAGGTCAACACCCAGCCCGGCATGACCCCGACTTCGCTCAGCCCTGAGCAGGCGGCCTTCGTCGGGATGGATTATCGCGAACTGGTTCGGTGGATGGTGGAGGACGCCTCATGCCCGCGGTAGTGCGCGGCGGTCGGCGACAGTCTGCGGGCAAGGGCGGGGCGCGCGGCGCGTCGTCCGGCCGCGCGGCCGCGATCGGCCGCCTGGACATGTCGCCGCGCGTCGTGGCGGCCACCCTGGTCGTGGGCGTCGGCATTCTGGCCGCCGTCCTGGCCACCGGGGCGCGGGCCGAGCGCATCTCCAACGCCGCCGTTCAACGCTTTGACGCGGTGACGACCGGCATGGGCCTGAAGGTGCGTCAGGTCCACGTCACCGGCGCCTCGCCCGAGGCCGCCGCCGCCGTGCGCGCCGCCGTCGGCGTTCACGCCGACCAGCCCATCGTCAGCCTGGATCTGGGCGCCGTGCGCGACCGGGTGCAGACCGTCGGCTGGGTCAAGGAGGCGCGCGTGGTGCGCCTGCTGCCCGACACCCTGATCGTGGACGTCAAGGAACACGACCGCCTCGCCGTCTGGCAGGTCGGCGGCAAGGCCCATGTCATCGACGCGCAAGGCATCGTCATTCCGGGCGCCGACGCGGGCCGCTATCCGCGCCTGCCGCTGGTGGTGGGCAAGGGCGCCGATCAGGCCGCGTCTGACGTCCTGCCCCTGCTGGCCCAGCGCCCGCGCCTGATGGCCAAGGTCGACGCCCTGGTCCGCGTGGACGAGCGCCGCTGGGATCTGCGCCTCAAGGACGGCGCCCTGATCCAGCTGCCCGCCGTGGATCAGGAATCCGCCCTCATCCGCCTCGACGCCCTGGACCAGCGCGAACGCCTGCTGGACCTGGGCTTCGCCCGCATCGACCTTCGCACGCCGGAAGAAGTGGCCGTCCGCCCTTCCGAAGGCGCTGCCTGACACCCTCTGACCTCCAAGGACACGACCCCATGGTTGGACGCAGCCGAGACATGAAGCCGGAACAGGGCAGGGGCGCGCCGCGCGCGCCGGTCGTGGCCGCGCTCGATCTCGGCCAGTCCAAGGTCGCCTGCTTCATCATGAAGCCGGACGGCGTGCGCCACGCCGACCGCACCATTCGCGTCGCCGGCGCCGGCCATGTCCAGTCGCGCGGCGTCAAGGGCGGGGCCATCGTCAACATGGACGAGACGGCCCAGGCCATCGGCCACGCCGTCGAACGCGCCGAGCGCGCGGCGGGCGCGCCCGTCTCCGGCGTCGTCGTCACCACGGCCATCGGCCAGATGGCCAGCCACCGGGTGCAGGCGCGCGTTTCGCTGGGCTCGCACCCGATCAGCGACGCCGATCTGGCGCGCGCCATCGGCATGGCCCTGGCCCAGATCCGCCTGCCGAACCGGCGTCCGATCCACGTCCTGCCCATCGCCTGGTCGGTGGATGGGGCGCGCGGCGTGCACGATCCGCGTGCGATGCGCGGCGGCTCGCTGGGGCTGGACCTGCTGGTCGTCTCCATGTCGGAGGGATCGTTCAACGCCCTCAGCCACTGCCTCGAACTGGCCCACCTGGATCTTCAGGGCGTGGCCGCCGCGCCGGTCGTCTCCTCCCTCGCCGCGCTGGAGGAGGATGAGATGGAACTGGGCGCCCTGTGCATCGACATGGGCGGCGGCTCGACCTCGGCGGCCGTCTGGGGCGGACGCTCCCTGCTGCACATCGAAAGCCTGAACGTCGGCGGCGACCATGTGACCGCCGACATCGCGCGCGGCCTGTCGACCTCGCGCGTCGGCGCCGAGCGTCTGAAGACCCTGCACGGCTCGGCCATGGCCAGCGCCAACGAAGACCGCGAAATGCTGGAGGCCCCGCCGCGCGGCGAGGACGCCTCGGCCGGCCCTGTCGTCGTCCCGCGCGCCATGCTGAAGACCGTCATCGCCCCGCGCGTGGAAGAGACGCTCGAACTGCTGCGCGACCGCCTGAAGCACGCCGGCATGGGCCTGGAGCCCGGCGCTGGCCTCGTCCTGACCGGCGGCGCCAGCCAACTGAACGGCGTCCGGGAACTGGCCGTGCGCGTCTTTGACCGCCCGGTGCGCCTGGGCCGCCCGCAACGCGCGCCCCACCTGGCCGACGCCGCCGCCGGCCCGGCCTTCTGCTCGGCCGCCGGCGTCCTGCTGCGCGCCGCCTACGGCCCGCGCGAGGCGGTCTCCGCCCGCAAGCTGATGTCACGCCAGATCACCGCCGCCGACGCGCCCAAGGTGCACCGCGGCGGCATGGTGGCCCGCGCGGCGGGCTGGCTGCGGGATAATCTGTAGGCGCTCCAGGCGCGCCCGGACCCAATTCTAAAAATCCTTGCCCATCTGGGCCGATTCAGATGGCGGATGCGCAGGCGCGCGCCCTGCAGCCGACCTTCCCGTGACTTGGGCGGATTGCAGCGCAATGTCGCCTTGATTGAGGCGCCGCGGGTATGGCGTCTTGCCATTGAAAATGGTGACTTCATGCGCGCAGGGCGGGTCTGGCGGTGAGAATTTCAACCGCAAACTCCTTCTGCCTTCTTGTGACCTCAAGTTTGGTGGGGTTGTGGCCTGATTGTTACACGACTGACGTTTCGTGGCCAAAATCACGACACAATGCTTGCTTGCGCGCGGTTATTGGTTAGACGGACCCTGACGGGGCTCTCTTGATTCAACGGGGGCGCTCTTCGAGTTCAACGAAGGTTGGGGCAAACCAAATGCATCTGAAGCGCAAATATCTCTTTGGGACGACCGTCCTGGCCGGCGTTATCGCCGTTTCGGCTCCGGCCTTCGCTCAAGAACGCGCCACCCCGGTCGCGCCGGTTCCTGTCGATGGTCAAACCACTGAAGTGGGCGAGATCGTCGTCACGGGTTCGCGTATTCGCCGCGACCCGGTGAACGCCCCGACGCCGCTGATCCAAGTGAGTCAGGAACAGCTGATGGAAACTGGTCTGACCAGCGTCATCGACTACCTGGCGACCATTCCTGCCCTGTCGAACTCGCTGGTTCCTTCGGACACCACGGGTTCGCTAAACATCGCCGGCGTTTCGGCTGCCAACCTGCGCAGCCTCGGCACCGACCGCGTTCTGACGTTGATCGATGGTCGCCGTCAGGTCGGCGCCCAGGTCGGCCGTCTGCTGGTCGACGTCGACACCATCCCGCGCCTGCTGATCCAGAACATCGAAATCATCACCGGGGGCGCCTCGTCGGTTTACGGCGCTGACGCCGTTTCGGGCGTTCTGAACTACAACCTGCGCAAGGACTTCGACGGCCTAGAAATCGACGCCAACGCTGGTCAGATCGCGGGCGACGACACCGACGCTCCGATGACGCGCCGTATCTCGGGGTTGATCGGTAAGAACTTCTTCGATGATCGTCTGAATCTCTACGCCTTCGCCGAGTACGAGAAGGTCGACGAGGTCCAGGGTGAAGACATCGCTTGGCTGCGTGATGGCCGCACTGTCGTGGCTGTGGACGCCGATCCGACGAATGCGCTGATCGGCCCGGCCACTGACGGCATCTATGACAACGCCTTGTTCTATGACGTGCGTTACGTCGGCCGTCCGCGTTGGGGCGTCACCAACATCGCGAACAGCCAGCGGCCTTCGCCTACCACCAACCCCCTGATCCCGCTCGCGAACTGCACCAGCTACACGGTCGCCGCCTGCTACGCCATCGATCCGGCCAAGACCTACTGGTATGAAAACGGTCAGGCTCGGCTGGTGAACCTGGGCACGCGCATCGGCGCTGTCGGCACCAACCGTCCGTATAACATCGGTGGCGACGGCGATAACGCTAACACCACCTTCGGCGGCTTCTCGCGGACTCCGGAATCGGAATCCTCGCGTTTCCAAGTGGGCGCCAACTTCAAGGTGACCGACAACGTCACCGCTTACGTCGAAGCCAAGTATGTCGATGAGCAAAGCTTCATTGTCACCCAGCCCAGCTTCTTCGACGTCTATATTTCGGACACCTGGGCGAATGACGCCGTTCAGCCGCTGCTTGGGTCGTCGGCCTTCACCACTCGTATCGACGACAACGCCTTCCTGCCGGCCGTGATCCGTGCCGCGCTGCAAAACAACCAGGTCGACACGTACGGCTCGCCGACGCCCACGACCCCGGGCGCCGTCACGAGCACCGTCACTCGCAACTATGCGCGTCACCAAGCCTTCGGCATTAATCGCAGCCAGGAAAATTCGCGTCAGGTCCAGCGCTACGTCGCGGCCCTGAAGGGCAACTATGATCAGGTGGGCTTCATCCGCAACTTCGGATGGGACTTGTCCTATACCTTCGGGCAGCTGGACAACTATAATAAAGAAACCGGCATGGACATTCTGCGGACGGCGCTCGCGCTAGACGCCGTGGTGGATACCGCCGGTCTCGTCAGCGGAAAGCCGGGCCAGATCGTCTGTCGGGCTCAGTTGCTGGCCGCCCAAGGTCGTCCGGTGGATAACTGGAGCGGCAATCTGGATGACAAGCGCGAGTTTCTGTCCAAGACCGACCCGGAAGTCGCCCAGTGCGCTCCGTTGAACGTCTTCGGCGCTGGCAATCAATCGGCTGAAGCCATCGACTTCATCACGGCGTCGATCTTCCTGGATGAGCGTAACCGCCAGCAGAACTTCATCGCCTCGCAGTCGGGCCAACTTTGGGACTTCTGGGGCGCCGGCCCGCTGGGCTACGCTGTCGGCGTCGAATGGCGCAAGGAAGAGGCCCAGGGCCTCGGTCGCACCAACTCGACCGCCGGTCGTTACCTGCAACTGAACACGGGCGGCGACTTCTTGCCGTCCTCGTACGACAGCAATGAAGCCTTTGCCGAAATCTCTGTTCCGCTGCTGCGTGACAGCTTCCTTGGCGAGTATGCCGAACTCAGCGCCTCGTACCGCTACTTCGACTACTCTCAGGCGGGTTCGGGCGACGTCTATGGCGTGAACCTGGTCTATCGTCCGGTTCAGGACATCACCTTCAAGACCAGCTTCAACACCTCGTTCCGTTCGCCGAACCTGGCTGAGACCAACGCGCCGCTCACCCAGACCTTCGCCAACGGCTTCGTTGACCCCTGCGACACCCGCCAGATCACGTCGGCGGCGCGCAAGGGTGACGAACGCGCCAACCGCATCGCCAACTGTGAGGCGCTTGCGGCGGCTAAGGGGCTGAGCTTCAACTGGACCGATGTGACGGCGGCCAACGCCTATCTGCCGACCTATTCCTCGGGTATCGCCGGCGTGAACGGCGGCAACCCGGAACTGAAGCCGGAAACCTCGGAATCCTTCACCTTCTCGACGGTTTTCCAGCCGCGCTTTGTCCCGAACTTCTCGATGGTTCTCGACTACTATGAGATCAAGATCGAGAGCGTGATCCAGTCGGTCTCGGCGCAGATCCTCGCCAACCAGTGCGTGGACGGCCCGGCGCTCGACGTCTTCGCCTGCAGCCGCATCTTCCGTGAAACGGGCGCGGCGGACGCTGTTGACAGCTTCAAGGTCGGTCGCCCGAGCGGCGATCCGGTCGGCGGCTTCATTCAGGTCCCGCTGAACTACGCCCGTCGCGAAGTCCGCGGTCTGGACTTCAAGGGCCGCTATGGCTTCGAAACGGCGGACCTGATCGGCCACGACTTGGGCTCCATCACCTGGGATCTGGGTGGTTCGTGGCTCATCGAGCAGAAGAACTACAACAGCTTCACCTCGCCCGATTTCTTCGTGGAGTCGGCCTCGGCGCTGTACTATCCGCGCGTTCGTCTGACGAACCGCATTACCTGGCAGCCGAACGCTGACCTGTCGATGACCTGGACAACGGACTGGCAGACGTCTCAGAACATCATCTTCCAGCGTGACTTCATCTCGGGCGGCAACACGGACTCGCGTCCGGCCAGCGCCTTGGATACCGGCAACTTCGCCCGTAACGACTTCTCCGTTCGCTATTCGGTGAACGACGAAGTGACCGTGCGCGCTGGCGTGACCAACGTCTTCAACAAGGCGCAAAACCCGTGGCTCGGCGATGCGCTCTACTCGAACTTCGACCCCTACGGTCGTCGCTTCTACATCGGCGTGAACTACCGTCCCTGGTAAGTCCGGCCTGAGAGCATGAAGACGAAGGGCGGTTCCTCGGAGCCGCCCTTTTTTCTTTCGGCCGTGCGGATGAAGAAAATTCAGGAATATTCGCGGCCAAGCTGGCTCGGCGGGGTCCCGTCGGCTCCGACTCACGCTATGAGGGTAACCCTTCGTTAACGCCGAAAGGGTTTTCCTTAACGCGCTCATAACCAATGCGATTCGGCGGGGAGTTCGCATCGGGGACGAAGGGCAGGGTCCTAAGGTCGGAATTACACAATGTCTCTCTCGCTGGTGAAGCCGGAAGCCACGGAACTGAAGCCTCGCATCGTCGTCTTCGGCGTCGGTGGAGCGGGCGGCAACGCCGTCAACAACATGATCGACTCGGGCCTCGAAGGCGTGGAGTTCGTGGTCGCCAACACTGACGCCCAGCACCTGAGCTTCGCCAAGACCGACCGTCGCATCCAACTGGGCGAGACCATCACCCAGGGCCTGGGCGCGGGCGCCCACCCCGAGGTCGGCATGAACGCCGCCGAGGAGAGCGCCGACGAGATCCACGCGCACCTGGAAGGCGCGCACATGGTCTTCATCACCTGCGGCATGGGCGGCGGCACCGGCACCGGCGCGGCGCCGGTCATCGCCAAATGCGCACGCGACCGCGGCATCCTGACCGTCGGCGTGGTGACCAAGCCCTTCACCTTCGAAGGCCGTCACCGGATGCGCCTGGCCGACGCCGGCGTGGCCGAGCTGCAGCGCTACGTCGACACCCTGATCGTCATTCCGAACCAGAACCTGTTCCGGGTCGCCAACGAGCGCACCACCTTCTCCGACGCCTTCGGTATGGCCGACCAGGTCCTGCACTCGGGCGTGCGCTCGATCACCGACCTGATGATCCTGCCGGGCCTGATCAACCTCGACTTCGCCGACGTCCGCGCCGTGATGAGCGAGATGGGCAAGGCCATGATGGGCACGGGCGAGGCCACGGGCGACGACCGCGCCCTGCTGGCGGCCCAGAACGCCATCGCCAACCCCCTGCTGGACGAGACCAGCCTGAAGGGCGCCAAGGCCGTGCTGGTGAACATCACCGGCGGCATGGACATGACCCTGCTGGAAGTCGACGAGGCCGCCAACGCCATCGCCGGTGAAGTGGACGGCGACGCCAACATCATCTTCGGCGCCGCCTTCGACCCGGCCCTGGACGGCAAGATCCGCGTCTCCGTCGTCGCCACCGGCATGGACGAAGGCGTCATCCAGCAGATCGAGCCGCAGGGCCAGGCCTTCAGCCGCTCGGGCGGTCTGTCGGCCGCCGCGCCGCGTCAGCCGGAAGTCCGTATCGAGCCGGTGCGCGAGCCCGCTCCGGCGCCGGCTCCGGCCTATGAGACCCCGGCCGCCCGCGCGCCCGAGCCCAAGATCGAGGCCAAGCCCGAGCCGGTCATCCACGACGCGCCCCGCAATCTGGAGCCGATCGTCGATCCGTGGGTCGAGGAATACGAGCAGGGCGCCGTCCGCGCCCAGCCCGCCGCCTCGGAGCAGGGCGACCTCTATTTCGACCGCGCTCCGCAGCGCCAGCAGCCGGCGCCGCAACCGGCCCAGCGCCCTGCCGCCCGTCACGAAGAGCCCGCCGAGGAAGCCTTCTACGACGAGCGCGACCACCGTCGCAGCGGCTGGAGCCTGTTCGGCCGCAAGCGCCAGCAGCCGCAGCAGCAGCAGCCCTCCTACGCGCCGCCGCCGTCGTCGAACCGCACGACCCAGCAACTGCGCCAGACCCAATCGGTCCAGCCGCAGCATCAGGACCCGCAACTGGGCCAGGTCGAGGATGACGACCTGGAGATCCCGTCCTTCCTGCGTCGCCTGGCCAACTGATCGGCCGAAACAGACCCTGACAAGAAACGCCCCGGAGCCGACCTCCGGGGCGTTTTTCTTTTTGGACCCGATCATCCTTGACCGCTCATCCCGGCGAAGGCTGGGGCCCAGATATGGCGAAGCGGCGGGCTTGAGGGCTCGGTCACGCCGTCTCGGTAGGTGATGCGCCTTACAATCTGGTCCCGGCCTTCGCCGGGATGAGCGGCGACCTGGCCCTTTCAGCTCCGCCGTAACTGAACCGAAACAATCCGAAACTGGACTTGGCTTTCAGGCTTGCGGCCGCGTGGTTAAAGGACAGGCAAGGCGGCGACCGTCCGACGGGCGGGTCGTGCAATAGAGAGTTTCCGAGTGACGGTCCGCAACGACCAGTACGAACAGACCATCGTCGCCCCGGCCATCTGCGCCGGCGTCGGCGTGCACACCGGCCGCCGTGTGCGTCTGGTCGTGCGCCCGGCCGCGCCCGGCCACGGCATCGTCTTCGTGCGCACCGACGTGACCGACCGCGACAATCGCATCCCCGTCTCGGGCGAGGCGGTCGTGGACGCGCGCCTGAACACCATGATCGAGAACGCGGCGGGCGTGCGCCTGTCGACGATCGAGCATCTGATGGCCGCCCTGGCGGCCCTGGGCGTCTCCAACGCCGTGATCGAGGTGGACGGGCCGGAACTGCCGATCCTGGACGGTTCGGCCCTGCCGTTCGTTCAACTTCTGGACCGCGCGGGCTTCCGCCGCCAGGAAGCGCCCCAGACCTATATCGAGATCCTCAAGCCGATCCGGGTGAAGGAGGGCGACAAGTCCGCCGTCCTGCTGCCTTGCGATCGCTACGAGATGCGGTTCGAGATCGACTTCCCCACGCCGGTCATCGGCAATCAGGTGGTGGATTTCGTCGTGGACGAGGCGACCTTCCGCGCCGAGATCATGGCCGCCCGCACCTTCGGCTTCGCCCATGAGGTCGAGGCTCTGCGTCAGGCCGGTTTGGCCCGCGGCGGCAGCCTGGAGAACGCCGTGGTCATCGACGGCGACCAGATCCTGAACCCCGGCGGCCTGCGCATGGAGCGCGAGTTCGTGCGCCACAAGGCCCTGGACGCCATCGGCGACCTGTACGTCCTCGGCGCGCCCCTGCTGGGCCGCTATGAAGGCGTCAAGGCGGGCCACGCCCTGAACAACAAGCTGGTCCGCGCCCTGCTGGCCCAGCCCGACGCCTGGCGCGAAACGATCCGCGTCCCCGACATGGCGATGGCGGGCTGAGTTTTCCCTTCTCCCCTTGTGGGAGAAGGTGTCATGCGCAGGCATGACGGATGAGGGGTCTCTCTATGGTTCGCCGAGAAATCCCTGTCCGAGGTCGCAACACCCCTCATCCGAGCGCCTTCGCCGCCCACCTTCTCCCACAAGGGGAGAAGGATCAGGTCAGGGTGATCGCCGAAACCAATCGCCCGAAATCCGGCTCGCCCGCCAGGAAGGCGCGTCTGTTCGAGTAGAAGCGCTCTGCGTCCGCGCGCGTGTCGTCGCCGGTCCAGGCGGCCTCGCCGACGCCGGCCTGCTCCAGCCGCCACAGCACGAAGCCGGGCAGGTCGAACTGGCGCTTGTCGGGCGCCGCGCCGGGAGCGAAGAAGCGTTCGCTGCCGGGGTCGTGGTGGGCGAAGCGCTCCTGGTAGTCGGCGCCGACCTCATAGGAGGCTTGGGCGATGCAGGGGCCGACCACGGCGACCATGCGGTCGGCCCGCGCGCCCAGGGCCGTCATGGCCGCGACCGTCGAGTGGATGACGCCGCCCAGGGCGCCCTTCCAGCCCGCGTGGGCCGCGCCGACCACGCCCGCCTCAGCGTCGGCGAACAGGACAGGCGCGCAGTCGGCGGTCAGGACGGTCAGGATCGGCCCTTTCACCCCCGCGACCACGGCGTCGCCCTCGGGGCGCTCGCCCGCCCAGCCGCGGTCAGCGACGCGGGCGACGGAGGAATGGACCTGATAGCAGCCGCACAGATCGTCGTAGGAGCCGCCCATCCAGGCGGCGACGCGGCGGCGGTTCTCGGCGACCCGGGCCGGATCGTCGCTGGAGCCGACGCCGGCGTTCAGTCCGGCGTAGATGCCCTCGGACACCCCGCCCTCGCGGGTGAAGAAGCCGTGACGCACCCCGGCCTTGTCCAGAAGGGGGTGGGTGATGGGGTTCAAACTCATGCCTCAAATCCCGGCAGGGCCAGCGAGCGGGGCGAGAAGATCGCCGCCGCCTTGAACAGGTCGCCCATCTGGTCCGGCGCGGTCAGGCGGTCCAGCTGGCGCTGGATGACGGGGGCGGCCTCGGGGCGTCCCTGCATCAACCGCTGGGCGCGGGCTTCGATCCCCAGGGCCTTGAGGAAGTCGCCCTGGCCGACGCAGCCGGTCACGTCGGCGCCGCTGCGCACCGCCGCCTCCAGTACCAGGGGAAAGTCGGCCCATTGCGTCAGGTCGGCGTCGCCCGGCGTCTCCAGCGGGTCGACCTTCCGGTGCCGCCGCAGGGCCTGCAGGGTATCGCCCGCCTCGGGCTTGCCGCGGCCGTAGTCGATCAGCAGGGCCGCGCCCGAGGCCGCGCGGATCAGCGTCGCCAGGTCGCGGCCGAAGGCGGCCTGCTGTTCCGAAATCTCGATGATCTGGCCCGGCTCGACCTCGAAGCCCGGCGTCTCGAATCCGTCGGCGATGGCGGTCAGGCCGAAGGTCAGTTCGTTATCGTCGGTCACGCCGATGCGGCGCTCGGCCCAGCCGCCCTCGGTCTTCATGAACTGGCGGGCGGGCAGGCAGTCCAGCACTTCGTTGGCGATCAGGATGACCGGGGCGTCGGTCTCGACCTGGTGCAGGGCGCTGAGCCAGCGCGGGTGGACGTCGGCCTCGGCCAGCCGCCGCGCCTGTTCGGCGCGCAGGGGAGCGCTGGGTTCGATTAGGATCAGGTCGACCGCCTGCAGGAAGGCCGGGACCAGCCGCGCGGCGCGCAGCACGTCGGACATCAGGGTGCCGTCGCCCGGCCCGACCTCGACCAGCCGCACCCGCTGGGGCGCGCCGAGGCGGCTCCAGGTCTCGATGGCCCACAGGCCGATCAGTTCGCCGAACATCTGGCTGATCAGCGGGGCGGTGATGAAATCGCCGCCTTCGCCCAAGGCCGGGCGCGTGGCGTAATAGCCGCCCTTGGGGTCGTGCAGGCAGCGGGTGACGTAGTCCGCCACCGTCATCGGCCCGGTCAGCACGATCTCGCGGACCAGCCGGTCCTTGAGCGTCTGCGTCACTGGGGGCTCTGATGGAGGGCTCATGTCCTGCTGCTCTCTTTTTCCGTCATCCCCGGGCTTGTCCCGGGGATCCAGAAACTCAAGGCCTGGCATAGGCGCGTCGCGTCCTGAATCCGACCGTCGTGTTTCTGGATTCTCGGCACAAGGCCGAGAATGACGAAGAAAATCAATCCGCCGACGCGGCCGCTTCCGGCTTCTTCAGCGCCCGCCAGATCAGCCAGGCGCCCGCCAGCATCATCGGGATCGACAGGATCATGCCCATGGTCAGGCCCAGCGGCAGGTTCTCCATGCCGATGTCGGGCTGGCGCACGTTCTCCAGGGCGGCGCGGCTGACGCCGTAGCCCAGCAGGAACAGGCCGGTGACGAAGCCGGGGCGTTTGAACATCTTCCACTTCCACACCGCCAGCGACAGGACGATGAACAGCAGCAGGCCCTCCAGGCCTGCCTCATACAGCTGGCTGGGATGGCGCGGCTCGTTGCCGGCGGGGCAGAAGCCGTACATCTGCTGAATGCGCTCGTTGCAGAAGCGGATGGCCCAGGGAACCGTCGTCTCGCGGCCCCACAGCTCACCGTTGATGAAGTTGGCGATGCGGCCGAAGAACAGGCCCAGCGGGGCGACGGGGGCGATCAGGTCGCCCAGGCTCAGCGGATTGATCTTCTGGCGGTTGGCGTAGAGGGCCAGGGCGATGACCACGCCCAGGAAGCCGCCGTGGAAGCTCATGCCGCCGGTCCACAGCTGCAGCAGCTCCAGCCGCTGGCCCCAACTGTCGCCCGTGAACAGCTGGGTGAACATCGACGGCTTGTAGAAGAGGGCGTAGCCGAAGCGGCCGCCCAGGATGACGCCGAGCGTGATCCACAACACCAGGTCATCCAGCTGCGGTCCCGTGACCGGGGGCTTGCCGGGCGCCCACAGGTGCTCCGTCTTGGCCAGGCGCGAGGCATACCACCAGCCCAGCACGATGCCGGCCACATAGGCCAGGGCGTACCAGCGGATGGGCAGGGGGCCGATGTGGATCAGGATGGGATCGAATTCGGGAAAGGGCACGGGGCCTCCGTCTGCGCTTTCAGGGTTCGTCCATTCGTCTAGCAAGCGGGACTGCATTCGTCGCGCGCTTTTCCAGCGAAGCAGTCTATAGGCGGCTGGCGGGTAAGGTTTGGTTTACCCAAATCAATGCACCGTTAACCATGATCGGACCTCAGGTCCGTGAGTTCTCAAGAGGCCGCCATGCAGACGCGCAACCCCCTGCTTGATGAGTTCGCCAAGCTGACCACCGGCGCCATGGGCCTGGCCCAGGCGGCGGGTGAAGAGGCCAAGGCCGCCTGGCGCGCCCAGGCCGACCGCTTCGTGGCCGAGATGGACCTGGTGCGCCGCGACGAGTTCGACGTGCTCAAGGACGAGATCGCCGCCCTGCGCGCCGAGATCGCGGCGCTGAAGGCCGCCAAGGGATCGTCCACAGACGCCGCCTCGACCCCGGATTCAGCCGGTTGAGCCGAATCTGCGAACACGCCTACCGTCCTGGAAAGCGCTCCTCTGAGTCGCTGCCGCCGTTGAAGAGTTGAACGCCTGATGGATGCTGTGAGACCCGAAGAGGTCGACCTGCCCTTTGATCCGCTGGATGTGGTCGAACACGTCCTGACGGCGGAAAATCTGCCGTTCGACCGCACGGACGAGGGCGATCTGGCCTTCGCCCTAGCCGGCGACTGGAAGGATTATGAGCTGTGGTTCGCCTGGCGCCCCGAGGGCGACTGCCTGCAGCTGTGCCTGGCGCTCGACCTGCGCGTGGTCAAGACGCGCCGCGCGGCCGCCTATGAACTGGTCTCCATGATCAACCAACGCACCTGGCTGGGTCATTTCGAGATCTGGCCGGACGAGGGCGAGATCGTCTTCCGCCACGCCCTGGCCCTGCCGCATAGCGAGCGGCCGACCTTGGCCCAGGCCGCGTCCATGATCGACGCGGCGGTCGAGGCGGCGGACCGCTACTATCCCGCCTTCGACTTCATGGTGCGCGGCTCCAAGAAGCCCAAGGAGGCGATCGACGCCTGCCTGTTCGAGACCGTGGGCAACGCCTGATGACGCGGCGGCCGATCGTCCTTCAGGGCGTGGGCCGCCTGGGCTCGGCCATTCTGGAAGGCTGGCTGGCGACGGGCGCCGTCGACCCGGCCGACCTGATCATCCTGACGCCGTCCGAAAAGCCCGCCGCCGAGGCGGCGCGGGCCAGGGGCGCGCGGATCAATCCGCCGCTGGAAGCCCTGGCCGAGGCCCGCGCCTTCGTCATCGGCGTGAAGCCCGCCAAATGGCTGGAGGCGGCGCAAGCCGTCCTGCCGCATCTGGCCCCTGACGCCGTGATCGTCTCGGTCATGGCCGGGGTGCGCGGCGAGACGATTTCCCAGGGCTACGCCGGTCGTCCGGTCGTGCGCGTCATGCCGACGACGGGCGTGGCCCAGGCGCGCGGCGTGGCGACGCTGTGGGCCGCCGATGCGGCCGCCCTCGCGGTCGGCCAGGAACTGTTCGAGCCCATCGCCGAGACGGTGCTGCTGGACGACGAGGCCCTGATGCACGCGGCGACCGCCGTGTCCGGCTGCGGTCCGGCCTATTATTTCGCCTTCACCCGCGCCCTGGCCCAGGCCGGGGAGGCGGAAGGCCTGTCGCCCGAGGCCGCCGCCCGTCTGGCCCGCGCCACCCTGCGCTCGGCTGCCGCCGGGGTGGAGGGGACGGAAGGCCTCGATGCCCTGATCGACCGCGTGGCCTCGCCCGGCGGCGTGACCCAGGCCGGCCTGGTCGCCCTGAACGAAAACGGCGCCCTCGACCGCGCGGTCCAGGACGCCGTGACGGCGGCGGTCGCCAAGTCGACGGAACTCAGCGCCTAGGCCAACCCTCTCCCGGCGGGAGAGGGGCATGTGCGGGCCTCCCCGGAGGAAAGAAGTCTCACCGCTGGACGTAACGCCCTTCGGCCAGGTTGCGGGCCAGGCGGTCATAGGCGCGCTGGGCGTCGGTCCAGGTGGTCGAGCCGCGGGCGTCGGCCAGGGTCGGGGTGTAGTAGTCGAACTTGACCGGCTCGACCGCGCCCGAGGCCATGGTCACCGTCCCTTCCACGGCGGCGCCGCCGATCGACAGGCTGCGCATCATGTCCAGGCCGGGCTTGTCCGACATCTGCTGGATGGTGGGCCGGTTGGGCTTCAGGTCAGTGATGACCAGTTCGATGCGGGCGCCGTCCAGGGCGTGGCGCTGGGTCAGCACGCGCTCGACCGTGCGGGTCAGGTCGCTGACCTGCTGCTGCACGTCGCGCTCGCCCAGTTCCTGGGCGGTCTTGGCGAAGTCGGGGCTGACCGTGACGACCACGGCGGAAGGTTGGGCCGCAGCGGCGCCGGAGACGGCGAGGGCGGCGGCCAGCGGCGCGAGGAAGGCGATACGACGCATGGTGTCGGACTCCTGATTCCAGGCCCCCCTGGAACAGGTGCAACATGGCGATGATTTCGCTGTTGCGCCAGAGCCTTCGCGCGAAGATCTAAGGGGCGCGACGATCCGCCGGCAGACGGATGGACGCCTTCAGCCCGCCCAGGTCGCTGCGGCCCAGGGTGATGTCGCCCCCGTGGCCGCGCGCCACGTCGCGCGCCACGGCCAGGCCCAGGCCCACCCCCTTGCGGTTCTGGTTGCGCGAGGCGTCCAGCCGCGAGAAGGGGCGGAAGGCCTCTTCGTGCATGTCTTCGGGAATGCCCGGGCCGTCGTCCTCGACCGTGATCTCCAGCCCGCCCGAGGGCAAGGGACGGGCCGTCAGCCGCACGTGTTCGCCGTGCGAGGCGGCGTTGCCGACCAGGTTGTTGATCGCCCGGCGGAAGGCCAGGGGGCGGGCCAGCATGTCCAGGTCGTCGGGCGCCTCGACCTCGGCCTCGGCCCCGGAGCGGCGGGCGTCCTCGGCGGCGCGGCGCAGCATTTCGGGCACGGAGACGGTCTGCATCGCCTCTCCGGCCTCGCCGCGGGCGAAGGCCAGGTATTCGTCGATCATGTGCTCCATCTCGTCCAGGTCGCCCTTCATCGCCTCGGCGCGCTTGAAGGGCGGGGCCAGGGCCAGTTCGAGCCGCAGACGGGTCAGGGGCGTGCGCAGGTCGTGGCTGACCGAGGCCAGCAGGGCCGTGCGCTGGTCGATGTGGCGCTGGATGCGCGAGCGCATGTCCAGGAAGGCGCTGGCGGCGGCCCGCACCTCGCGCGCGCCGTGCGGCTTGAAGCGGGGCACGCTCTCGCCCCGGCCGAAGGCCTCGGCCGCATGGGCCAGGCGCTCGATGGCGCGCACCTGGTTGCGGATGAACAGTACCGCCACCCCCAGCAGCAGCACCGTCGCGATCATCAGCCACAGGACGAAGATGTGAGCCTGGGTCGCCACAGCCCGCTCGCGCGGGGCGATGATGCGCAGCACCCCGCCGGCTTCCTGCACGCGGATGTCGACATAGGCGGGGTAGCGGGTGGTGTCGAACCAGAAGGGCTGGTCCAGGCGCGAGGCCAGGGCCTTCTCCAGCGTCCGGTCCACCAGGCCCAGGGCGCCGCGTCGCTCCTCCTTGGGCAGGGCGGCGCCCGGCTGGAAGGCGATCGATAGCTGCATCGACCGCTCGGCGCGCTCGGAGATCAGCGCCAGGTTCGGGCTCGATGGATCGTCGCGATAGCTTTCCGCCGCCCAGGCCACGTCGCCGGCCAGGCCTTCGGACAGGCGCGCGGTCACCGCCTGCCAGTGGGCGTCGAAGAAGGCCCAGGTCACCGCCGCCTGCATGATCAGCACCGGCAGGACGATGATCAGCAGCGACCGGCCCCACAGGGAGGTCGGCAGCCGACGCTTGATCCACCGCGTCCAGACGTTGAACGGCATCAGCCGCATGGGGGCGTCCTACGAGTCTCGGTCGAGCCTATTCTCACCGTCATTCTCGGGCTTGTCCCGAGAATCCGGAAACACGACCGCGGAAAGGCTCGGCGCGCTCCAGAAACGTCATGGCCGGGCTTGTCCCGGCCACCCATAGACGCCGACCTCAACGACCGCGCACGACGACGAACGGCCGTGTTTATGAATCCCCGGGACAAGCCCGGGGATGACGGAAAAGAGGGTCGCAAGGCTCGGCCTCAGTCCGGCGCCAGCATATAGCCGACGCCGCGAACGGTCTGGAGATAGCGCGGGTTCTTGGGGTCCGCCTCCAGCTTGCGGCGCAGGCGGGTGACCTGCACGTCCACGGCTCGACCGGTGATGTCGGCCGTATCCGGCGACAGGGTCATGCGCTCGACCGGCGAATGGGCGTGGATGGCCAGGGTCTTCAGCAGTTGCGCCTCGGCCTCGGTCAGGCGCTGGGGAGCGCCGTCGCGGGTCAGCTCCAGCCGCTCCATGTCGAAGACGGCGGGACCCATGCGGATCTCCTTGGGCGTCATCAGCTTGCCGCCGGTGCGGCGCAGGATGGCCTCGATCCGCAGCGCCAGCTCGCGCGGGTCGAAGGGCTTGGACATGTAGTCGTCGGCCCCGCGCGACAGGCCCTCGATCCGGTCGTCCGGGTCGCCCTTGGCCGTCAGCAGCAGCACCGGCGTCTTGGACAGGGCCGCCTGGCTGCGGATCCAGGTCGTCAGGTCGAAGCCGCTCTCGCCCGGCATCATCACGTCCAGCACGATCAGGTCGAACTCGATCAACTCGACCAGGCGGCGCGCGGCGCCCGCGTGGGCGGCGCCGGTGACGCGATAGCCCTCGCGGCTGAGGAATTCCTTGAGCAGTTCGCGGATGCGGTCGTCGTCGTCGACGATCAGCAGGTGGCGGCCGCTGCCCGCCGGTGCGACGGGGCCCGAGCGCCCGCCGGCGCGAGGATCGATCATGCTCATAGCGACTCTCCTCGCGATGCGCCGTTGACGCTGGCGTGCGACAGGCGTCTAACCGAGATCGTTGCGCGGGAGACGTTCTTCAATGGCCTTCGTTCCTTTCGACGATCGTGACGGCTGGATCTGGTTTGACGGCGACTTCGTCCCTTGGCGAGAGGCGAAAACGCACGTTCTGACCCATGGCCTCCACTACGGCTCGTCGGTGTTCGAGGGTGAGCGTATGTATGGCGGTGAAATCTTCAAGCTGACAGCCCACAGCGAGCGCCTGAAGCGCTCGGCCGAACTGCTCGACTTCGAGATTCCCTATAGCGTGGCCGAGATCGACGCCGCCTGCAAGGAAACCTGCGCGCGCAACGGCCTGACGGACTGCTACATCCGCCCCGTGGCCTATCTGGGCGCCGAGCAACTCAGCGTCTCGTCGCTGAACAGCAGGGTTCACCTGGCCATCGCCGCCTGGGAATGGCCCAGCTATTTCGACCCTGAGGTCAAGAAGAAGGGCATCGCCCTGGAGTGGGCCAAATGGCGCCGCCCCGACCCGGCCACGGCCCCGTCCACGGCCAAGGCGGCGGGCCTCTACATGATCTGCACCATGTCCAAGACGGCGGCCGAGAAGCGCGGCTTCAACGACGCCCTGATGCTGGACTGGCGCGGCTATGTAGCCGAGGCGACCGGCGCCAACGTCTTCTTCGTCAAGGACGGCGCCCTGCACACCCCGCGCGTCGACCACATCCTGGACGGCATCACCCGCCAGACGGTCATCGAGATGGCCAAGGCGCGCGGGACCGAGGTCGTGGTGCGCGACATCCTGCCGGAAGAACTGGCGGACTTCTCGGAGTGCTTCCTGACCGGCTCGGCGGCCGAGGTGACCCCCGTGGGCGTTGTCGGCGACTATCGCTTCGCGCCGGGCGAGCTGTCGCTGACCCTGATGGACGACTACGGCAAGCTGGTGCGCGGAACGCTCTAGTCTCCCTCTCCCGATGGGAGAGGGCTTGAGCCTCCAAGAGCCGAAGGCGATTGGCCAAGGCGAAAGGGTGAGGGTTCTCGGCTGAAGTCGGCGTCAGCCGTTGCGCGACCCCTTCAATCGCGAACCCTCACCCTTTCGCGCAAGGACGATCGCTTCGCTCTCGTGCGCTCAAGCCCTCTCCCATCGGGAGAGGGAAAAAGTCCCCCTTGCCAGCCGCGCGCGGCTGTCGTTCAAGCACAGCTGAGAAGCCGGCTCCCGTAGCGCCGGTCGCGGAGCCGCCTTTCCATGTTCAGCCTCCTGAACCTCCAGAGCCTGTTCGGCCTGGTCGTCATCGTCGCCGTCTGCTGGGCGATCTCCGAGAACCGCCGCGTCTTCCCCTGGCGGCTGGCGATCGGGGCGGTGCTGGTGCAGGCGGCCCTGGTGCTGGCGACCTTCGCCATTCCCGGCTCGCAGGTGGTGCTGGACGGCATCAACAACGCGGTCCGGGGCCTGGAGCTGGCGACCGAGGAGGGGACCAAGTTCGTCTTCGGCTTCCTGGCGGGCGGCGATCAGCCCTATCCGGTGCAGAACGAGGGCGCCCTGTTCACCTTCGCCTTCAAGGTGCTGCCGCTGATCCTGGTCATCTCGGCCCTGTCGGCCCTGCTGTGGCACTGGCGCATTCTGAAGTGGATCACCCTGGGCTTCGGCTTCCTGTTCCAGCGGACCATGGGTCTGGGCGGGGCCTCGGCCCTGGCGGTCGCCGCCAACGTCTTCCTGGGCATGATCGAGAGCCCCATCGTCATTCGCGCCTATCTGGACAAGCTGACCCGCTCTGAGCTGTTCCTGATGATGGTGGTCGGCCTGGCCACCGTAGCCGGTTCGACCATGGTGGCCTATGCGACCATTCTGGCGCCGGTGCTCAGCAATGCGGCGGGCCACGTCCTGGTGGCCTCCATCGTCTCGGCTCCGGCGGGCGTGCTGCTGGCGCGCGTCATCATCCCGGAAAAGCCGGGCGAGGGCGGGGCGGTCGCCGACTACAACTCGGCGCTGAAGTACGACAGCGCCATCGACGCCATCGTCAAGGGCACGTCGGACGGCCTGATGGTGGTGCTGAACATCTCGGCCGTGCTGATCGTCTTCGTGGCCCTGGTGGCCCTGGCCAACGTCTTTCTCAGCGGCTTCGTCATCGCGGGCGAGCCGCTGACGGTCGAGCGCGTCCTGGGCGTGCTGTTCGCCCCGGTCGCCTGGCTGACGGGGGTGGAGTGGGCCGAGGCGTCCAAGGCCGGCTGGCTGCTGGGGGTCAAGCTGACCCTGACCGAGTTCGTCGCCTTCATCGAACTGGGCAAGATTCCGGCGGGCGAGATGAGCGAGCGCACCCGCATGCTGATGACCTATGCCCTGTGCGGCTTCGCCAACATCGGCTCGGTGGGGATCACCGTCACCGGCCTGTCGGTGCTGATGCCCGAGCGGCGCGAAGAGGTTCTGGGCATGGTGTGGAAGGCGCTGTTCGCGGGCTTCCTGGCCACCCTGATGACGGCCTGCATCGTCGGGGCCTTGCCCGCCTCCGTCTTCGCCTAGTAGCGTTTCCGCAGGAAACCGAAGGTCTCGCATCATGAAGCTCTACGACAGCCGCCGCGCCCCCAACCCGCGCCGTGTGCGCTGGGTCATGGCCGAGAAGGGCGTCCAGGACGTCGAGATCGTCGAGGTCGACCTGCTGGCCGGTCAGCACCGGACGCCCGACTATCGCGCAAAGGTGGGCGTGCCCCACGTCCCGGCGCTGGAGCTGGATGACGGGACCTGCATCTCGGAATCCATCGCCATCTGCCGCTATCTGGAGCACCTCTATCCCGAGCCGAACCTGTTCGGGCGCGACGCGCGCGAACAGGCCGTCATCGAGATGTGGACCCGCCGCTGCGAGTTCTACCTGGCCAACCCCATCATGCTGAACGTGCGCCACACCCATCCGGCGCTGGCGGCGCTGGAGGCGACCCAGCAGCCCCAGGTGGCCGACTACAACCGCGTCTCGGCCGAGCGCTTCATGAAGACGCTGGACCGCCATCTGGCCGAGCATGAGTTCGTCGCCGCCGACCGCTTCACCATCGCCGACATCGTCGGCGTGGTCGGGCTGGATTTCGCCCGCCTGGTCAAATACCGGCCGCCCGAGGAGTTCACCCACCTGGCCCGCTGGCTGGAGGCCTGCCGCGCCCGCCCGGCGGCCTCGGCGGGGATGTGACCCGGCCTTGCGGACGCTGACGCCGCCGGACCGCTGGCTGGCCCTGCTGCTGGCCGCCCTGGCGGGCTATGTCGACAGTCTGGGCTTCCTGCATCTGGGCGGGGTTTTCGTCTCCTTCATGAGCGGCAACACCACCCGCATGGCGGTCAAGCTGGCCGAGGGACGCTGGGCCGCCGCCGCCGGGGTGGCCGCCATCCTCGGGCTGTTCGTCCTGGGGGCCATGATCGGCGCCCTGGTCGCGGGCGGCGAGGGCGCGCGTTCGCGCAGCCGGGTGCTGGCGGTCGAGGCCCTGCTGCTGGCCGGGGCCGCCGTCGCGGCGGGCGCCGGCCTCGCGCCCCTGGCGATCGGCCTGATGGCTCTGGCCATGGGGGCGGAGAACTCCGTCTTCCTGCGCGACGGCGAGGTGGGGGTCAGCCTGACCTATATGACCGGAACCCTGGTCAAGACCGGCCATGCCCTGGCGGCGACCCTGCGCGGCGGCGATCCCTGGGCGTTCCGCCCTTATCTGGCCCTGTGGGCGGGCCTGGCCGGCGGCGCCCTTCTCGGCGCGGCGGCCTATCACGGCGTGGGCCTGATCGCCCTGTGGCCGGCGGCGGGGTTCGCCCTGATCCTGTCGGTCGTGACGCGGATCAGCCGCGCGGCGTGAACTTCCGGATTACGCCCGAGAAGGTCATCAGCAGCCGCTCGCCGGTGACGATCTGGCCGCGCACGAAGATCAGGCTCTTGCCCGCCTTGGTGACCTGGCCGGTCGCCTCCAGCAGTTCGCCGACATAGGCGCCGTCGATGAAGGTGGAGTCCAACTGAACCGTCACGCCCGAGGCGCCCTCCATCTCCTGATAGGCGATCTGGAACATGGCGATGTCGGCGAAGGTCATCAGGCAGCCGCCGTGCATCCGCCCGCCGAAATTCATGTGCTTCTGCTCGGCGCGGAAGGCGCAGCGCATCGAGCCGTCGGGGTCGGGCCGGCGATAGAAGGGGCCGACGGTGGAATCGAAGGTGGCGCCGCTCACCTCATAGGTTTCCCAGCCGGCGAACTCGCCCTCGGTGACAGTGATTCTTCCGACCATGTCGGTTTCGCCTTCTTTCCGGTCTCGCCCTGCAGCATATAGCGCCCATGAGCGATCCAATCGAAGCGGCCATTTTTGAAAAACTGGCCAAGGCCGACCCCAAGAACGTCGGCGGCAAGAGCATTGAACCGGCCGATGTGGCCAAGGAGCTGCAGCCCGAGCAGTGGCAGCGCATGCTGCCCAAGGTGAAGGCGACGGCCCTGGGCCTGATGCGCCAGGGCAAGCTGACCATCACCAAGAAGGGCAAGCCGGTCGACCCGAACGCCTTCAAGGGCGTGATCCGCCTGCGCCTGCCGACCGAGGCCGAGACGGCCGCGGCCCAGGCGGCCCTGCCGCCGGTCGAAGCTTCGGATGACGATTTCGTCTGAATCGGAAACCGGCCTGGACGGCGTCCTGGCCGAGATCCGCGCCTGCCGGGCGTGCCTGGGGCTGCTGCCGCACGCGCCGCGCCCGGTGGTCATGGTCACGCCGCAGACGCGCCTGTTGATCTGCGGCCAGGCGCCGGGGCGGCGGGTGCATGAGAGCGGCCTGCCCTTTACCGACCCGTCCGGCGTGCGCCTGCGCGACTGGCTGGGGGTGGACGAGGCGACCTTCTACGGCGATCCGCGCATTGGCGTCGCCGCCCAGGCCTTCTGCTTTCCCGGCACCGATCCCAAGGGCGGCGACTATCCGCCGCCGCGTCGCTGCGCCGAACTGTGGCGGCCGCGTCTGTTGGCCGAACTGCCCAAGGTGGAACTGACCCTGCTTGTCGGGGGCTACGCTCAGGAGTGGGCCTTGGGCGATCGCGCGAAGGCCGGCATGACCGAGACCGTCCGCGCCTGGCGCGACTATGCGCCCGCGATCCTGCCCCTGCCGCATCCGTCGTGGCGCAACACGGCCTGGCTGAAGAAGAACCCCTGGTTCGAGGCGGAGGTTCTGCCCTACCTTCGAGAGCGGGTGAGGGAGATGCTGGCGTGACTCACGATCTTCCCCTTCTCCCCTTGTGGGAGAAGGTGGGCGCCGGAGGCGCTCGGATGAGGGGTGTCTGTCGGCGCCTCAAGCGGTTGATGAGGCGGGGGCGGCCGGCGGCCCCCTCATCCGTCTTGCTTCGCAAGCCACCTTCTCCCACGAGGGGAGAAGGAAGATGGATCGCGGTCTGTCTCTCTCTCGCCCTGGCAGCCTGCGCCACGCCCCATCTCCAGCCGTCGCTGACGCCGCCCGCCGGGTTCAGCGGCCCTCGCATCGAGGAAGGGACGCTTGGGCGCGGCGCCTTCGTTGTCCAGGATGGGGCGAGCCTGCCCTATCTGCGCTGGACGCCCGAGGACGAGCCGCCCTGGGCCGTCATCGTCGCCCTGCACGGCTTCAATGACCACTACGCCTCCTTCCGCCTGGCCGGGCCGTGGTGGGCGACGCGGGGGATCGAGACCTGGGCCTATGACCAGCGCGGCTTCGGCCTGGCCCCCAACC
Organism: Brevundimonas naejangsanensis; assembly: GCF_003627995.1. NCBI lineage: Bacteria > Pseudomonadati > Pseudomonadota > Alphaproteobacteria > Caulobacterales > Caulobacteraceae > Brevundimonas > Brevundimonas naejangsanensis. Next base: position 330,115 of record NZ_CP032707.1, on the reverse strand, counting down.
GGGGCGAGTTCGCCCCCGAAAGCCTGACCAGCCAGGACCTGCGCACCATCGTGTCGCTGGTCCGGGCCGAGCGGCCGGACGCCCTGATCGTGGTGGCGGGCGAAAGCATGGGCGGGGCCTCGGCCATCGCCGCCTTCGGCTCGGAGGCGCCGCCGGACGCCGACCGGGTGGTGCTGCTGGCGCCCGCGGTCTGGGGCTGGTCCAGCCAGACCGCCCTCAATCGCGCGAGCCTGTGGACCGCCGCCCGGCTGATGGGCGCCAAGCAGGTCGAGCCCCCGGCCTTCGCCGTGCGAGACATCCGCGCCTCGGACAATACGCTGGAGCTGATCCGCAACGGCCGCGACCCCCTGTCGATCCTGTCGACGCGGTTCGATTCCCTCTACGGCCTGGTCGACCTGATGGAGATGGCGACGCGGCGCCTGGGCGGGATCGAGACGCCGACCCTGCTGCTCTACGGCGCCCACGACCAGATCATCGCCAAACGCCCCATGCGCCGGGCCCTGGAGCAGGCGGGGCCGCGGTCCAATCTGACGACCGGCTACTATGCCCAGGGCTGGCACATCCTGAACCGCGACCTTCAGGCCGAGGCCGTCTTCGCCGACGTCGAGGCCTGGCTGCGCGACCCCGCCGCCCCCCTGCCGTCCGGCGCGCCGCCGGTCCTGCCGGCGCTGCAGGCCGATCCCAAGGCGCGCTGAACCGCCCTCTGCGACGGGCCGATGGTCGTGCTTGCCGTTTGGCCGGCGGGCGCGTATGTCCATCCGCACAAAAAAGTACCCCAGGAAAGGCCTGTCATGGGCAAGACGCTGTTTGAATCCCCTTCTTTCGCGAACCATGAAGGCGTCCACGCCTTTTACGACGAGAAAACCGGCCTGAAGGCGATCGTCGCGGTTCACTCGACCGCGCGCGGCCCGGCCGTCGGCGGCACCCGCATGTGGAACTACGCCTCCTCGGCCGAGGCCCTGGAAGACGTGCTGCGCCTGTCGAAGGGCATGAGCTACAAGAACGCCGTCGCGGACCTGGAGATGGGCGGCGGCAAGTCGGTCATCATCGGCGACAGCCGCACCCAGAAGACGCCGGAGCTGTTCCACGCCTTCGGCCGCTATCTGAACGGCCTGGGCGGCCACTACTACGCCGCCGAAGACGTCGGCACCTCGGTCGAGGACATCGCCGAAGCGCGCAAGGTCACCGAATACGTCCTGGGCCTGAAGGACGGCCCGGAAGCCTCGGGCGACCCCAGCCCCGTCACCGCCGAGGGCGTGTTCCGCTCGAACCTGGTCGTCGCCCGCCGCCTGTTCAAGCAGGACGACATGACCGGCCTGACCGTCGCCATCCAGGGCGTGGGCCACGTCGGCGCCTATCTGGCCGAGAAGCTGCACAAGGCCGGCGCCAAGCTGATCATCACCGACGTCAACCAGGCCAACCTGGAAGCCGTCGCCGCCAAGACCGGCGCCGAGATCGTCGCCCCGGACGCCATCTATGACGTCGCCGCCGACATCTACGCCCCGTGCGCCCTGGGCGCGACGCTGAACCCGCAGACGCTGGACCGCCTCAAGGTCAAGGCCGTCTGCGGCGCCGCCAACAACCAGCTGGCCACCGCCGACATCGGCGACGAGCTGTTTAAGCGCGGCATCCTGTATTCGCCCGACTACGTCATCAACGGCGGGGGCATCATCAACGTCGCCTCGGAGATGAACGCCCGTCAGACCGGCGGCGCCTATGACCCGTCGTGGGTCGAAGGCAAGCTGTCGCGCCTGATGGAGACCTTCGAGGAGATCCTCGAGCGTTCGGTCGTCGAGAACAAGCCGACCCACCTGATCGCCGACGCCATCGCCGAGGCCCGCATCAAGGCCGCGGCCGACAAGAAGGCTGCGGCGCTGAAGCTGTAATCGCGCCTCGCGAATGAAACGGATGAAGGGCTGCGGGACGTCAAAGTCTCGCAGCCCTTTTTTCTTCCCTCTCCCGGCGGGAGAGGGATGGGGTGCGATTACCGTCGCGAGCCCTCCCCACCCGGTCGCTACGCGACCACCCTCCCCATGAAGGGGAGGGAGAAGGGGACGCGCTTGGGATTCCCCCGGTCTTTAACGCCTCTTAACGCTGCGTTTACCATCCAGGCGGCAGTTTCTGCCTAGCGGGTCCGGTTCGTCCGCTGGTTCAGGGGCGGTGGCGCGTGGGCGGCTTTACGGCGGCGTTGCAGAAGTTCGGTATCGGCCGCCTGGCCGCGGTGCTCGGCGTCGCGGCGGGCGTGGCGGCCGTTCTGGTGGCCGTCATGCTGCGCGTGGGCCAGGCCCCGGACGCCTTGCTCTATTCCAACCTGGACCTGCGCGAAGCCTCCGAGATCGGCTCGGCGCTGGGCCAGGCGGGCATCAAATACTCCTCCAAGGGCGACGGCTCGACCATCTTCGTCAGCCGCGACGAGGTGGGCACGGCGCGTCTGATGCTGGCGGGCAAGGGGCTCGTGACCTCGGGCAGCGTCGGCTACGAGATCTTCGACAACCAGTCGGTGCTGGGCCAGACCGAGTTCCAGCAGAACCTGAACGAGCAGCGCGCCCTGCAGGGCGAACTGGCGCGCACCATCATGTCGATGCGCGGCATCAGCTCGGCCCGCGTCCACATCACCATGCCCCGCCGCGAGATGTTCCAGGCCGCCGCCATCGACCCCACTGCCGCCGTGGTGGTGGGTCTGTCGGGCCGCGACCTGACGGCCGATCAGGTGCGCGCCATCCGCAACGTCGTGGCCTCCTCCGTCCCGAACCTGAAGCCGGACAAGGTCACGGTGACGGACCAGGCCAACCGCACCCTGGCCGCGGGCTCCGAGGATTCCGGCTTCACCTCGGCCACCGCCGAGGCCGCCAAGGCCTCGACCGAGGCCCAGATGCAGGCGCGCATCAAGGACATCGTCGAGGGCGTCGTCGGCGCCGGCGCGGCGCGCGTCCAGGTGACGGCCGACATCGATCACAGCCGCTCCACCACCCAGGAGCAGAAGTTCGATCCCGACGGCCAGGTCGTCCGTTCGACCTCGACCAACGGCAGCCAGTCGCAGGACACGACGGGGCAGGCCGACGGCGGCGTCACCGCCACCAACAACATCCCCGGCGGCGCCGACCCGAACGTGACGCCGCTCGGCTCGACCCGCGCCGAGAACACCGAGACGACCAACTACGAGATCTCCAACACCACCACGACCACGGTGAAGGAGCCGGGTGAGGTCAAGAAGCTGTCCGTCTCGGTCGCGGTCGACGGCAAATACACCCCCGCCGCCGACGGCAAGGGCGAGCCGACCTACGCCGCCCGCACCGAAGAGGAAGTGCAGCAGATCAAGGCCCTGGTCGCGGCCGCCGTCGGCATCGACGAGACGCGCGGCGACAAGCTGGAGGTCGTCAACGTCCGCTTCAACCGCGAGCCCTCGGCCGCGCCGGGCGCCGAGGAAGGCTCCTCGATGTTCGCCTTCGACAAGAACGACATCATGCGCGGGGTCGAACTGGCGGTGCTGCTGGTCACCGGCCTGCTGCTGATCTTCTTCGTGGTGCGGCCGCTGCTGAAGACGGCTTCGGGTCAGGGCGGCGTTCCGGCCCTGGCGGGCGGCATCCCCGTGACCGCCCTGGACACCCAGCTGGTCGGCGGAACCTCGCCGGGCGGGACGCCCATGCTGTCCGGGCCCAGCGACATGGAGCAGCGCATCGACATCGCCCGCATCGAGGGCCAGGTGAAGGCCTCCTCGATCAAGAAGGTCGCCGATTTCGTCGACACCCACCCCGAGGAATCCACGGCGATCCTGCGCGCCTGGATGCATGAAACCTGATGGCGCGGCTGGTGTCCAAGGGGGCGGCGGTCGACGACGCCAAGAAGCTGACGGGGCCTGAAAAGGCGGCCGTGGTCCTGCTGTCGCTCGGCGAGGATCACACCGCCCTGTGGCAGCAGCTCGACGACGAGGAGATCAAGGAAGTCTCCCAGGCCATGGCCGGGCTGGGCAATGTCACCGCCGCCGTGGTCGAGGAGGTGCTGGTCGAATTCGTCTCCGGCATCGGCGGCTCCGGCTCGCTGATGGGCTCCTACGAGCAGACACAGCGCCTGCTGGCGTCCTTCATGCCCACCGATCGGGTCGAGGCCCTGATGGAGGAGATCCGCGGTCCGGCGGGCCGCACCATGTGGGACAAGCTCGGCAATGTGAATGAGGCCGTGCTCGCCAACTATCTGAAGAACGAATACCCGCAGACGGTCGCGGTGGTCCTGTCGAAGATCAAGCCGGACCACGCCTCGCGCGTGCTGACGGCCCTGCCCGAGGACTTCGCCCTGGAGTGCGTCCAGCGCATGCTGCGCATGGAGCCGGTGCAGCGCGACATCCTGGACAAGATCGAGCAGACCCTCCGGACCGAGTTCATGTCCAACCTGGCGCGCACGTCCAAGCGCGACAGTCATGAGCTGATGGCCGACATCTTCAACAGCTTCGACCGTCAGACCGAGGCCCGTTTCATCGGCGCCCTGGAGGAACGCAACCGCGACTCGGCCGAGCGCATCCGCGCCCTGATGTTCGTGTTCGAGGATCTGTCGCGCCTCGACCCCGGCGGCGTCCAGACCCTGCTGCGTGCGGTCGAGAAGGACCAACTGGCCCTGGCGCTGAAGGGCTCCTCGGACGCCCTGCGCGAAATGTTCTTCTCCAACATGTCCGAGCGCGCCTCCAAGATCATGCGCGAGGATATGGATTCCATGGGGCCTGTCCGCCTCAAGGACGTCGACAGCGCCCAGATGGCCATGGTCCAGGTGGCCAAGGACCTGGCGGCGCGCGGCGAAATCATGCTGGCCGGCCAGGGCGGCGACGACGAGTTGATCTACTGACATGACCGCCATTCCCGCCAACGCCAGACCTTTCGTCTTCGACACCGAGTTCGGGGCCGACGGCGCCGTGGTGCGCCCCTCGACCTGGCAGCCGGTCAAGCGGTCCTACGCCCCGGCCGAGGTCGACGCCCTGGTCGCCCAGGCCCGGCTCGAGGCCCGCCAGCAGGCCCTGGCCGAGGTCGAGGCCCTGCGCGCCGACGCCCTGTCCATCCTGGCTCAGACGACGTCTCAGGCCGCGACCCTGCTGCGCAACGTGGCCGAGGCGCACCGGCGCGAATCCGCCGACCTGGCGCTGGCCGCCGCGCGGGTCGTCGCCTCGGCCGCCTTCGACCGCTTCCCCCGTCGCCCGCTCGAGGCCGCCCTCGAAGCCCTGGGTCAGGAGATGGACGCCACGCCGCGTCTGGTCGTCCGCGCCTCGGGTCTGGACGACGAGGGCCGCGCCCAGGTCGAGGCCCTGTGCGCCCAGGCGGGCTTCTCAGGGCTCGTGGTGTTCCGCGACGAGCCGCACCTGCCCGCCGCCGCCTTCGCCCTGGAATGGGCCGACGGCCGCGCCGAATTCGACCCGGCCGAGGCGGAAGGCCGCGTCGCCGCCGCCCTCAACGCCGCCCTGGCCGCAGAGGCCGGGCACGCCGACCCCCCCGTTGACGCCGCCCATGACAGGAGGGGCTTCTGATGGCCACCGACGATCTTTCGCTTGAGGAATTCGGCGAGTCCACCGCCCTCAACCTGGCCGATGACGGCGGCGAGAAGTCCGCTGTCGACCTGGCGCCGGTCTTCGACGTGCCGGTCAACATCTCCGCCGTGTTGGGCAAGGCGCACATGTCGGTCGCCCAGCTGCTGAAGCTCAACAAGGGCTCGGTGCTGGAGCTGGACCGCAAGGTCGGCGAGGCCATCGACATCTTCGTCAACAACCGCCTGGTGGCGCGCGGCGAGGTCGTCGTCGTCGAGGACCGCCTGGGCGTGACCATGACGGAAATCATCAAGACCGAGGACAAGGGCGCCTGACGGGCGACCGCTTCGGAAACCGGGTTCTAGAGGAGTAGGGCGATGCGTCTTCTGGTGGTGGGCCGTCTCAGCGGTCAGCTGGCGACGGCGGTGAAGATGGCCATGGCGCACGGCGCCAAGGTCCAGCACGTCGAGCGCGCCGATCAGGCGACCGAGCAACTGCGCCGGGGGCAGGGCGCGGACCTGCTGATGGTCGACTACCGCATCGACATCGCCGCCCTGATCTCCGCCAACGACGCCGAGCGCATCCACGTCCCCGTCGTCGCCTGCGGCGTCGACGCCGACGCGCGCGAGGCGGCGGATGCCATCCGCGCCGGGGCCAAGGAGTTCATCCCCCTGCCGCCCGAGGCGGACCTGATCGCCGCCGTCCTGTCGGCGGTGGCCGACGACGAACGGCCGATGATCTCGGCCGACCCGGCGATGAAGTCCGTCATCCAACTGGCCGACCAGGTGGCCCGTTCGGAAGCCTCCATCCTGATCACCGGCGAAAGCGGCGTGGGTAAGGAGGTGATGGCGCGCTATCTGCACACGAACTCGCGTCGGGCGGACAAGGCCTTCATCAGCGTCAACTGCGCCGCCATTCCCGACAACCTGCTGGAATCCGAGCTGTTCGGCCACGAGAAGGGCGCCTTCACCGGCGCCGTGGCCCGCCGCATCGGCAAGTTCGAGGAGGCCGACGGCGGCACCCTGCTGCTGGACGAAATCTCGGAGATGGACGCCCGGCTGCAGGCCAAGCTGCTGCGCGCCATTCAGGAGCGGGTCATCGACCGCGTCGGCGGCTCCAAGCCCGTGCCGGTCAACATCCGCATCATCGCCACCTCCAACCGCGACCTGGCCAAGGCCGTGGCCGAGGGCAGCTTCCGCGAGGACCTGCTGTACCGCCTGAACGTGGTGAACCTGCGCCTGCCCAGCTTGCGCGAGCGCCCCGGCGACATCGCCGTCCTGTGCGACCACTTCATCCGCAAGTACGCCGCGGCCAACGGCGTGCCGCCGCGCCCGATCTCGGCCGAGGCGCGGCGCGCCCTGGTCGCCCACCGCTGGCCCGGCAACGTGCGCGAGCTGGAAAACGCCATGCACCGTGCGGTGTTGCTGGCGTCCGGGTCCGAGATCGACGTCGAGGCCATTCGCCTGCCGGACGGCCGCCCGCTTTTGGGCGGTGCGGGAGCCTCGACGCCTGCCGCCTCGACCTATGACGCCGGCGTGGCCGGTCAGGCGGCCCAGGCCGCCGACGCCGTGACCCGCAGCTTCGTCGGCCAGACGGTGGCCGAGATGGAGAAGACCCTGATCCTGGACACGCTCAGCCACTGCCTGGGCAACCGCACCCATGCGGCGACCATCCTGGGCATCTCGATCCGCACCCTGCGCAACAAGCTGAACGAATACGCCGACCAGGGCACGCCGATCCCGGCGCCGCAGTCCGGCGTGGCGGCCGCCTATGGCGCGGCGGGCTGATCCGATGCGCGCCGACCGTCGCACCGTGCTGATCGGGGCGGGCGCCCTGGCGCTGGGGGCCTGCGCCCGGACGACGGAGCCTGCGATGGCCGAACCCGTCGTGCTCGACCTCGACCTGTCGGCGCTGGAGGCCCGCCACGGCGGCCGCCTGGGCGTGGCCGTCGCGACCGAGGGCAAGCGCGCCGCCTGGCGCGGCGACGAACGCTTCGTCTATTGCTCGACCTTCAAGATGTATCTGGCCGCGGCGACCCTGCTACGCGTCCAGTCGGGGCTGGAGCGGCTGGACCGGGCGATCCCGATCACGGCCGCCGACATGGTCAGCCACGCCCCGGTCACGCAGCCCGCCGTCGGCTCGACCCTGACCATCGAACAACTGATGAAGGGCACGGTCGAGGTCAGCGACAACCCCGCCGCCAACATCCTGATCCGCGAGATGGGCGGGCTGGAGCCCTTCCGCGCCTTCTATCGCGGCCTCGGCGACACGATCACCCGCGTCGACCGTCTCGAGCCCGAGATGAACCGCCTGGACGGCGACAAGGACACCATCACGCCCGACCAATCGACGCGGAACATCGAGCGCCTGCTGGTCTCAGCCGACACGCCGCTGAGCCCGGCCTCAAAGACGCTGCTGATGCGCTGGATGACCGAGACGCCGACGGGGCAGGGCCGGATCAGGGCGGGCGTCCCCGTCGGCTGGACCGTGGCGCACAAGACGGGCACCGGCGGCTACGGCCCGGTCAACGACATCGGCCTGATCCTGCCGCCGACTGGGGCGCCCATCGTCCTAGCCGTCTATTTCCATGCGACTGCCGACTCCACCGACGCCCAGCGCGAGGCGGTGATCGCCGAGGCGACCCGTCAGGCGCTCAAGGCGCTGGGGCATGGCTGAGACCCGGCGAATCCTGCCATCAGGCGGCATGACCTTCGCCTTCCGCCATGGCTGACGCGCCGATCCTGATGAAGGACGGCCTGGCGCGCCCCACGGGGCGCGATGCGCTCGGCTGGCTGCTGCGCGGCGAGGTGGGCATGGCGGTCGGCGTCATCGCCGTCATCATGCTGCTGATCATGCCGATCCCGAAGATGCTTCTGGATCTGCTGCTGGCCATCTCCCTGGTGTCCAGCGTCCTGATCCTGATGACGGCCGTGATGATGAAGCGGCCGCTGGACTTCGCCATCTTCCCTACGGTGCTGCTGGTCTCGACCCTGTACCGCCTGGGGCTGAACCTGGCCTCGACGCGGCTGATCCTCAGCCACGGCCAGGAAGGCCACGACAGCGCCGGCAAGATCATCCAGGCCTTCGGCGAGCTGATGATGGGGGGCAACTTCATCATCGGGGTGATCATCTTCGCCATCCTGCTGGTGGTGAACTTCGTGGTCATCACCAAGGGCGCCACCCGCATCGCCGAGGTCTCGGCCCGCTTCACCCTGGACTCCATGCCGGGCAAGCAGATGGCCATCGACGCCGACCTGTCGTCCGGCCTGATCGACGAGGCTCAGGCCAAGCTGCGCCGCAAGGAGCTGGAGCAGGAATCGACCTTCTTCGGGGCCATGGACGGCGCCTCGAAATTCGTGCGCGGCGATGCGGTCGCGGGCCTGATCATCACCTTCATCAACGTCATCGGCGGCCTGCTGATCGGCATCCTGCAGCACGGCATGCCCGCCATGGACGCGGCCAACACCTATGTGCAGCTGACCGTCGGCGACGGCCTGGTGACGCAGATCCCGGCCATCATCGTCTCGGTCGCCGCCGGCTTCCTGGTGACCAAGGCGGGGGTCGAGGGTTCGGCCGACAAGGCCTTCGTCAGCCAGCTGGCCACCAACCCCGTGTCGCTGGGCGTGGTGTCCGGCACGGCGGGTCTGATCGGCCTGATCCCGGGAATGCCGCTGCTGCCGTTCGCGGCGCTTGCGCTGGGCACGGGCTTCATGGCGTGGCGGCTGGGCCGCGACCGGCTGAAGCCGCCGCCCGCCGAGCCGGTCGACCTCAAGCCCAAGGAGGAGGTGGAGGAGCCCATCGCCACCGCCCTGACCATCGACGAGGTGAAGATCGAGCTGGGCTACGCCTTGCTGGCCCTGATCAACGATCTGGAAGGGCGGCGCCTGACGGACCAGATCCGCGCCCTGCGCCGTTCGCTGGCCCAGGAATACGGCTTCGTCATGCCCAGCGTGCGCATCCTCGACAATATGCGCCTGCCCAATCAGGGCTACGCCATCCGCATCAAGGAGATGGACGCTGGGTCCGGCGAGGTGCGCCTCGGCTCCCTGATGGCGATGGACCCGGCCGGGCGTCAGGTCGAACTGCCCGGCGAGCACACGCGCGAGCCCGCCTTCGGCCTGCCCGCCACCTGGATCGACGAGTCGCTGAGGGAAGAGGCGACCTTCCGCGGCTACACCATCGTCGACCCCTCGACGGTGCTGACCACCCACCTGACTGAAATCCTCAAGGAGAACATGGCCGAGCTGCTCTCCTACGCCGAGGTGCAAAAGCTGCTGAAGGAGCTGAAGGGCGAGGAGCAGAAGCTGGTCGAGGAGCTGATCCCCACGGTCGTCACCGTGACCACCCTGCAGCGCGTCCTCCAGGCCCTGCTGCGCGAGAAGGTGTCGATCCGCGACCTGCCCGCCATCCTGGAAGGCCTGGCCGAGGCGGCGCCGCATACGACCAGCGTCGCCACCCTGGTCGAGCACGTCCGCAGCCGCCTGGCGCGCCAGCTGTGCTGGCAGCACAGGGCCGACGACGGCGCCCTGCCCATCGTCACCCTGTCGCCGGAATGGGAGCAGGCCTTCGCCGAGAGCCTGATCGGCCCCGGCGAGGACAAGCAGCTGGCCATGGCCCCCAGCCGCCTGCAGGACTTCATCCGCGCCGTGCGCGACGTGTTCGAGCGCGCCGCCATGACGGGCGAGAACCCGGTCCTGCTGACCGGGCCGCAGGTGCGCCCCTACGTCCGCTCCATCATCGAACGCTTCCGCGGTCAGACGGTGGTGATGAGCCAGAACGAGATTCACCCCAAGGCGCGGCTGCGCACCGTCGGCTCGGTCTGACGCTGGACACGGGGGAGCGGCTGAATAAAGGTTGAGGGCATGAAACGCATTCGGCCGGCCCTGCGCACCTTCGGCGTCTTCCTGCGGACCCCGACCCTCAGCCGTTCGATCATCGCTCTTCTGGCCCTGGCGCTGCTGCTGCTGCTGGCGGTCAATACGGCCACCCTGGTGATGATCCAGCGGACGTCCCGGTACAACGACACCGTCGACCACAGCCAGCAGGTGCGGCTGGCCGCCAAGGACACGCTCATGTTGCTGACCGACGCCGAGACGGGTCAGCGCGGCTTCATGCTGACGGCCCGGAACGAATACCTGGGCGTGCACGACAAGGCCGTGGCCAAGCTTCCGGCGGTGATGGCGCGGCTGGAGAGCCTGGTCGCCGACGACCCTGAATCCGCGGCCCGCGTCAGCAAGGTCCAGGCCATGGCGGACGACCGTCTGGTGATGATGGAACGGACCATCGACCTGACCCGGACGGGCCGCATCGGCGAGGCGGTGGCCGGCATCCGAAACGGCCGGGGCAAGGTCCTGATGGACGCCATGCGGGACGAATTGGCCGCCATCGACGCCATCGAGGCGCGACGCCTCTCCGAGCGCACCCGCCGGTCCGAATGGGCCCAGGCCGTGACCGTCGCCGTCAACGCCCTGGCCGGGCTGCTGATCCTTGTGCTGGCGGGGATCAGCGCCTGGCTGGTGCGCCGCTATGTCGGAGAGATCGAGGCGGCCCATTTCGAACTGGATCGCGTCAACGCCGGGCTTGAAAACGAGGTGCGCGACCGCACCGCCGAACTGACCCGCGCCAACGAGGAAATTCAGCGCTTCGCCTACATCGTCAGCCACGACCTGCGCGCGCCCCTGGTCAACATCATGGGCTACACCTCGGAGCTCGAGCAGGTCAGCCGGCTGCTGGACCAGCAGTTGACGGACATCGAGGCGGCTCAGCCCGGCCTTGTCGATCCCGAGGCGCTGCGCGCGGTGCGAGAGGACGCGCCCGAGGCGGTCGGCTTCATCCGCACCTCGACCGCCAAGATGGATCGGCTGATCAACGCCATCCTGCGCCTGTCGCGCGAGGGACGGCGCGCCCTGGCGCCCGAACCCCTCGACATGACCGCCATGGTTCGGGCCATCGCCGACACCGTCCATCATCAGGTCGGGGAAGCGGGCGGCGAAATCGTGGTCGCTCGCCTGCCCGTCCTGGAGAGCGACCGCCTGTCGATCGAGCAGATCTTCGGCAACCTGATCGACAATGCGGTGAAGTATCAGCAGCCGGACCGACCGATCCGGGTCGAGGTCCAAGGTCAGGAGCTGCCCGGAGGCTGGATCGAATACCGGGTCATCGACAACGGGCGGGGCGTTTCGCCCAAGGATCACGAGCGAATTTTCGAGCTTTTCCGTCGCTCGGGCAAGCAGGACAAACCGGGCGAGGGCCTGGGTCTGGCCTTCGTGCGCAACATCGTGCGCCGCCTCGGTGGCACGATCGAGGTCGAGTCAGAACTCGGCCGGGGGTCGACATTTCACCTCAAATTTCCGAAACGTCTGGTTGTGCTGGGCGACCATCAAGGAGACCGTCTGTGAGCCACTCGGTGAAGATCGTCATGGTCGAGGACGATCACGGTCATGCCAAGCTCATCGAAAAAAACATTCGGCGGGCGAACATCGGCAACGACATCGTCCACTTCGATCACGGCGACGCGGCGTTGGCGTATCTGTTCAGCGACGAGGTCCGCCACAACGGGCCGCTGCTGATCCTGCTGGACCTCAACCTGCCGGACATGTCGGGGACCGACATTCTCGAAAAAGTCAAATCCGACGAAAACCTGCGTCGCGCCCCTGTCGTGGTCCTGACCACCACGGACGACAAGGTCGAGATCCGCCGCTGCTACGACCTGGGCTGCAACGTCTATATCACCAAGCCGGTGGACTATGAGGCCTTCGCCGGCGCCATCCGCCAGTTGGGGCTGTTCCTGTCGGTCATGCAGGCGCCCGAGATCTGACGCCGTGACGGAGCCCGCAGCCGCCATCCGTCTCCTGTACATCGATGATGATCGCGGCCTGTCGCGTCTGGTGCAGAAGGAGCTCGGCCGCCACGGCTACGACGTGACCTGCGCCCCCGACGCCGACGCCGGCTATGAGGCGCTGAAGGCGGGCCGGTTCGACGTCTGCGCTCTGGATCACTACATGCCCGGCCGCGACGGCCTGGATGTCCTGCCCGACATCCTGGCCCTGTCGGACCCGCCGCCGGTGGTCTATGTCACCGGGGCTCAGGACGGGCGCATCGCCGTGGCCGCCCTGCGCGCCGGGGCCGCCGACTACGTCATCAAGGACGTGTCCGAGGACTTCACCGCCCTGCTGCGCTCGGCGATTGAGGACGCCCTGCTGCGCCGTCGCCTGGAGCGCGAGAACGAAGAGGCCCACGAAGAGGTGCGCCAGGCGCGCGACCGCGCCGAAGCCCTGCTGCGCGAGGTCAACCACCGCGTCGGCAACTCCCTGCAGCTGGTGTCCAGCTTCATCTCCCTGCAACTGCGACAGCTGGCCGACGAGGGCGCGCGCGCCGCCCTGCGCGAGGCGCAGGCCCGCATCGACGCCGTGGCTCACGTCCATCGCCGCCTCTACACCTCGGCCGACGTCGAGCGGGTGCAGATGGACGAATATCTGGCCGGCCTGGTCGAGGAACTGGGCAAGTCCATCGGACCCGACGGCGGCGAGCCGCGCCTGACCCTGCGCGCCCAACCGCTGCAGGTGACGACCGACCAGGCCGTCTCCCTGGGCGTCATCGTCACCGAGCTGGTCACCAACGCCGCCAAATACGCCTATGCCCCCGGCGCGCCGGGCGAGATTCGCGTGATCCTGCAGAAGTGCTGCGACAAGCGCGCCCTCCTGACGGTCGAGGACGACGGGCCGGGCCTGGGCGACGGCGTGCCCCAGGGCACGGGCCTGGGGTCCAAGATCATCTCGGCCATGGCCAGCGGCCTGCGCTCCGCAGTCGAGTTCGACCCGACGCACCAAGGGGTGCGCGCGCGCCTGGCTTTCGAGCTCTGAGCGGGGCTCTGGCGCGACGGCGCTTTCGGGGGTTCCGTCGGGCGACGGGGCGGGGTTAAGCTCCGCCAATGAAGCTTCAGTTCGGCACGGCCCGCCCGGGTCTCGACTACATTCATCGTCCCGCCGTCTTCGGCCTGGCCGAGCGCGAGGGCCGTCTGGCCTGCGTGCGCGTGGACCGCGGCGAGGGCGCGCCCTATTTCGACCTGCCCGGCGGCGCCCTGGATGGCGAGGAGACCGAGCAGCAGGCCCTGGTGCGCGAGTTCGCCGAGGAGACCGGCCTGATCGTCGAGCCGGTCGACCGCCTGACCGAGGCGGCGCAGTATTTCCTCAAGACCGACGGCACGCCGGTCAACAACGTCGGCGGCGTCTGGATCGTGCACGTGACCGGCGCCGATCCTTCGGCCAAGCAGGAGGCCGACCACGAACTGGTCTGGCTCGACCCGCTCGAGGCGCTGTTCAGCCTTCGGCACGAGGCGCACAGCTGGGCCGTGGCCCGCTGGCTGCGCGCCCAGCCCGCTGCGCCCAAAGGCTAGGTCAGTCCGCCATCAGGCGTTCAGCGACCGCCCGATAAGCGGGCAGGGACAGCGGATCCAGCAGACTGTTGCTGGCCTGGGGGCTCGAGGCGAACCGCACGATGACCATTTCGGCCTTCGGGTCGACGTAGCAGGCCTGGCCATAGACGCCGCGCGCCATGAAGGTTCCGTGGTCGTCGTGCGAGACCCACCACTGGTTGCGGTAGCTCCAGCCCGGCAGGGTGGAGTAGCCGGCCGAGGCGAAGGCCCGGCGGTCGCCGCCCGCGGCAATGTCGGCGACCACGCCGGCGGGCACGATCTGGCGCCCGTTGAAGGCGCCGCCGTTGCGCATCATCTCGCAGAACCGGCCCAGGTCGCGGAGCTGCAGGCTCAGCCCGCCCGCGGCATAGCCGGCGCCGCTGGAATCGACGTGCAGATAGGCGTCCCGCTCCATGCCCATCGGCTTCCAGAATCGCTCGCTCAGCACCTGGGCCAGGGGCTGGCCGCTGACACGGGCCGCCAGCCAGCCGACGACCTCGGTGTTGACGGACTTGTAGGCGAACGCCTGGCCGTGCCGCCCGGCCTTCTTGACGGTCCGCAGATAGTCGAAGGTGGTGCGCGGGCCGTCATAGCCGGGCGGGCGCGGCATCAGGCCGGCTGCGCGGATGAAGTCGAAGGCGTCGGACGCCGGATCGGTATAGACTTCGGAGTAGGCGAGGCCGGTGGTCATATCCAGGACTTGGCGCACGGTGGCGTCGGCGAAGCCGCTGTCGGCCAGTTCGGGGATGTAGCGCACCACCGGCGCCTCGGGGTCCAGCCGCCCCTCGGCGATCAACATGGCCGCCGCCGTGCCGACGAAGGACTTGGTCACCGAATGGGCCAGGTGCTGCCCGGCGGGCGTCAGCGCCCCGAAATAGCGTTCATAGACGACGACGCCGCGATGCATGACCAGGACGCCGTCGGTGTAGTTGGCGTCCAGCGACTGCCGCCAGCTCATCGGCGCGCCGCCGCCCAGCGGGATGAAGCTGACCGTGTCCAGATCCTCCCGCAGCCGGACGGGCAGGGCGCCGACCGCCCCGTCGCCGCGCGCGACCTCGGCCGTCGGCATCAGTTCGCGCCAGTGGGAGAAGCTCCACCGCGTCTGCGGAAACTGCATGAAGCTCAGGTCTTCGAACCGGATGGTGCGTTCCGGGGGCGGCGGCACGCCCTGCATCCAGCCCATGGCGACGGGATCGCTGGCCGCCGCATCCGGATAGGTCGGAGTTTGGGCCGCGGCCATGCCCGGCGCGGCGACGGCCGCCGCCCAGGCCGCTAGGGCGACCAGGCTTCGGCCAGGGAATTTTGTCGCAAACACCATGTCGAGTTCTCCGCACGGCGCCGTGCGCCTGAGCCGAGGATGGTCGCGGCGAGCGGCCAGTATTGTCAAATAAATTTACGACAAACGCCGCTCATGAAGGGCGGGCGGGTTCAGCGCGCCAGCGTCCGCATCGCTCGCTCCAGCCCCTCCAGCGTCAGGGGGAACATGCGGTGCTCCATCACCTCGCCGATCAGGCCGACCGAGGGGGTGTAGGCCCAGTGCCGCTCGGGCACGGGGTTCAGCCAGACGGACTTGCCCCACTGTTCGCGGGCGCGTTTCAGCCAGACCGCGCCGGCTTCCTCGTTCCAATGCTCGACCGAGCCGCCGGGCATGGTGATCTCATAGGGCGACATGGTCGCGTCGCCGACGAAGATGGCGCGCCAGTCGCCGGGGTATTTATGGATCAGGTCCCAGGTCGGGATGCGTTCGCTGTGACGGCGTCGGTTGTCTTTCCACACGCCTTCGTAGAGGCAGTTGTGGAAGTAGAAGAACTCCAGGTTCTTGAACTCGGTCCGCGCGGCCGAGAACAGCTCCTCGCACAGCTGGATGTGGCCGTCCATCGAGCCGCCGACATCCAGGAACAGCAGCACCTTGATGGTGTTGCGTCGCTCGGGCCGCATGTGGATGTCCAGCCAGCCCTGACGCGCCGTGCCGTCGATGGTGCCGTCGATGTCCAGTTCCTCGGCCGCGCCTTCGCGGGCGAACCGGCGCAGGCGACGCAGGGCGACCTTGATGTTGCGCGTGCCCAGTTCGACCGTGTCGTCCAGGTTGCGGTACTCGCGCTTCTCCCAGACCTTGACCGCGCGGCCGTGGCGGCCGGGGCCGCCGATGCGGACGCCTTCGGGGTTGTAGCCGCCGTGGCCGAAGGGGCTGGTTCCGCCGGTGCCGATCCAGCGATTGCCGCCCTGGTGGCGCTCCTTCTGCTCCTCCAGCCGCTGCTTCAGCGTCTCCATTAGCTTATCGAAGCCGCCCAGAGCCTCGATCTGGGCCTTCTCCTCGTCCGTCAGGAACTTCTCGGTCAGCAGCCGCAGCCAGTCCTCGGGGATGTCGGCGGTGATCTCCTCGCCGGGACCGACGCCCTCCAGCCCCTTGAACACCTTGCCGAACACCTGGTCGAAGCGGTCATAGTGCTTCTCGTCCTTGACCAGGAGGGCGCGCGACAGGTGGTAGAAGGCCTCGATGTCACGTCCCCCCACGCCCTTGTCCATGGCCTCCATCAGATGGAGCCATTCCTTGAGCGACACAGGCACCTTGGCCTCGCGCAGGGCGGTGAAGAAGGGCAGGAGCATCAGAGCGGTTCGGGACCCAGGGACTGCAGCAAGCGCTCCAGAACAGGCTTCAAGGCCTGGGCGTGATCCGACGCCGCCTGCCAGATCAGCCGCCTGTCTGCCCGGAAGTAGCTATGGGCCAACCTGTGGCGAAGGCCCGCGATATTGGCCCAGGGAACATCCGGGGTCTGAACTTTCATAGTCTCGGACAGGTTTTGCGCGCCTTCGCCGAGCACGATCAGATACATTGATGCGGCAGCGACACGTGTTCGATCTTCGATCCAGCTTTCCTGCTCGCCGCCCGCCGTTTGCACGGCCAGTTCGTCGATCGCTCCGATCATTTCCTGCAGGTGCAGCCGGTCGCGTTCAGACAAGGACCGCCTCGCGGACCGCTTGGTTGCGGACGAGGCGATGCATGGAATCCTCCGTCCCCATCTCAACCTTGACGCCCAGTTGTTCGCTCAACCCGCGCTCGATGCCGAAGAAATCCCAGCCCAAGGGCTTGGTCATGTCCACCAGCAGATCCACGTCGCTGTCCGGTCCCGCTTCGTCGCGCGCATAGCTGCCGAACAGGCGCACATTGACGATGCCCTGCTCAGCCAGCCACGGTTTGAGGTCTCGCAGCTTCTGAAGGAGTTCAGCGCGGGTCATGAAGGTAGTTTAGCCTATCCCCGCCGCAAGATGAACTCGTCGTCCATCCAGGCGCCGACCGGATACTGATACTCGCCGGCCTTCTCGAAGCCGTAGGCGGCGTAGAGCTTCTGGGCCTTTTCGTTGCCGCTCCAGACGCCGATCCACAGGGGGCCGTCGGTGTGGGCCTCCATCCACTCCAGGGCCACCTTCAGCAGTTGCGTGCCCAGGCCGAGGCCCTGCGCGGGCTTGCCGACGTAGAGGCGGCGCAGTTCGGCGTGGCTGGCGCGGCCGTCGGGGTGGGGCAAGGTGTTCGGCCCGGCGTTGGCGAAAGCCAGCAGTTCGCCGTCGCGCTCGGCCACCCACCAGGCGGCGCCGGGCTCGGCCAGTTTGGCGGCGATGGTCTCGGCGTTGAAGCTGGCGTCCAGGAAGGCGTTCAGGTCGTCCGCCGGATAGGGGATGCCGAATCCGGTGACGAAGGTGTCGATGAAGGTCTGGCGCCCCAGCACGCCCAGGGCGGCGGCGTCGTCGGGGCGGGCGGGGCGGATTACGGGCTCGGTCATCCTGCGAGGCTTAGCGCCGGGCCGGGCCGGGGTGAAGCCGCCGACAGCGCCTTTGTGAAGACGGCCTTCGCGGCCTCGTCATCTCTGGATGGTTGCAGGGGGGCGCGGCGGGGGCTACCACCTTGGTCCGAAGCGCGCCGAACCGGCGCGCGCCAATGCCGAAACGGGGGAGGGTGAGGGTCGCCAAAGCCTTGGTTTCACAGGCTGATCCCCGTGCTATGACTTCTCCTGCGCTCATGACTCACTCCGAATCCGAAGCCGCCCGGACCTTGGCGACGCCCGGCGACGCCGCCGAGGCGCCGATGGGCCATGGGGCGATCATCCTGGCCCGGCACGGCGAGCCGGCCCTGTCGCGCAAATGCATGATCACCTCGGATCAGTACCGCGACTGGTGGGGCCGGTATGAGATCGGCGGCCTGCGCGCCGGACAGACCCCGCCCCAGACCCTGCTGACCGCCGCCGAGGGCGCCGGCGCCATCTATGCCTCTACCCGTCCCAGGGCGCAGGAAACCGCCCGCGCCGTGGCGCCGGGCCGCGACGTCCTGGTCGACGCCCTGTTCATCGAGGCGCCCCTGCCGCCGCCGCGCTTCCCGGCCTGGATCAAGCTGTCGCCGCGCTATTGGGGCGTGATCTCGCGCATCTGGTGGCACGTGTTCAATCACCACGAGGGTCAGGAGACCCGCGCCGAGGCCGAGGTCCGCGCCGATCAGGCCGCGCGCGTCCTGATCGCCCGCGCCGGCGAAGGTCAGGACGTTCTGGTCCTGGCCCACGGCTATTTCAACCACATGGTCGGCCAGAGGCTGAAAGCCCACGGCTGGCGCCTGGCCCATAACCAGGGCTTCAAATACTGGTCACAACGTCGCTACGAGAAGCGTTGAGGCCTTTCGTCGTTGATGCGCCGCGCGGGCGTCTCTAGGTTGCCCGCATCATGACCGACGCTTCCGCTTCTCCCGCCGTGCCCGCCGACCTCAGCTTCGAGGACGCCCTGTCGCGTCTGGAGGGCATCGTCTCGCGCCTGGAGTCGGGCCAGGCGCCCCTGGAAGAGTCCATCGCCCTGTACGAAGAGGGCGCGCGCCTCAAGGCCCACTGCGAGACGCGCCTGAAGGCCGCTCAGCTGCGGGTCGAGAAGATCGTCGTCGGCGCTGACGGTCAGGCCAAGGGCGTCGAACCGGCCGAGTTCGGTTGACGTCGTTATGACCATGCTCGCCGCCAATTCCCCGGAGCAGGCCGTCATCGACCGGGTGGCCGAGATCGCCGACGTGGTCACCGTCGCCCTGGACCGGCTGCTGCCGCGCGCTGACGGCCCGGAGGCCCGCCTGACCGAGGCCATGCGCTACGCCGCGTTGGGTCCCGGCAAGCGGTTGCGCCCCTTCTTCGCCATGGAAGCCGGCCGGATGCTGGAGGTGGAGGAGTGCGCGGTCCTGCGCGCCGCCTGCGCCCTGGAATGCGTCCACGCCTATTCCCTGGTCCATGACGACCTGCCGGCCATGGACGACGACGACGTGCGGCGCGGTCGGCCGACCCTGCACATCGCCTATGACGAGGCGACCGCCATCCTGGCCGGCGACGCGCTGCAGACCGCCGCCTTCGACATCATCCTGGACGAAGAGACCCACGACGACCCGGCCGTCCGCTGCGAACTGGCGCGGCGGCTGTCGTTCGCCTCGGGCGCGCGGGGCATGGCGGGCGGCCAGATGATCGACCTGATGGGGGTGCGCGACGACCTCGGCGGCGTGGCGCGGATGCAGCGGCTCAAGACGGGCGCCCTGTTCGCCTACGCCTTCGAGATTCCGCTGATCATCTCCGGCGCGGGCGAGGCCGCCTGGCACGCCCTGACCAGTTTCGCCCACGACCTGGGCCTGGCCTATCAGATCGTCGACGACGTGCTGGACGCGGAAGGCTCGGCCGAGGAGATGGGCAAGGCCGCCGGCGGCAAGGATGCGGCCCTGGGCAAGACCAATTTCGTCACCCTGCTGGGCGTCGACGCGGCGCGACAGAGGGTCGCGCACCTGGCCGATCAGGCCCGCTCGCACCTTGACCTGTTCGGCCATGACGCCGAAATCCTCAGGGCCAGCGTGGACTTTGTGCTCCAGCGCCGGTCCTGATAGGAAACGCGCCCGCTTCGTGCGGGTTACTGTGTGACGTTCTCGCGTCGAAGGCTCCCGATCCCTATGCCCCACACCCCGCTTCTCGACACCGTCAAAATCCCCGCCGACACGCGGGGGTTCGACATCGCCCAGCTGAAGCAGCTGGCGGATGAGGTGCGTGCGGAAACCATCGACGCCGTGTCGGTGACCGGCGGCCATTTGGGCGCGGGTCTGGGCGTGGTCGAGCTGACGGTCGCCCTGCACCACGTCTTCGAGACGCCCAAGGACATCCTTATCTGGGACGTCGGCCACCAGTGCTATCCGCACAAGATCCTGACCGGGCGGCGCGACCGCATCCGCACCCTGCGCCAGGGCGGCGGTCTGTCGGGCTTCACCAAGCGTTCCGAAAGCGAATACGACCCCTTCGGCGCGGCCCACGCCTCGACCTCCATCTCGGCCGCCCTGGGCTTCGCCTCCGCCCGCGACCACAAGGGCGAGAAGAACCGCGTCGTGGCCGTGATCGGCGACGGCTCCATGTCGGCGGGCATGGCCTATGAGGCGATGAACAACGCCGCCGAGGCCACCAACGGCCAGCTGATGGTGGTGCTGAACGACAACGACATGTCGATCGCCCCGCCCGTCGGCGGCATGAGCGCCTACCTGGCCAAGCAGGTCTCGGGCGGCGCCTATCAGAACATTCGCAAGGTCGGGAAGAAGTTCGTCGACCATATGCCGCGCCCCTTCCGCGATGCCGCGCGCAAGGCCGAGGAATACGCCCGCGGCATGATCGTGGGCGGCACCCTGTTCGAGGAGCTGGGCTTCTACTACGTCGGGCCGATCGACGGCCACGACATGGAGAATCTGGTCCCCATCCTGAAGAACGCCGCCGCCATCACCGACCGTCCGGTGCTGGTCCACGTCGTGACCCAGAAGGGCAAGGGCTACGCCCCGGCCGAGAGCAGCGCCGACAAGCTGCACGCGGTGGTCAAGTTCGACGTGGTCTCGGGCAAGCAGTCCAAGGCGGTCTCGAACGCGCCCAGCTACACCAAGGTGTTCGGCACGGAGCTGATCAAGCACGCCGAAAGCGACCCCTCCATCGTCGCCATCACCGCCGCCATGCCGTCGGGCACGGGGCTGGACCTGTTCGGCCAGGCCTTCCCCGACCGCACCTATGACGTCGGCATCGCCGAGCAGCACGCCGTCACCTTCGCCGCCGGTCTGGCCGCCGACGGCATGAAGCCGGTCTGCGCCATCTATTCGACCTTCCTGCAGCGCGGCTACGACCAGGTGGTCCATGACGTGGCCATCCAGTCCCTGCCGGTGCGCTTCGCCATGGATCGCGCCGGCCTGGTCGGCGCCGACGGCGCGACCCACGCAGGCAGCTTCGACATCGGCTTCATGGGGGCTCTGCCCGGCATGGTGCTGATGGCCGCCGCCGACGAGGCCGAACTGGCCGCCATGATCTCGACGTCGCTGGCCATCGACGACCGCCCCAGCGCCTTCCGCTATCCGCGCGGCGAGGGCGTCGGCGTCGACATTCCCGAACTGGCCGCCCCGCTGGAGATCGGCAAGGGCCGCATCGTCCGCGAAGGGACCTCGGTCGCCATCCTGTCGTTGGGCACTCGGTTGCAGGAATCGCTGAAGGCGGCCGATCTGCTGGCCGCCAAGGGCGTCTCGGCCACCGTCGCCGACGCCCGCTTCGCCAAGCCGCTGGACGCCGACATGATCCTGCGCCTGGCGCGCGAGCATGAGTGCCTGATCACGGTGGAAGAGGGCGCCATGGGCGGCTTCGGGGCCTTCGTGCTGCAGTTGCTGGCCGAGAAGGGCGCGCTGGACGCCGGCCTCAAGATCCGCACCCTGCATCTGCCTGACGTCTTCCAGGACCAGGACAAGCCCGAGGCCATGTACGCCCAGGCGGGCCTCAACGCCGACCACATCGCGGCGACCGCGCTGACGGCGCTGGGCGTCGACGCCAGCCGGGCGGTGCGGGCGTAAGGCGTTCTTCCTTCTCCCCTTGTGGGAGAAGGTGGGCGCCGGAGGCGTTCGGATGAGGGGTGCTTACACCTCATCAACCGTTCAGGCTCTCAGCGAAACCGGCGGGTCGCCTCGCAGACACCCCTCATCCGGTCCTCACGGACCACCTTCTCCCACAAGGGGAGAAGGGCAAGGATCGCAACACCTCGATCATGTCAGCCACCAGCGGATGGCGGAAGACGGCGATCACGCGCGAGCCTAAATCTGCAATCGGCCATCCCCCCTCGGCGCCTGTGCTAGACTGCATCCGGGCCGAGAGGGGATTTCAGACGATTCAGACGAATTGGACTCTATTTTTTCCTTCTCTCATCAGAGTAGGGCGAGGGTCACAATACCCCGATCATGCTGGCGACCAGGGGATGGCGCACGATGTCGCGCTCGGCCAGGCGGACGACGGCGATCTCGGGCACGGCCTCCAGGCGGTCGGCGATGTCGGACAGCCCCGACACGCCGGGCAGCAGGTCCGACTGATGCGGGTCGCCCGTGACCACCATGGTCGAGTGCCAGCCCAGGCGGGTCAGCAGCATCTTCAGCTGGACGTAGGTGCAGTTCTGCGCCTCGTCGACGACGATGAAGGCGTTGTTCAGGGTGCGGCCGCGCATATAGCCGATGGGGGCGATCTCGATCAGGCCCTCGGCCATCAGGGCCTTGACCCGCTTCATCGACAGCCGGTCCGACAGGGCGTCGTAGAGCGGCCGCAGGTAGGGGGCCAGCTTGTCCTCCATGTCGCCGGGCAGGAAGCCGATGGATTCCCCGGCCTCGACCGCCGGGCGGCTCAGGACGATGCGGCCGACCTTGCCCGCCTCCAGCGCCTCGACCGCCTTGGCCACGGCCAGATAGGTCTTGCCCGTGCCCGCCGGGCCCAGCGCCAGCACCAGGTTGGCGTGATCGACGGCCTCCATCAGTTCGGCCTGGCCGTCCGACTTGGGCTTCAGCGTCTTGAGATAGCCCTGATCGCGCTCGTCGTTCGAGGGCAGGGGCGACCAGCCGCCGACGCGGGCGGGCAATCGCCTGACCTTGGCGTCCTGAATGAATTCGGGCGAATCCAGCACGCCTTCGCGCAACTGACGCTTGATGGCCGATCGTTTGCTCATGGACGTCTCCAGGGCATGAAAAAAGGCGAGCCCGGCAGGGTCTCGCCTTGGTCGTCGGTGGGGGAGGTGGGGGCCGAAGCCGCGTGGCCGTCCCGAACGGTCGCAGGGTCTTCGCCGCAGCAGGTGCGTCGCCGTCCCCGGACTGGTCGCGAACACGCCAAGCGCATTCTCCAGCATCTGACCGGACCGGGCTTGATCCAGCTTCGGATCCGGGGCCGATATAGGGGCCTCGAATCGCATCAACAGGCTGATGCTAACGTGGTTTCCGAAGGGTTAAAGCCTTCATTTCGATAAGGATAGGCGGTGTGCGGATGAGTGTTTACAGCCTGGGCGACAGCAAGCCTCAGCTTCCGCCGGAAGGCGAATACTGGATCGCGCCGAGTGCAACCGTTCTAGGGAACGTGATTCTGCATCCGGGCGCCAGCATCTGGTTCAACGCCGTGCTGCGCGGCGACAACGACCCCATCATCGTCGGCCGCGACAGCAATATTCAGGACGGCAGCATCCTGCACACCGACGTGGGCGCGCCCCTGACCATCGGCGCCGGCGTGACCGTCGGGCACAAGGTGATGCTGCACGGCTGCGAGATCGGCGACAACAGCCTGATCGGCATCGGCGCCGTCGTCCTGAACGGGGCGCGCATCGGGAAGAACTGCCTGATCGGCGCCAACGCCCTGATCACCGAGGGCAAGGTCATCCCCGACAACAGCTTGGTCATGGGCCAGCCCGGCAAGGTGGTGCGGGAACTGGACGAAGGGCAGATCGAGGGGCTGCGCGCCTCGGCCCAGCACTATGTCCAGAACTGGCGGCGCTATGTGGCGGAGTTGACGCTGATCGGCTGATCCGGCCGGCCCACATTGGCACGGCTCACAATGGCACAGGCCCGCCCGCCGGGGGCGGCGAAGGGCTGGGGAAACCGAGGGAACAGGCCATTGTCGGACGCCCCGTGCGGCCCGGCGCTTGCAACGACCGGTCGACGATCGATGCAGGAGTCCGATCCCATGCGGGCAGGGATGTTGAAAATTCTGGCGGGCGCGGCGGCCTTCGCCGGCCTGATGGCGGTCGCCGACGTCGCCTCGGCGGGCTGCGGCCCGAGCGGTTGCCTGCCGCCGCCGCCGCCGCCGCCGATCATGCCGCCGCCGGTGACGCCGCCTCCGGGCGGGGGGTGCGGCCCCAGCGGCTGCCTGCCGCCGCAGCCGCCGGTCACGCCGCCGTGCGGCGGCGGGGGCTGCCTGCCGCCTCCGCCTCCGGCCTGCTGCGGCTCGGGCGGGGGCAATGTGAACGTCAACATCAACGTCAATGCGAACGCCAGTGCGAACGCGAACGCGAACGCCACGGCGACGGCGCGCGCCTTCGCCGGCTCGCGCAGCGGCGCTACGATCATCGTCGGCGGGGGCGGCGGGGCCTACTTCAACGTCGACCAGCCCTATCCGACCACCATCCAGGGCCTGAACGTCCAGGGCGCGATGCAGATGGTGCGCGTGCCCTTCACCGCCTCGCGCCGCATCGAGAAGCAGGTGGTTCTTCAGGCGGTCTGCATCGACGACCGCAACGTGCCGCACCCGGCCTCCCAGGTGCGTCCGGGCCGCGACGTGAGCGGGGACTACGACGGCGAACTGTATCGCTGCATCGCCGGGACCAAGCTGCAGTGGACCATCAGCGAGGCCGAGGGCGCGCCGGGCGAGACGATGGCGTGCAACAAGCGCGAGGCCCTGTGGCACGGCGCGGGCGGCCGCCTGGAATGCCGCCCGGAAAAGGCGGCGCGCGACTGCAACGAGCGCTCGCTGCTTCGCCGCTACGGCGCGGGGGTGAAGGTGCTGACCCTGATCCGCGAGGAGACCTACACCGAATATCGCGAGGAGATGGTCCAGGGCGAGGCGGTCAGCGGCATGATGATGCTGGACGGCGGCGTCGGCGGGCGGGTTTTCTGAACCCGCCGTTCAGCCAGCCGACAGGCGGGGCGGGCTAGGGTTGCCGCATCGACTCTCCGTCGACAGGCCTGCAAACGACTGGGCCCCGCTCCGAAAGGAACGGGGCCCTTTCTTTTGGGCCAAGGTTTTCGCGTGAGGTGCAAAGACCCACTCCCGGCGGGAGAGGGGTTTGCGGCCCTCCGCCATTGAGGGGGAGGGCCTTCGTTGTGTTACTGGGCCGCCGCCACCTCGGCCTTCCAGGCCGTGTCCGGCCGCAGATACTGGCGGGCCGCAGCCTGGATGTCCGCTGCCGTGAAGGATTCCAGGTCGCTGATGTGCGTCTGGATCTGCTCCAGGGAGGCGGGCTTGGCGGCCAGGTCCTGAAGCTGGCCCACCCAGTATTCGTTGCCGGCCAGGCTGCGGCGCAGGGTTTCAATAACCGGCAGGCGGGCTCGGTTCAGCTCGTCCTCGGTGATCGGGGTGTCGCGCAGATCGGCGGTGATGGCGTCGACGGCGGCGAAGAAGGCGCCGAACTTCTCGGGCGCCGTGTCGGCCGTGATCGAGATGGAGCCATAGCCCTTGAACACGTCCGAGGCCGAGGCGCGCACGCCGGGCGAATAGGCCAGGGCCTGCTTTTCACGGATCTCGTCCAGGACGCGCAGCTTCAGCACCTCCGCCAGGATGGCGACCCTGCGGGATTCGGTGCGGTCGTCGACGGCGTCGGTCGTCGGCCAGGCGACGTAGGCCAGGCCCTGATCCACCGGACCGGCGTGCAGCAGGCGGATCGGCTGGGCCGTCGGCGCCGGGAAGCGCCGCTGGTCCGCGCCCGGCAGGGGCTGGGCCGCCGGGGCGCGCGTCGGCAGGGCCGCGAAGGTCGAGGCGACCGAGGCGACGGCGTCCTCCACCTTGACGTCGCCGACCATGACGATGTCGATCAGGCCGGAAGCCAGGCCCTGAACCACGCCCTGCTTCAGCTCGTCCAGGGTGAAGGCGGCGATCTCGGCCGGGGACGGCATGGTCTCGCGCTTGTCGCCGCTGGCCAGCAGGCCGCTGGCCTGAAGGCTGAAGGCGCCGCCCGGCGTGGCCATCTGCTGGGCCATGAACTGCGGCAGGAGGGCCTTGATCTGCTCGAACGGCGCCGGGCGCAGGCCCGGATCGGTCAGATAGGCCGCCAGGACCTGCATCTGCAGTTGCAGGTCGGCGGGACGGGTGGCACCCGCCAACCGGTAGGCGTCCCCTTCGATGGTGAAGCCGGCGCTGTAGATCTTGCCGGTCAGGACGCGGTTCAGCTCATCGGCCGTCAGCTTGCCCAGGCCGCCGGCGGTGAAGACCATGGGGGCCAGGGATTGCGACGTGAAGCGATCGGTCGGCAGGCCCATCTCGCCGATGCCGGTGCGCACGGTGACCAGGATCTGCTGGTCCTTGAAGGTGGTCGGCTTGACCGTCAGCCGCACGCCGTTGGGGAAGGTGACGATGGTGGCGCCGACGGCGGCGACCTGGGTCGTCGAGGCCGGGACGGCGGCGGCGCCGAAGTCGGCGTAGGGCCAGTCCAGCTTGGCCTGTTCGGCCGGAGCGCTGACCGGGACGGCGCGGCTGGCTTCCAGCAGGGCGGTGACGCCGGCTTCGCCGCCTTCGATGGCTTCGGGCGTGACCACCAGCGCCAGCGGGCCCTGCCCCTCGAAGGCGTGCTTGACCGCCGCGCTGACCTGTTCGGCCTTGAGATCCTTCACCGAGGCTTCAAACAGGGCGAGGTTGGTCGCGGGGGCCGAGAAGACCTTGGCGTCGTTGGCGGCGCCCAGCAGGGCGTTCGCCAGGGCCGGGGTGCTGCGCGTCGCCGCCGCCTGGACGGCGTTCTCCAGGGCGGTGCGGGCGTTGGCGATCTCGCGGTCCAGCTCGACCTGGGACACGCCGAACTGCACCAGGCGGCGCTGCTCCTGCTCGATGGTCTCGAGGGCGCGCTTCAGCCCGCCGGGGTTGAAGTTGGCGGACGCGCTGCCGAGGTCCAGCGTCTTGAACAGGGTTCCCTGGCCGACGCCGGCGCTGATGAAGGGCGGGTTGTCGGCGCGGGCCAGTTCGCCCAGGCGGCGGTTCAGCACGGCCAGGCCCAGATTCTGCAGCAGGTCGTCGCGACGCTCGGCCGCCGTGTCGGGGTCCAGATCGGGATTGCGGATCCAGTTCAGCTGAACCGAGGACTGGATGCCCGGCTCGACGAGGATGCGGGTCTCGGGCCGGCGCGGGGCGACCTGTCCCAGATCGGGCTCGGGGCCGTCGGCGGCCTTGGGCGTCCAGTCGCCGAAGGTCGCCTTGATCTTGGCCTCCATCTGATCGACGTCGAAGTCGCCGACCGCGATCAGGGTGGCGCGCTCGGGGCGGTAATAGGCCTCGTAGAATTCGACGAAACGCTCGCGCGGGGCCGAGCGGATGATGCTGAGGTCGCCGATCGGCAGGCGGTTGGACAGGCGCTGACCTGGCGCCAGCAGGGCGATCTGGGCCTTCAGCGAACGCAGGGCGGGCGTGTTGCGCAGGCGCTCCTCGCCCTCGATCACGCCGCGCTCGGCGTCGATGTCCTCGGCCTTCATCAGGGCCTCGGAGACCTGTTCACGCATAATGCGCAGCGAGGTGTCGACGGTCTCGTCGTTGGTGCGAGGCAGCTCCAGCACATAGGCGGTCTGGTCGAAGCTGGTGAAGGCGTTGGTGTCGGCGCCGAAGGCCAGGCCCAGACGCTCGAGGATTCGCAACAGCTCGTTTTCGGGCACATTGGTCGTGCCGTTGAAGGCCATGTGCTCCATGAAGTGGGCCAGGCCCAGCTGGTCGTCGTTCTCCATCAGGGAGCCGGCCGCGATCCGCAGGCGCAGCGACGCCTGGCCCGGCGGGGTGGCGTTCCTCATGATGGCGTAGCGCATGCCGTTGGGCAGGACACCGAAGCGCACGGCCGCGTCGGCGGGAATGTCGCTGGCCGCCTGGGCCCAAGGCTGAGACGGAGGGGCGTCCTGCGTCGCGACGGCCGACGGCGGCGTCAGGGCGAAGGCGGGAAGCGCTGCGCCGCCCATCAGGGCCAGGCTGGAGGCGGCGAGCAGAAGCAGGCGGCGAGGGGATCGCATTCGGTTGTGTCTCCGCGGCGTGCGAACGGGCGGCCCCGAGACTGATGGCGGCCCTGCACCCTATGACGGACGCGCCGCCCCAGGCCGCGCGTCTGTTTCACGGTGACAAACGAACTTGACTACCTCAAGTTACCGAAAGTTAATTCACGGGCGGGTGACGTAGAAGCTCGCCGTATTGCCGACCGCGTTTGATCCGGCGACGACATTGCGGCCCCAGCCGTTGATCGTGGTGGTCGCCGTGGCCCGGACGTCGCCCATATTGGTCTGGACGTTGCGCGCGTTCAGGTCGCCGCCGCAGTCCGAACAGGCGAAGCCGGTGACGGCGTTGCCCGCCGCATTGGCTCCGACATAGGCGTCATAGCCGTTCTGGCCGGTGAAGCCGGCGCTGGCGGTGACGCCGCCGGTGTTCATCTGGGCGTTGTCGATGCTGACGTAGATGTCGTTGTTGCCGGCATGGACCTCATTGCCCACGGCCTCGGCCGTCGCATAGGCGGCGCCGAAGTCATAGGAGCTGAGTTCGGTGCGGGACTGGGCCTCGGCCTCGTTTTGTTGATCGACGTCGACCACCAGCGACCCGCCCTGGTTGTAGAAGGCGGCCTGGTTGGAGGCGGCGCGGCTTCGCGCGGCGATGTCCCAGGCGTTGCCTGCCCACACGCCGGTCCAGGCGGTGACGCCCGCGCCCGAGGCGCTCTGGCGGACCGACAGGTCCTGGTGCGCGTTCGGGGTCGATGTGGCCTGGACCGCGTTGGCTGAGGCCTGGCTGGCGAAGGCAGTCTGGGCCGGGGCGTAGGTGAAGCGGGCCTCGGTCTCGGCGTAGATCTCGCCGGACGAGGTTTGATCCGCGCGGCCGGTCACGGCGCCGCGCGCCGCTGCCGTTCCGCCGCCGCCCAGGGCGACGGTGTTGCCGATGGCGTCGGAGCTCATGTAGCCGCCATGGATCAGGCGAGCGCCGGTCTCCTCGATGCGGCTGCGCGCGGTGACGGCGCCGTCTAGGGTCTGGGCGGCGTCCACGTCTATGCCGGTGTTGACGGCGGTCCCGGCCAGATAGTTCCCCCGCGCCTGGGTCAGGCTGTTCACGCGGCCCGTCTCGCCGCGCAGGGTCAGGGCGGTGTCGGCCACGACGGCGCCCTGCGTGTCCTGGGTCGAGCGCACGTCCACGGCGCGGCCGTCCGCGCCCCCGACCAGGGCGTTGCCCATGGCGGCGTTCGACACAGCGACGTTGTCGCTGACGTTGACGACGTTCAGGCGCTGGCCGGCGATGACGTCGCCCAGGTTCAGCTGTTCGTTCAGGACTAGGCCTCGATCTTGGGGCTGGGCCTGAGCGGAGGCCTCAGCGGCCGCCGCCACGCACAGCGCTGTCGCGGCGATCGTGCCAGCGAGACGGGTCGGCGCGAGTCTGGCCATTGTTCGTGTCCGTGTTGGCGTAAGCGGGATAGTAGCCGCCGGTCGGACCGACCGGGCTGCCGCCCAGCGGATCGTTGGCGGGGTTGAGGCAGATTTCCGGGCCGGGGGCGCCGTAGAGGTTGGCCATGAACTCGACCGTGGCGCGTTCGACCAGGGCGCGGACCGC
Source organism: Brevundimonas naejangsanensis (assembly GCF_003627995.1). Classification (NCBI taxonomy): domain Bacteria; kingdom Pseudomonadati; phylum Pseudomonadota; class Alphaproteobacteria; order Caulobacterales; family Caulobacteraceae; genus Brevundimonas; species Brevundimonas naejangsanensis. The sequence goes on along the minus strand of NZ_CP032707.1, from coordinate 300,624 downwards.
CAGTTGGACCGGCTCCAGGCCGCTGGACCCGGCCGAAATGTCGAAGACGTTGCCGTTCAGGAAGTCGAACACGCCTGCCGACACTTCGCGGCCGACGATTTGCTTCTGATAGGAGACCACGTCCACGACCTCGAGGGTGGTGGTCTGCACTAGGCGCAGGTCGATGGCGACGTTCATGACGAAGACCTTGCCGGTCAGCATGCCCGAGCCGCCGTTCTGCTTCACCTCGCCGCCGGCGATGTCGAAGCCGCCCGAACGGATGTTGTAGTTCACCTCGGTGATGCCGCCGACGATGTAGAAGTCCGAGCCCGGCACCTGGCCGGCCAGGATGCGGCGGAAGGCGGCGTCCTGGGGCGCGCCGTTGGGCTGGTCGTCGCCGATCAGCTTGTTGTTGGCGTAGCGCAGCTCCAGCTCGGACACCGAGGTGTCGTAGCGCTCGACGATGCGCGCGCCCGCCTTGGCCAGGGCGGTGTTGGCCATCAGGGACGCGCCCTGGGTGATCTGGCGCCCGCCGTCGGAAGAGATGGAGCCGGTGTAGTCGCTGATCCGGCCCACCGCCATGCGCGGCGAGGGCAGATTGTAGCGGCGCGCATAGTCGGCCAGGCAGTAGAGCGCCGTCGAATAGGGCGTCGGGTTCGACGTCACCGGGGCGTTGCCGATCGGCTTGGCGTAATGGCCCGACGAACCCGCGCTGGTGCTGGCGCACCCGGCGAGGAGGGCGGCGGCTGCGGCCAGGCAGCCCAGGGAACGCAAGGGAGAACCAAAGGCGGAGAATATCATGGGAAGACCAGCGTTCCGTTCAGCGCGGTCCCGGCGGTGATATTGCCGGTGTTGTTCTGGGTGGAGTTGACGACGACGGTGTTGCGGTTGCCCTGGACCACCACGTTCAGATTGTTGCCGATGGCTGTGGCGCCGCTGATGTTGGTTCCCGAGCCGTTGCCGGATCCGTTGATCGAGCCGGAGGAGGACACGCCGCTGGACGTGCTGGAGTAGCTGCTGGCGCCCGATTGGATGATGCCGTTGACCACCAGGCGGTTGCCGTTGGCGTCGCGGGTCGTCCCCTGCGAGGGGCGGGCGGTGGTGTAGCGCGAGGCGCCGTAGCCGGCCTGGAATTGGCCCGCGCCGGCCGACCCGGCCGCTTGGGCTGACGCGTCGGCGGCCGCGAGGGCCCCCGCCGCCGTCACGGCTATCAGTGTCAGTGTATGAGACGACATCACGCGCTCCGCAGGACTTCTGAACGGGACACAGCAACGCCTGTGCCAGTCTCGGAATGAGCCAAAGCCCCGCGCAGAGGTTCGCCTTGAGATTGGCGCGTCTTGCCCCCATCAAGGGGCATGCCTCATTTCGACGCCTCGTCGCCGCGCCCGCCTCGTGAAAAGATCTTCAACGCGCCCTTCCTGCCGCTGCTGATCGCCGCCTCCATGCCGGTGCTGTTCTTCTTTCAGGAGCGGCTGCCCGATCAGGGGCTGTCCATGGCCTTCCGCCCCGCCGATATGTGGCGCGGGGAGTGGGGCGGCCTGTTCACCTCCATGCTACTGCACGGCGGCTGGCCGCATGTGGCCATGAACGCGATCGGCGCCCTAGCCTTTGGCGCGCCCGTGGCGCGGATGCTGGAGCGCGGCGTCGGGCCGCTGATCTTCGTCCTCTTCTATATAGTGAGCGGCGCCCTCGCCGCCTTGGGCTATGGCCTGCTTCATCCTTATAGCGTCGACCCCTTGGTCGGGGCGTCGGGCGCCGTCTTCGGCCTGATCGGGGCGGCGACGCGGCTGATGGGCGGGCATGGCCGGGTTCTGCCCCTGCTGCATCCGACGGTGCTCAAGGCTTCGGCGGCCTGGATGGCGGTCAATCTCATCGTGGGACTCATCGGCCTGGCCCCCGGCGCCGAGGGCGCGCGCATCGCCTGGGAGGCCCACGCCATAGGCTTCGTCTTCGGCCTGCTCACAGTCGGCGTCCTGGCGCGCGGGTCGAACGCCAGGGCGTGATTTGCGTACCGGCGGCGTCTGAGCGATCCTGCGTCAGAGCGGTCGAGCCGCGATTGATCCGCGGTTCACCCAGTCACCAGCGATGGAGGACGCCGTCATGTTGGTCGCCGAAATTCTCAAGGGCAAGGGACGCGATGTCTTCACGCTCGCGCCCGACGTTTCTCTTCACGACGCGAGCCAGGAACTGGACCGCAAGCAGGTCGGCGCCCTGATCGTCTGCCGTGACGATCAGGTGGTCGGGGTTCTCTCGGAACGGGACATCGTCCGGGCCGTTGCTCGCGACGGCGCCGAGGCCCTGTCGCGCCCCGCCTCCGCCTATATGACGACAGAGGTGATCTTCGCCGAGCCGGCAGAGACCGTGGCGCTCCTGATGACGCGCATGACGGATCGCCGGATACGCCACCTGCCCGTGCTGCAGGACGACCGGCTGGCGGGGGTGGTCTCCATCGGCGACGTGGTGAAATGCCAGATCGCCGCCGCAACCCAGGAGGCGGAAAGCCTGCGCACCTACATAGCGGCGGGCTGACGGGCGGGGCGCCTGTGCATAAGTCGGCCGCCTGTGGATGGTTCGACTTTCTTCAGAAACGCCCTTGCCACCCCGAAAAGCGGGACGTATATCGCCGCCTCGCTCGGAGACGGGCTGGCCCGACGGGCTTCGGAGATTGGATTTCCGGGGTTTTGGTCGGGGCAGGAGTTTGAAAAAGCTTCTTGCCTCGGTCGGTTGGTTCGGTTAGTTTCCACGGCTCAATCGAATCGCTGAAATGCTTTGGGGGACAAGCCTCTCGGTTTTCTCGGCGATGATCTGCGGCCTTCGGAGCTTCGGTTTCGGAAAACGCAGAAAGGCTGAAAAGCCCGGTTGACAAGGAGATCGGCTCTCACTAGACAGCCGCCTCCGCCGTTCCTCCCGGAGCGGTTTGGTGAAAAGAAAGTTCTTTAAAAAGAACTGCTTGACACCGAAAACTGGGTCGGCTAGATAGCCGCCTCCGCCGCGGACCCGGCGCTAAACGGTCCGGCCGGTTCTTCCGGTCCTGGTCTTTGAAATCGTTGATCTGGAAAGAGAAACGCAGGCGGCGGTGTCCTGGCGATGACCCTTCGGGGTCTATCAGTCGACACTGACAACTGCGGTCTTTTTGAAAAGACAT